>JBCBCF010000140.1:0-11320 GCA_038530905.1 Acidobacteriota bacterium
CGTCGGAGCGCGCGGAGTAGCCGAGACTGCGCGGAAAGTGCAGGGGCTCGTCGCGATTCTCCGTCGGTGGCACGAATCCGGGGCGTTCGAAGTCGGTGAAGGGCTGGAAGCCCGGCGGAACCTGGTTCAGAAAGCGAGGCTTCATCTCGCGGAAGAAGTCGGTGGCCTCGCCGTCGAGCGCCGGGTCCAGCCGGCTCGCGGTGCGTCGATCGAGGGCTGCGGCCATGTCCCAGTACCACTCGGCGTCCTCGCGCTCCCCCAGATGCCAGAAGATCGCGGCCCGATCGATCGCCAGGCGCGCCAGCACCTTCTTCCCGTCAAGGGTCGGCTGGGTGTCGTGAAGGACGCGCTTGGCGAGCTTCTCCGCCTTTCGATTGGCCCGCTCCCACTCGCGGTCGCGCATGGCGGCTTCGACCTTGGCCAAGTCGCCGTCGAAGGCGCCGACGGACGGCAGCTGCTTTCGCTTCCAAGGTGAGTCGGCGACTGCGCTCGACGCGACGAGGGCGATCAAAAACAGAAAGCCGAGGGTGGCGAGACGGCGGAAGACAAGCACAGCGGCAGCGTAGCAGCTCGCGATCGGTGAGCGATCGCGACGCCGCGAGACGCAGTCAGTCGGGGCCGTAGCGCTGGAGATAGTCCGCCAATCGCAGCTTGCGGCGGGTCGACTCGGTCGACATGTAGCGCACCTTGCCGAAGATCGGCCGCTCGGGGCCCCAGGCCCGGTCGTAGCGTCCGAGGCACCAGAAGATGCCGCTGTACGAGTTCGGGTTCCGGCCGTCGAGCGCGTATTTGTTGTTGAGCTCGATCATGATGTCGAGCGCCTCGCGTGGGCCGTCCGACCAGTGGAGGATCTTCTTGCCCCACAGCATGCGCAGGTAGTTGTGGATGCGTCCATCCCGTACCAGCTCCCGCTGCGCTGCATTCCACACGTCGTCCGCGGTGGTTGCGGCCTCGAACTCGTCGAGGGTGTAGCGCTCGGGACGGGGGTCGTCGGCATGCTCTTCGAGGGTCGTGCGTGCCCACTGCGGCAGCGACTCGTACGAGCGGTAGTCGTCGGTCTTCGCGCTCGTGTGGTAGCCCAGCTCCCGCCAGGTCACGAGCTCGTCGAGAAATGACTCGGCCGGCTCCGACAGGCCCCACCAGCCGCGGCGCGCGCCGTTCGCCGTGTCGCCGAGCCTCTCGGGAGTCCACCCCTCGTGCTCGGTCAGCCGCGCAAAGAGATCGTGGACCGACACGAAGCCGAAATGCAGGTAGGGCGACAGCTCGCTGGTGGCGCGGGCCTCGACTGCGTTGCGCTCGTCGGCGTAGCGTGGCAGGCGCTCGTCGAAGAATCGGTTGACGACCTCCTGCGCTGCCGCGGTGCCGCCGCGTGCCGTGGTGGGGGCGACGGCGTGATCGATCGGCAGCCTGGAGAGATCAGGCAGCGCGCCCTGCTTGAAAGAGTCGAAGCGGCTTGGCCAGCGGTCCAGGATCTCGGAGGGGAGCCTCCCAAGGCGCGGCAGATCGAGGTCCGCGAGCGGCCGCGCAGCGGGTGCGTCCCCGAGGTGAGGACCCAGCTCTTTCTGCAGCGTGCGGCGGAGATCGACAGCGCGTTTGAAGACGCGATCGGTGGCGCGCAGCGGGTAGAGGCCGTTGCTGTCCACGGCGTCGAGACGCACGTCGAGTGTCCGCCCGGCGGCCGCCACCATGCGCGGCAAGAAGAAGCTCGGGAACTCGTCGGTGACCACGGCGCATGCGCGGTGCCCGAGAGCCTCGAGCAGCCCGGAGCCCTCACCGTCGGTGGTCTCGACATAAGGGAGGTAGTGAACCGGCGAGTCGTCGAATGCCCGCGCGTTGTCGACCATTCCGTCAAGAACGAAACGGTGGATTCGATCGCTTGCCCACTGATAGCCGCAGCGCAGCGCCTCAAGCACGACGAGCGGCTTGCCGACCTCGCTCGCCAGGTGGATCGCGTGATCGAGGGAGAAGTTCCACGTCGTCCGGCGGTGGGCGATCATCCAATAGAGGACGAACTCGCCGTCGGTGCGCAGTGGTGCGTCGTTGACGTGGCGGAGGCGGACGGCAGGAATTGGAGAGGACATACGCAGACCGTTTCGTTCTGCGCCGTCGGCCGGATGAGCGCCTCAGCGCTTGGACCGCGTCCTCAATTCAGGTCCGCGCCGCCCCACAGCTTCGAGAACTTCTCGCAGTGCACGATGATGGCGCGGTAGTCCGCCGGATCTGCCCGCAGCTCGAAGCGTTGCGCTCCGCGGTTGGAAGCCAGCGGAGCGACAAGGAACGAGCCTTGCGTGGCGTTGCGGTTGGTGTTCTCGGCGAGAGGCCGCGGAGTCAAAAAGATCTTGAGATCGGGCGCCTTCTTGGTCGAGAAGGCCCCGTCGAGGACGACAAACAGACGGCCTCCGTCCCGCACGATCGACCAGCTGCCGTCGATCTTGTATCCGACCTCGGTCCAGCGGCCCTGGTGGACGACGTCCTGCGCCTCCGCCGCAGCAGACGGCAGCAAGCCGACGCTGAAAGCGACCAGGCCGAGCAGGAGGCCGCGTGCTAGGTGCCTCAGAAAGACCTTGGCGTCGTGAGCGCGGCGGATCGAGCGGCCGAGGGAGGAAGCGCGTCCGGTCGTCATGGTGTGTCCTCGCACGTCGTGAGGGTAGTCGAAGAGTTGGCAGACGGCTGCAGTCGTCGGTCGTCTTCAGCCGTCCGTCCCGTTCAGTCTTCGGTCACGAACGAGAGAATCGATCGCAGATCCTCACCGGCCGGCCCGCCGGCGGCTGTCGGCGAGCCGTCCAGCGATTGGAGGTCGGCCTGCGTCAGATCGAGTCGCGGCGCGAAGGCCGCGCGCTGGAGCTCGATCGCCAGTCGGCGCCCGAGCGCTGCGCCGTCCTCGCCGGCGCGGCGAGATACCGAGGTGCACGCCAGCCGGGTCGCGGCGAGACCGAGCAAACAGCCGTCTGCTCGTTCTTCGGAACCTCCGATCCGCAGGCGGAATTCCCCTCCAGGATCGACCCGGAAGCGGGGGGAACGCCGGAGCGCGGCCGTCGCCGCTCGGCTGGCCGGGGTGTTGTTTGACTCGAGAACGACCGTCAGCGCGCCGCCGAGCCGCCGCACGACGCCAGGGTCGAGCTGCATCGCCTGGTCCAGCAGCTCGGTCGCGCGACGGCGGTTGCCCAGGCGGCGGGCTGCCTGGGCGCCGCGGGCGGCAATCCGGGCGCGCAGCAGCACCTCGGACTCTGGCAGTTGAAGAAGGGCCTGCTCGGCGAGCGCGAGCGCGGTCAGCGGCGCGCCGCGCACGATCTCGACCCGCGCGGCCGTGAAGTATCCGTCGGCGGCGTCGAGGTTCTCTTCAGCGATCGCAGCGTCGAGGGCCGATGCGACGACACCGGCGCCGAGCATGTCGACCATCTCGGGCTCGAGCCACTCCGGCAGCTCCAGCGAGCCGGCAAGGTATGGCCGGAGGGTTGCCAGCAGCCGTCGGCGGTCGGCCGAGAGAGCGGCTGCACGGCGTGATGAGCTCCATGCGCGCAGGCGCAGGCTGGTCTCGCGAGCCCACAGCGCCGGCCGCTCGCGCCAGAGGCTGGCGGCGGCGCGCTCGGCGACTTCCTCCGCGGCCAGCCGATGGGCGACCGCGTCGAGCACCGCGGCGGCGGCCTCCATCTGCTCGCTTTCTGAGGACGTGAAGCCGGTGCGGTCGGGCCGCTGCAGGATGCGGCGGGTCAGCTCGGCGGCCTCCTGGCCACGGCCGGCGACGATCAAGAACGCGGCGGCGGCCATCTGCGTTTCAGCTCGATTCTGCTCATCGAGAAAGGCCGGCTGGCGCAGTCGCCAGTCGCGCATGCGCCGCACCGCGTCGAGGGCCTCTGCCGTGCGGCCCTGTGCGAGGTAGAGATGGACCAGGTCGAGCCAAGGATTGGCGACCGCGCCGAAGGCGAAGTGCTCGCTGCCTTCGAGCAGCAAACGCTCGACCTCGTCGAAGCGCAGCAGGCCGATCGCCGCCTCAGCGGCGTTGGTGAACGAAGTCGGGCCGACGAAGGCCGACGTGCGCTCGTGATCGGCGGCGGCGCGGCAGGCCTCGTAGCTTTCGACCCGTCGCTGCTGCTCGGCCTCGATGGCGCAGAGGGCGGTGAGGGCCATCGAGATCTGCGCCTCGTCCTCGCTCGCCAAGGCGGTCTCGACCACCTCCCGCGCCGCGTCGTAACGTCGGAGTCGCATGAGCGGCCAGCCGAGGTCGGCCGGATAGGACGGCGCATAGAGCGCCGCGCGCTGGCGCAGCAGCTCGACCCGCCGTTCGTGGCGGCCCATCTCGCCCGTGACCATCGCCAGCTCGCTCAGCGCGAGGGCATGCCACCGCCACGGACCGTCATCGGTCGGCGTTGGACCCCAACCGGTCTCGATCCGCTCACGCGCGCGGTCGAGGTGATAGAGCGCTCGCGGCAGGCTGCCCTCGCCGCGGTGGAAGACCATGCCGATCAGAACGTCGCCCGGCACCGACGCGGGATCGATCTGCAGGATGTCTTCGGCCAGCTCACGGGCGCGCACATAGCGTCGGCTGCGAACCGCCGACAGCGCTGCCTCGGCCCAGATCGTCTCGTCGAAGGCAGCCGGGGAGACGGCGTCGAGGTCGCCGTCGCGCAGCTCGGCCGCGAGCCGACGCGCGGCCAGCTCGTCGATCGTGGCGGCTTCGAGGGCGCTGCGCTGCGCCAGGGCCGGCGCGGCTGCGCCTCCGACGTGGGGTCCGAGGGCGTTGAGCGCCAAGGCGAGCAGGCCGGCGCCGACCAGGCCGGCCGGCAGGCGATGGCCAAGCGCTCGTCGTGGGCGCCGTGCGGTCATCGGCGAAGCGTCGAGCGCGCCAGCTCCTCGACGGCGTCGCCGAGCGCGTCGGTCAGCACGTCTTCGGCCTCGCCGGCGCCCGGAGCCAGCTCCAAGCGGTGGCCGAGGACGCGTGGCGCCAGGTGCTCGACGTCGTCGGCGTTGACGTAGTCGCGTCCGCGCAGCGCGGCGAGCGCCGCCAGGGCCGGCAGCATGACCACCAGACTGCGGGTCGAGCAGCCCTGGAGCACCCGCTCATCGTTGCGCAGCGCCTGCGCCAGGTCGACCAGGGCATGCCGAATCCTCTCGTCGAGGTGCACGTGTCGATCGATCGCCTGCCGCGCTGCCAACACCTCAGCGCGGCTCACTTTCCGCAGGTCCGTGCGTCGCGTGTCGCGGCGCGTGCGGAAGGTCTCGAGGACCTCGAGCTCGGCCTGGCGGTCGATGTGCTCCATTCGGATCTTGAAAAGGAAGCGATCGAGCTGCGCCACAGGCAGCGGATAGGTGCCGGCGAGGTCGAGAGGATTCTGCGTGGCGATGACGAAAAAGAGATCGTCGAGGCGGTAGGTGACGTTGTCGACGGTCACCTGCTTCTCGGCCATCGCTTCGAGCATCGCCGCCTGCACCTTGGGCGAGGTGCGATTGATTTCGTCGGCGAGCACGACGTGGGCGAAGATCGGTCCGCGGCGGAAGTAGAAGCGCTGAGATTGCGCATCGAAGATCGAGACGCCGGTGACGTCCGACGGCAGCAGGTCCGGCGTGAACTGAATGCGTCGGAACGGCGCGACCTCCACCTGCTCGATGCCCTCGACGATGGACTGTCCGAGGCTCTTGGCCAGCGTCGTCTTGCCGGATCCCGGAAAGTCTTCGAGCAGCACATGACCGTCGGCGAGCAGTGCCACCAACACCAGATCGACCACGTCGTCGCGGCCGATGACCTGGGCACGCACCCGAGCGCGGAGCCGCGACAGCACGTCGATCGCCAGATCGAGGCCGGGCTCCGCCAGGTTCGCCTCTTCGAACTCCGCCTCGGTTGGCACAGGTGCGACCCGTTCCGCCCGCGTCGATTTGGCTGGGTCGACGCCGGGAGCGATCTCTGTCGGCCGAGTCATCGGTCGTGTGTCGTCGAGCCCGATCGGGACGAGTGCCGGCTGGGTGTCGAGATCCTCCTCGCGGCCTGCAGGATCGGCGGCGGGATCGTTCGCCTCGCTCTGCGCCGCATCGCGATCGCGCTGCACCTCGTCACGGATCCGCCGAACCTCGTCGGCCCGGTGGCTCTCGGTCTCGCGGTAGTCCTCGATGCCTGGCCACGGCGCGTCCCTTGCGGCGCGGCGCGGGGCGTCCTCACGGATCGTCTCGCGCTGGTCGTCGGCTGCTGGAGGCGATGAGGACGTGGGAGATCGGTCCATTCTGCCAATCGTAGCAGCGCTGTCCGTTCGAGTGGCTCCGGCGCCTTGCCGTCAGCGGACGCGGAGCCAGGCGATCGGATCGAGCAAGGCAACCGCACGCCGCCATCGCGGCACCGCGAGTCGGACTTCGCGCATCGCCCGACGTGGAAGATCCGACTCGCTCGCACCGCCGGTCGAGCTGCCCAGCGCTGTTGCCAGATGCAGGTCGGTCAGGCGAGCGAAACTCGGAGCGACCTCGCCGACGCGCCGAGCGAACGCTTCGCGGCTTTCCCCGGGCCGGCGATGCAGGCCGACTTCAGCAAGGCGATCGAGCACCGCCCGGTAGCCCAGCCGCCAGGCCTCCTTCGGTCGCCAGCGGGGCACCGCGGCGCGCCAGATCTTCACCGCGTAAAGAACCGCCAGGCCGGCGAGCAACGCGGCGGCTGCGGCTCGCCACCAGGCTGCCCAATCGATCGGCTCGCGGAGGGGATCGTCCAGGGCCCGCGGATCCGTCTCCTGACGGAGCATCTCGCCGAGCATTTGCTGGAGCTGCGGGTCGGGCGCTTGATCCGCCGGATCGAGCGACTGCTCTGGCGCTGGATCGACCACGGTCCAGCCAATGTCTTCGAGATAGATCTCCGGCCAGGCGTGCGCGTTCTGGCCGCGGATCAGGATCGTCGAGCCGCCGCCGCGGTCGCGCTCAGAGACAGCGTAGCCGGCCGCCACGCGCGTTGGAATGTCGAGCGACCGCAACAGGTAAGCGGCGGCGTGTGCGAAGTGGACGCAATAGCCGGTCAGGTCGCCGAAGAGAAACGACGCGGCGGGATCGTCGGCGCCGGCGTGGCGGCTTCGGCGGGAGTAGATGCCGTTGGTGTCAAGGTAGTTCTTGACCGCCAGGGCGCGCGCCAGAGGGTCGTCGGCGAATTCCGGGCGCAACTGACTGATCAGCTGCCGGGCGAGATCGGCGTAGCGCGGATCCGCCGGCGTTTCGGTGAAGTGGCGCCACTGGTCGAGGCCCCACTCGGCGTCGCCCGGCGCGCGACCGATGAGATCGGTCGTGGGCAAGGTGGGGACGCGGCTGCGCACCTCGAACGTGCGCTGAAAGCGCATGGGATTCGGGTTCGGCGACGGCTCGAGCCGCACCGGCGCGTCGAGGGCGAAGGGGCGCACGTGATCGATCAGAAGCCCCATCGACGTGCGCAGAGGTCGGCGCCCGACGTCGGTCGGCGTGGCGTCGATCTCGATCGGTCGCGCCGGAAAGCGGGCGATCAAATCTCGATCGACGTCATCGCGCGTCGCCTGCACCAGTCGCCGCCCGTTGTATTGGGAGAACGCCGACTGACGGAAATAGTAAACGCCGGTCGGCGGTGCGTAGTCGTCGCGCAGCACGACGACCGCGACAGGCGCTTGCTGGCCGGCCTGACCGTACTCGTCCTTGAACTCCAAATCATCGATCGATTGGTCGCGCGTTCCCTGGCCGCTGCCGTCGCCATCGTCGCCTGGTCGTTTCTCCGGTTCGCCGGTCAAGCCGAGGTCGGCCGACGGGTCGGGCTTGGGCAAGCCTTCGACTCGCACGAACAGACCGAGGCCGAGCGCGACCAAGAGCAGAGCCGCGAAGTGAAGCGGCAGCCGTCGGGCGCGGGCGCGGCGGAGAAGCAGAGCTGCGAGCACGAGGAACGCGACGCCGCCAAGGCCGAGAAAGACGGTCGCCGGGTCGATGCCCCGCGACCAGGCCCAGTCGCCAAGGCGCAGGGGGCGATGGACCATGCCTTGGCGATGCGCTGAGAACGTGGCCGCCAGCGCCGTCGCCACGGCCACCACTTCGAGCAACGCCAGTGTCGGTCGGCGCGCCGCGAGCAGCCGGAGCGAGAAGACGATCGGCAAGACGATGGCTGGCCATAGGAGGACATCGCCGACCTGCAGCAACACGACGGGCCCGAGCAGGTCGGCGACCCACGCCCAGCTGACGAGCAGGCGGGCCAGACCGATCGCGGCGGCGCCGAGCAGGCCACCGAGACAGAGGGCGACCGGCAGTCTCAGCGGGCCGCGCGCCACGCGATCGCCGAGCCAGGCGCCGAGAACGGCCGCCAGTGCCGCGGCGGGGACGGCGATCGGCACCGCCAGCGGTCGACAGACCACCGCCGCGGCGAGCGCCAGCGCCAAAGCCCGCAGCCACGGGCCGACGCGCGATCGTGGATCTCGTGGTCGACTCATCCAGCTCTCCGGAACGCCGGTCGTTCAGCAGGTGAGGAGGCGGGGGGATTGGCGGCAGCGGCGGCTCCGTGCTCGAGTCCGGCGCCGCCGAGCAGGCGACCGGTCGGGCGATCGACCCAGGCGGCAGCGACGCCGGCGGCGCGACAGGCAGCGAGCGCGGCCTCAACCTCGGCTCGGGCGACGCCGAGCGTCGGCAGGTCGCGCCACAGCAGCCGCTGCCACCAGGGCGAAGAGCCGTCCACCGCGATGCCGTCGGTGGCCAGCACGACCGAGACAACGCCTGCGAACGTCCGGCTCGCGTCGAGCGCCGCTTGCAGTCGAGCCGGGGCGTCCGCCGCCACGAAGAGCAGACAGTGGCCTTCTGCCCGAACGGTGGGATGAGCGACGAAGGCGCGCAGACCGTCGACGTTGGCGGACTGGCGCACGACCTCCGGGTTGCCCGACCGCGCGACGGCATCGAGCGCCTCCTCCTTCGCCTCGGTCGGCTCTGCGGTGCCGTCGGCGCCAAAGATCCAGCTGTCTCCGAGCAGGCCGCGCTCGATCGCCACGCGAGCGGTCGCCGCCGCCGCCTCGTCGTTGTCGCTCGCCAGCAGATAGGCGGCGCTGCGGCGCGCGCGGTCGAGAGCGCGTTCGGGAACCCGCACCACGAGTTGGCCCGTCCGAGCGTAGGTCTTCCAGAGAATGTAGCGAATCGAGTCTCCGGGAGCGTAGCGGCGGATCTCGAGGCGATCGCCTTCGGCGGCACCGGTCGGATGGGGAACGCCGTCTCCGGACGAAAAGGCCGGCAGCGCCGGTAGATTCCTCAGTCCGCCGAGGGCAGGCAGGATGCGAAAGGGCCCCTGGTCGCGGTGGCGCCAGGCGATCGCCGACAGCCGGAAGACGCCGCGCACGACCAGCCGTCGCTCGATCTGCTCGACCAAGGCGCGGCGCCGGGCCACGACCCGCTCGACCAGGCGACCGCTGCGGTTGGATCTCGCGACGTCGACCTCGGCCGGGTGCCGCCACTCCCAGGCGACCTGGACGAGCGGCACGGTCTCCATCGACGGTAGTGAGAAACCGGTCGAGATCGGGGTGTCGGTCTCGCCGCTGCGTCGCTCTGCACGCGCCGAGGCGTGACGCTTCGACAGTCGGATCGCGGCACCGACCACCAGCGCGCAGCTCAGGGCAAAGAGGATCAGCCCGCCGAGCGACACGACAAAGACGACGAGATCCATCTCGCCATAGCCCCATCGCCCGAGCGAGGACGCGGCGAGAATCGCGACCGCCCAGCCCAGGACCGTCGGCGGAGCCGCATCGCGCAGTCGGCGCAGCGTCGACATCGTTGGTCCGGGCCCGCTCGAGTCTGTGCTCACGCGACGTGCACCACGAGGTGTCGCCGAAGGCGCTGTCGGCGATGTTCCCAGAGAAAGATGCCTTGCCAGACGCCAAGCGCGAGCCGGCTGTCGAGGATCGGAATCGCCAGCGAGGTGGCGCTCAGGACCGCTTTGACGTGCGCCGGCATGTCGTCCGGCCCTTCCGCTGTGTGCGAGTAGAGCGCGTCGCCTTCCGGCACCAGGCGATCGAAGAACGCTTCGAGATCGCGGCGCGCTGAAGGGTCGGCATTCTCTTGCACGATGAGACTGGCCGAGGTGTGGCGGAGAAAGAGAGTGCAAAGACCCCGAGCAATCGCCGCGCCTTCGACGATCTCGGCGACCTGATCCGTGATCTCGTGCAGCCCCCGTCCTCGCGGCTCCAGCACGATCTCGTCGACCCACGGGCCGGCGCTCTGCTCGGTCGCGGTGGGCGGCTGTCGGGGAAGGTTCATCGTTCGGGAGGTCGCCTTCGGCTAAGTGCCCTTCATCGAGAGGCCCGCTCGGTCGCCGCGGCCGGGGCGGATGGCGGTGCCTGAGTTGAACGTCGCATGCCGATCGCTCGACGACACGGCGTCCTGGAGACGCTCGGTCTAAGATAACGCGTCGCCCTCAGTTCGTCATCCGACTCTTTTTCAGGCGCTCTGAATCGTCCATGATCGCTTCGAGACCCCAGGCCATCGCGCACCGTCCCTCCATGCACCACCGCTCCTTGCGGCGTGGGCTCGCTGCGCTTCTGTCGGTTGGCGTGCTGCTTCTGTTGGCGGCATGCAGCGGCAGCGGCGGCGGGCGCTCGGGAGGTGACTCGCCGACCGATCCCGGTCCGCTGATCGTCGTCATCTCGGATGCCGCGGATGCCCCGCGGTTGGTCTATCGCCTGAATCCGACGTCAAGCGGCACGCGGGTGATCCTGGACGTCGTGGCGGAAGGCGTCGTGGGTCTGGCGTCGCTGGACTTCCTCGTGGTGGTGCCGACCGATCTGCTGTCGCTCGTGCAGGTCGCACCCGGGCCGTTCTTGCAGCCGGTCGATTTGACGGTGTCGGGGGCCGGCGGTGCGTTGCTGATTCTCCAGCGCACGGCGCCGGGCGCGGTCGACGGGACAGGAGTCGTCGCCACGCTCACGTTCGACGCCCTGGCGAGCGGCGTTGGGCGGCTCGAGATCGGCTCGCTGCAGGCGTTCGGCGCCGACGATCTCGAGATCCCCGGCATCGCGGCCGTGGGCGCCGAGATCCGGATCACCCTCTGAGCCGCATGCGCTCCCTGTCGCTGCCTTCCACCCGCTGGGCGTGGGCGTTCGGCACCGCGGTGCTGCTTCTGTGGGTCGTCCTTGCCGCGTTGCGCACTCCGCCGTCGGTCGTCTGGGCGGACGAGGCGACATTTCTGGCGATGACCGAGAGCCTCGCGCGCGACGGTGATCTGCGCTTCGAGGTCGAAGATCGGACGCGCATCGAGGCGGCCGGAGACGGTCGAGGCGACGTCATCCTGCAGCGGATCGACGGGGCGATCTACTACTCGAAGCCGGTGGTTCTTCCGCTCCTGGCCGCGCCGCTCGAGCCACTGTTCGGC
>JBCBCF010000141.1:0-11241 GCA_038530905.1 Acidobacteriota bacterium
TCGACTACTGCTGCGTCCACGCCGCCTTCGCCCTGCGCGAGCGCGGCTTCGAGACGCTGATGGTGAACTGCAATCCCGAGACCGTCTCGACCGACTACGACACGTCGGATCGGCTGTATTTCGAGCCGCTGACGCTCGAGCACGTGCTGGCGGTCTGCCGTCACGAGAAGCCCGACGGGGTGATTGTTCAGCTCGGCGGCCAGACGCCGCTCAAGCTGGCGCGCGGACTGGCAGCCGCCGGCGTGTCGATCTGGGGCACGCCACCCGAGCGCATCGATCTGGCCGAGGATCGCCGCCGGTTCGGTGAGCTCCTCGCCGAGGAAGGCATTCTGCAGCCGATGGGCGGGACCGCCACATCGCGCGAGGAGGCCCTGGAGGTCGCCCGCCGGATCGGTTTCCCGGTGGTCGTGCGGCCGAGCTACGTGCTCGGCGGCCGGGCGATGGCGGTCGTTTACGACGAAGAGACGCTCGACCGCTATATGGACGAGGCCGCCGACGTGTCGGAAGGGTCGCCGGTACTGATCGACCAATTCCTCGACGACGCGTTCGAGCTCGATCTCGACCTGATCTGCGACGGTCAGAGAGCGGTGGTCTGCGGCATCCTGCAGCACATCGAGGAGGCGGGCATCCACTCCGGCGACTCGGCTGCCGTGCTGCCGCCGTACCGCGTCGGCCCCTTCGACCTCGATCAGATGCGCGACATTGCCGAGCGGCTCGCCCTGCGCCTGGGCGTGGTCGGCCTGATGAACGTGCAGTTCGCGATCCACGAGGGAGGCATTTACGTGATCGAGGCCAATCCGCGAGCCTCGCGCACGGTGCCGTTCGTCGCCAAGGCGGTCGGCGTGCCGCTGGTGGCGCTGGCGGCCCGGGTCATGGCCGGCGAGACCCTCGACGCGTTGGGTTTCACGCGCGAGCCGCGAGTGCCGGGCGTCTTCGTCAAGATGCCGGTGTTCCCGTTCCGTCGCTTCCCCGGCGTCGATCCGCTGCTCGGCCCCGAGATGAAGTCGACCGGCGAAGTGATGGGCGCCGCCCGCAGGCGCTTCGGCGCCGCCTTCGCGAAGGCTTGGCTCGGTGCGGGGATGGATTTGCCGATCGAAGGGACGGTCTTCCTGTCGGTCAACGATCGAGACAAGCGTGCGCTGGTCGCCGTCGCGCGCAAGCTGCTGCGCCAGGGATTCCGCCTGATCGCGACCGGCGGGACCGCGGAGCACCTCCGCAACCACGGCCTCGACGTCGAGACCGTGTGGAAGGTCCACGAAGGCCATCCCAATGTCGTTGACGAGATTGCGGGTGGCCGAGTGCAGCTCGTCGTCAATACGCCGCTCGGTCGCGCATCGCATCTCGACGACACATCGATCCGCACCACCGCGCTCAAGTTCGGTGTCCCGTGCGTCACCACCTTGTCGGGCGCCATGGCCGCGGTCGAGGGCATCATCGCTCTGGCGAACGAAGATCTGCGCGTGCGTTCGCTCCAGGACTACGCCCGGATCGCCTGAGCCACCGCGCTGTGCTTTCCGGCCCGCGCTCCGTCGGATAGCGTGCGCGGGTGAATTTTGAAGGGGAGACGGTCGGCTCGATCCGCGTCGGCGCGCGGATCGGTCGGGGCGGCATGGGCTCCGTGTACCGCGGGGTCGATCGCTCGCTGAAACGACCGGTCGCCCTCAAAGCACTGGCTCCCGAAGTCCGCGCCAACCCCGACATGCGGGCCCGCTTCATCCGCGAGGCTCGCCTGCTCTCACGCCTCGATCATCCGAATATCTGCCGGGTCTATGACCTGATCGAGCATCCCCGCACCGATGTCCTGGTGCTGGAGCTGATCGAGGGCCGGACGCTGCGCGAGGTCGATGCCGAGGCGATGACGCTCGACGAGCGGCTGGCGATCGCCGAGCGCGTTGCGGACGCGATGGCGGCGGCGCATCGTGAGCAGATCCTGCATCGCGACCTGAAGCCCGAGAACATCATGCTGACGCCGGCCGGCGAGGTAAAGGTGCTCGACTTCGGCATCGCCCGGCCGGTCGAGCTCCACTCGGTGGTGAAGGAGCGGGCTCGAAACTCGGCCGCTGGTGACGAGCCGACGAGCAGCGGACGTTCGCTGTTCGAGGCGATCGATCCGGGCGGCGCCGACCGAGAAGCGCGCATCGACTCGTCCGGGGGCGACGCGCTGTTCCACACCGCGCATCGTCGCACCCTCGGCACGGTGGCCTATATGAGCCCTGAGCAGGCGCTCGGGCAGCCACTGACGGTGGCGAGCGACGTCTACGCCTTCGGCGTCCTGCTGCAGGAGTTGTTGACCGGCGAGCGCGCCTACCCCGACCTGCCGAAGCCGCAGCTGCTGATCCGGGTGGCGCGCGGCGACGTCGTGCCGCCCAACGCGCTGCCGCCGGAGCAGCGATCGCTGCTGCGCGATCTTCAAGAGCTCGAGCCGTCGGACCGACCGAGCGCTGGCGAGACTTTGCGGCGGATTCGCCGGCTGCGGTCGGCGCCGGAACGGAACCGCCGCCGGGTGGCCGTGGCGGTTCTGGTGTGTGTGCTCGCCGGGCTGCTCGGCTTCGCCGTCGATTCGCGTCTCGACGCGGCGCGCGCGACGCAGGCCGCCCAGGAGCTGGCGCGCCTGGCGTCAGAAGTCGAGTGGCGCATGCGCGCCGAACACCTGGCGCCGGCCCACTCACTGACCGCCTCCCGCGAGGAGGTCGAACGGCAGATGGCCGAGCTGGTGCGCATCACCGAGCGCCTCGATGGCCTGGACCGAGGAACTGGCGAGCTGGCGCTCGGCCGCGCGGCGTTGGCGCTCGGCAGGCTGGACGACGCCATCGACCATCTGACCCGCGCTTGGGCCCTCGGCCAAGACTCCGTCGCGACGTCGGCGCACCTGGCCCTGGCGATCTTCGAGCGGTACCAGCAGGAGCTCGAGACAGCGCGCCGCATCGGTTCGCGCGAGCTGCGCCAGCAGCGGTTGGAGGCTCTGGCTTCGTCGCTTCGCGATCCCGCCCTCGCGCACCTGGAGCGGGTGGCACGCGCCGATCCGCGGCCGGCGTTCGCTCTGGTCCCGCCGCACTACACCGAAGCTGTGGTGGCGTTTTATGCACAGGACCTCGAGGCGGTGCGCGCCGCGTCGGCGCGTGTCCTCGCGTCGGCACCCTGGTTCTATGACGTCTTGATGCTCGAGGCGCGGGCCGAGGAGGCGGCAGCGTGGGCCAGCGTCGACGTCGGTGAGGTCGAAGCCGGCCTCGCCGCTCTCGGGCGGGCCGAGGCGTTGATGGCGCGCGCCGAGACGATCGGCCGCAGCGATCCCGACGTGCCGACGCTCGCCTGCGACATCTTGTCGACGCGGCTGATCTTAGAAGTGGTCTACACGGTGACCAGCGCCGATCAGAAAGGCGCGACCTATCGGCGCGGGGGCGCTGCCTGCCGGCGGGCACTGGCGCTTGAAGAGGACTCGCCGCGAGCGCTGCGCCTGCTCGCCGAGCTGGAGCTGCGTCGTGCCGAATCACAGGTCGACCTCGACGATCCACGTGTCGCTCTAGACGACGCGATCCGCATGGCCGAGCTGGCGGCGCGCGCTCGACCCGACGATGCCGATCCGCTGCTCACCATTGCGAAGGCCTTGCTTGTGCGCGCCGACTGGGAGAACTCGCACAGCGGCCGTTCGCGATCGAGTCTTGACCGCGCGCTCGAGGTTCTGCAGCAAGCTCTCGAGCTGCGCCCGAACGATCCTGAGCTGCTCAATCTGCTCGGCGTGTCCTATAGCTATCGAGCGGATCTCGAATGGAACCAAGGAGCCGATCCGAGTGAGGCGGCACGCCGCTCCCTCGACGCGTTCGAACGGGCGATGGAGGTGGTCCCCGATCTGATGACCGCGCGTTCGAACCGCATCGGTGAGATCGCCCGCCTCGCCGCCTGGCAGCTGGTCGTGGGGAACGATCCGACGCCTTTGGTCGACGAGCAGAGGCGGCTCGCCGACGAGGCGCTGGCGATCGATCCAGGGGACCGCTTCGTCTTGCGAGACCGGGCGCAGGGCGAGCTCTTGGCGGCCCGCTGGCAGATGCAGGACCAGACCGAGGCACGCGATCGGCTGGCGGTCGCCGAGTCACTCGCCCGCCGCGCGCTCGCCGATTCCGCCGATCCGTACACCGAGGCGCTTCTCGCCGAGGTGCTGTCGGCGCGCGCCGAGCGGGCGCTGGCGACGGGCGGCGATCCGCAACCAGCTCTCGATGCCTTGGGCGAGCTCGAGGTCGACCTGGCCGCTGGCTCCGCCTTCGTTCCGGGCCTGTTGCAGCTCGCCGCTCTGCATCGCCTGCGCGCCGCCAACGTCGAGGATCCGGCGGCGCGGGGTCGGCACCTGCAGGCGGCGCGTCGTGTCGCTGAACAGGCGCTCGACGTCGATCCTGAGCGCGCGGAGGCGCAGCTCGAGCTGGCCGAAATCGAACGTCGCCTCGGCCGGCTCGATGCTCAGGAGGGGCGCGATCCAGACGCCGCTTGGCGTCGCGCCGAGGCTGCACTGGCGCGCGCTGCCGACCTGTGGGGACAGCGGCCGGAACCATTCGCCGCGCAAGCCCGTCTGGCGCTCGATCGCGCAGATCGTGCCGACGGCGCCGAGCGTCGCCGGCGCGCCGAGAACGGACTGGCAGCCGCTCGCAGGGCTGTCGAGCTGCACGCTGGCGACGCAGGACTCGGCGCGATCGTGGACCAGCTCGAATTCCTCGCCGGTCCGGCGGTTCCTGCCGACTGAGGGTCGCTGCGTCGTGACGCCGCCTGCATCGCTTGACGCCGCGGCCGCGGCGCGATTCCTTCGCGTGCTGCCGGCTCTCGGAGATTCGATCGATCTCGGCGTGGCGACCGCGCCGGTCGAGCCGTGGCCGCATCAGCTCGCGATCGTGCGTCGCTCGGTGGCGCGCTACCCGCAGAGCTTCTTGTTTTGCGATGAGGTCGGCTTGGGCAAGACGATCACCGTCGGCCTCTGTCTGCGGCAGCTGGTGGTCGCCGGTCGCGTGCGTCGGGCGCTGGTGCTGGTGCCGAAGGCGGTGCTTCGCCAGTGGCAGGAGGAGCTGAGCGAGCGAGCGGGCCTCGACATACCGCGTCTCGAGGGCGGTCGACTGCTCGATCGCGGCGATCGTCGAATGGGGGCAGTGCGCGAGGCCCTGGCGGCCGAGGCGTCGTTGCTTCTCGCCTCGACTCAGTGGGCGCGGCGGCGGGCTCAACGCGATCTGCTGCTCGGCGCACCGCTTTGGGATCTCGTGATCGTCGACGAGGCCCACCATGCGCGCCGCGCCTGGACCGCCGGCGTGAAGGCGCGGCCCAACCGCCTGCTCGAGCTGCTGGGCGGCGGCGATCCCACCCGGCCACTGAGCGCCGAAGGCCTCCGCGCCCGCACGCGCTGCCTCTACCTGCTCACCGCCACGCCCCTGCAGGTGCATCCGCTCGAGCTGTGGGAGTTGATGCGGCTGCTCGGCGTCGGCGGCCGCTGGGGCGGCGATCCCGAGGCGTTTCTGCGCTATTTCACCGAGTTGGAGCGGCCGCCTGGGGCGCGCGACGCTGGGTTTCTGCGCGCGATGTTGTTCGACGCCGTGCGCAGCGATCTGTTCACTGAGGCGACGTTGCGCGACGTCTTGCCACCGGAGCTGCACGACGCCCTGCGCACCCACCCCGAGAAGGCAGACGCGGCATTCGACCGGCTGGACGCCGAACAGCGCGAGCGCGCCTGGCGTCGACTGCATCCGGTCGCGGCGGTCGTCTGGCGCACGACGCGCGACGAGTTGCGAGCGAGCGCGGTGCCGGGCACGGTGCCGCGGCGCCGGCCGATCAACGTTTGGCTGCCTCTGGAACCGGCGCAGCAGGATCTCTATCGACGGGTCGAGGACTACCTGGCGCACGCCTGGGCACGCGCTGAGGCACATCGGCCGGGCCTCGGCTTCGTGCTGACCGTGTATCGCCGCCGGCTCACGTCGTCGCTCGAGGCCTTGCGGCGTAGCCTGTTGCGTCGGTGGACAATGCAGGAGGCGGCCGACGCGGTGGGAGATCGGGGGACCGCGCCGGCTCACGGCGACCCTGACGAGGTCATGGCGACGGCAGAAGACGCCGGTCGCGACGCGCCATCGCAGCGCGGCCGGCAGGGACAGCTTTTCACCCTCGATCTGGCGGAGCGGGCGCAGCTCGGTGATCTGCTCGAACGTCTCTCTGCGCTCGACGGCGATGAGCCGAAAATCGTGCGCCTCGGCGACGATCTCGAGCAGGTCCTCGAGCGCGGCGCGAAGGCCCTGGTCTTTACGCAATACCTCGACACGCTCGACCACGTCCGTGCGCGGCTTCTCGATCGCCTCGGCGATCGGGCCGCCGAGATCGGCTGCTGGTCGGGGCGCGGCGCCGAACGCTTCGCTGACGGCGCGTGGCGTCGGCTCGAGAAGCGCGCCCTGCGCAACGCGGTGGCGGCCGGCGACGTGCACGTTCTTCTCTGCACCGAGGCCGCGGCCGAGGGGCTCAACCTCCAGTCGTGCGGCGTGCTGATCAACTTCGACCTGCCGTGGAACCCGATGCGCGTCGAGCAGCGGATCGGCCGCATCGACCGCATCGGCCAGCGTCATGCCGAAATCGAGATCCTCAACTACTTTTATCGCGACACGGTCGAGGCCGAGATCTACCAACGGCTGGCGGATCGCATCGGGTGGTTCGAGCGAGTGCTCGGCCGCCTGCAGCCGATCCTGCATCGCGTCGGCGAGACGATCGAGCGCCTGGCCATGCTACCGCCGAGCGCACGGCGGCGGCCGATGGCTGAGGCGCTGGCGGCGCTCGACGCGTCTCGGGATGACGACGTCGAGATTCTCGACGTGGCTGCTTCCCGTGAGGTGGTGAACGAGCGCCCGTCGATCCCGGAACCGCCGATCGCGCCGGCGCCCGCCGCCGAGGACGTCGGTGCCCTCCTCGCGGCTGCGGGAGTGCTTCCGGCCGACAGCGCAGCGCCGACCTGGCCGCGGCTGGACGCGCTGCTGGCGGAGGCGGGCGCCGGCGCCACCACCTCCTCGGAGCCGGTCGGCGTCGGTCTGTATCGCAGCGAGGAGCCGTGGCCGGTGGCCCTGGCGCTCGTGCCGGACCGGCACGCGGCGCAGGGCGTTCGGCGGCTCGCGACGCTCGAGGAGTTTCAGCGTGTGTGGAGCTCTGCGCCAGGTGCCTGGACCGCGGCGGAGGAGGCGGCGGCGTCCAGCCTGCTGTCGTCCGAGAGGCGAGCTGCCCTGTGGGCGGTTGAGCGGGTCGAGCGGGCCCGCCGCCGGGCCGGGCGCGGCGCGGTGCGCTCCGAGACCGAGCGCCTGGTGGCCCGCTGGCTTGGCATGGAGGCCGAGCGGGCTCGAGATCTCGATCTCTTTGCCGACGCGCAGGAGCGTCCGCCGAGCCTCGTGGCGCTGATCGAACGCCTCGATCGGCTGCCGGCAGCCGAGAGTTGGCGTCCCCAAGCGGTCGGCGGACCGCGAACCGTCGCCGCCCAGGCAGCGCGGCTCGAAAGCCAAGCGGTCGAGCTGCTCGATCGATGGAGGACTCTCGACGCGGCCGAGATCGAGGCCGAGCGGCGCCTGCACGCCACGACGGAGGCTCGCATCGAGCGGATCTTCCTGGCTCCGGCCGGTCGGAGTGTCGACGCCGGCGAGCGCGGCCGCCACCCGGTCACCGAGCCGCGCTGGCAAGACGCCGACGCGGTGACGCCTTTCGTCGACGCGCTGCCGTTCCTCGGCGACCTGCGCGACGCAGGCGATCGCTGGCTCGACGCGTTGCATACCGGTGGCGATTTCCTCGCCGGTCTCGCGCGCGAGCCGCATGCGGTGAACTGGCTGGCTGGCACCGAGCGCCGCACGGTCGTCGTGCGGCTCGACGGGCGCGCTCTCGAGCCCGATCTGCCCCTCGGCGCGCTGGTGATGCTGCGGGTCGAAGCTCCGCGCAGACCGCCGGTCGGTCACTTGCTGGTGCTGCACCATCCGGAGCTGAGCGATCCGGAGACGGGCGCGTCGATTCTTCTGCGCCGGGTCGCCCGGCGCCGCGGCCAGCTCGTCCTCGAGGCTCAAGGCGCCGACTCGATGCCTCTCGCCGAGCCCGAATCGCTGCGGGTGCTTGGCCGAGTGCTCGGCTTGTGGACCCCGCCCGATTGAGCCGATCGGCTCTTTGACGTCGTAAGCGACGGAATGGACTGCTCTCAGGTCTAGACTGATTGGTTTAGATCTTTCAGTCTAGATCTTGCGGTCTAGATCAAATAGTCTCTTGCGTCTGGACCACGCACGTTCTCAACCGGGAGACTCGATGTCCGACCCCAAGCATTCGCCTGATCCCGCGGCCAAGGGCTCACGACCGCCTGGATCGCCGATGGATGATCCCCAAACGTTTTGGAACGCGATGTACGCTGGCGAGGATCTGCTCTACGGTGAGCACCCCAGCGCATTCTTCGCTTCTCGCCTCGCCGCCCTGCCACCTGGCAGGATGCTCCTGCCGGCCGAGGGCGAAGGGCGCCATGCCGTCCACGCGGCGCGTTGCGGCTGGCAGGTCGACGCCTTCGACCAAAGCGATGTTGCCGTCGCCAAGGCTCTCCGCCTCGCCGGAAAGGCCGGCGTCTCGATCAACATGCGGGTCGCCGACTTTGGTGCTCCAGGTCTCGACGACTCGGTCTACGATCTCGCCGCGCTGCTCTGGAGCCACGCACCGCCGTCCGTCCGATCCGCCGGCCACGCGGCCGTCGTCCGCTCGCTGCGTCCCGGCGGTTGGCTGCTCGTCGAATGCTTCGACGTCAGTCACGTCGAGCTGGGTGCCGGATTCGGTCCGGGACGTCGGGAGCTTGCCTACAGCGAGGATGAGCTGCGGCGCGACTTCGCCGGCCTCGAGATCGAGCGGCTGGAGGTGGTCACGGAGCGGTTCGATCACGGCCGTCACGACGGCGAAGGGCGGGTCGTGCGCTGCGAGGCGCGGCGGCCGCTGGCCGAGTCGACGGGTTCCTGATGCCGGGCATCCGGCCGATCGAATTCGATCGCCAAGCTGCACTCGACGCCGTCGTCGAGGCGTTCTGGTCGGGCGGCTTCGCCGGCACCAATCTCACGGGCCTGGTTGAGGCGACCGGAGTCGCTCGCCAGTCGCTTTACAACACCTTCGGAGACAAGCGGTCGATGTTCCTCGCCGCTCTCCGCCGCTACAGCGAGGAGCGACTGGCGCGCCACGCGAGCGCGCTCGACGGTGATCCGGCGATGGACCGGCTCATCGCTTTCGTCGAGACCTGGAGGCATCGGCGCGCCCGCTCAAGCGGGCGAGGTTGTTTGATCAGTCTAGCGATGGGCGAGGTCGGACAGGCCGATCCAGCGGTCGCCGAGGTGGCGGCGCACCACGCCCGCGGTCTCGCAGATCTGATGGCGGCGAGTCTGCAGCGGGCTGGTGTCGAGGCGACGTCGGCGAGGCGCCTCGCCGGAAGCTTGGTGACCACCAGCTTCGGCATTGCGACGCTGGCGCGTCAGCGCGGCACCGACGAGCAGATCGAAGCCGCCACGGAGACGGCGGTGGCGATGCTTTGGGCATCGGCCTGAGCGAAGCGCCGCGGCGCCAGCCGCTTGGCTCGCCGAGGTTGGTCGGTCGAGGGTTATGGTCTCGTCGCGCTCGGCCTGCCGATGCGTGGCGCTCAGCCGGTCGATCGATGTGGCCAGCCGCCGAGTTCAACCCTTGGCCGATGAACGGCATCTCAACCGCTGAGAGCGGCGCACGCGCGCCGTCCACCAGACGTTCACGCGCGGCTCGGCAGTGGCCGATCGCCGCGTTGGCTCGGGAGAACCGCTCATGTTCGATCGTTCCGTCCGTCCGCGGCTGCTGCGCCGCCTGCCGCTTCTCGCTGGCTTCCTCGTCGCCTGCCTGACGTCGTTGCCGCTGCTCGCCGCCGAGCGCACCTGGAGCGAAACCTATCCGCTGTCGGCCGGCGGTTCGGTGGGCCTCGAGAACGTCAACGGGGACCTGGTCGTCGAGGTTTGGGACCGGGCCGAGGTCTCGATCGACGCCACGATCGAGGGCCGATCCGCAACGGCAGTCGACGCGCTCGAGATCGAAGTGTCGGCATCTGATCAGTCGATTGAAATCGAGACGTATTCGCCCGGCAAGAGTTGGGGAAGCGACGACGGCATCGTGGTCGACTTCGTCTTGCGGATGCCGCGCGGCGCTCACCTCGACGACGTGACGTTGGTCAACGGCTCGTTGACCGTCGAGGGCGTCGAAGGCGATGTCGAAGCGTCGTTAGTCAATGGCAATCTGCTGGCGCGAGATCTCGGTGGCAGCGCCGACCTGGAGTCGGTGAACGGTGGGATCGAGGCGAGTTTCACCCGCCTCGACGCCAGCGACTCGATTGACGTCGAGGCGGTGAACGGCTCGGTGTTGGTGATCTTGCCGGCCAATCTCTCGGCGACGATCGACGCCGAGACGGTGCACGGTTCCATCACCAACTCGTTTGGGCTCGAGATCGAGAAAGGGCGCTGGGTTGGCGCCGAGCTCGACGGCGTCGTCGGGGGCGGCGGTGCCACCGTGTCGATCGAGAACGTCAATGGTTCGATCGAGATCGAGTCGCGCTGAGGTCACGGTCGAGTGGGCATGCGGGCCCCAGAGTCGCGCATGCGCCCGAGACGTGCGGCAGGATATGCCGCATCGCGGCACGTCCTGCCGCAGCTTGACGTGATGCCTGGCGCGTGAGAACGTCGCCCGAACCTTGGAGGATCGGGCGATGCGTTACGTCGTGTTCAATCGCAAAGGGGGCGTCGGCAAGTCGACGATCACCTGCAATCTGGCGGCCGTCGCGGCCCGCGCCGGTCGGAAAGTCTTGGTGGTCGACCTCGACCCACAGGGCAACGCCACCCAATACCTCACCGGCAAACAGCCGGGTGACCTTGCTCCCGATCTGTATGGCTTCTTCGACGAGACGCTCGGATTTCGCCTGGCCCGGACGCCGCCGAATCGGTTCCCGCATCCCACCGCGGTCGAAGATCTTTGGGTTCTAGCGTCGAACCCTGAGCTGGTCGAGCTCGAGCCGAAGCTGGCGGCGAAACACAAGATCTACAAGTTCCGCGACCTCCTCGACTCGCTCAATAGCTTCGATCTGGTCTTCGTCGACACGCCGCCGGCGGTCAACTTCTTCACGCTCTCGGCTCTCATCGCCGCCGATCGCTGCCTGATCCCGTTCGACTGCGACGAGTTCTCGCGCCGCGCGCTCTATCGGCTGCTGGAGACGGTTGACGAAGTGCGCGACGA
>JBCBCF010000142.1:0-11134 GCA_038530905.1 Acidobacteriota bacterium
GAGGTCGAGAATTTCGGCTACGACATCTATCGCGGCGACAGTGAGGAGGGGCCGTTCGAGCGCCTGACCGCCGATCCTCTACCCGGCGCCGGGACCACCGACGAGCCGAGCTACTACGACTTCGTGGACGAGACCATCGAACCGGGCGAGCGCTATTGGTACTACGTCGAGAGCATTTCGCTCGGCGGCGAACGCGAGCGCTTCACCCCGGTCTTCCAGTCGAAGGCCAAATGGCCAGCCGGGCAGGAACCGGCCGCCGACCTGCCGGCCGACGACGCCGAGGTCGACGACGCCGGCTGATCGCCGCGGGCCCGCGGCGCGTCTGCCCGACCGCGACGCGCCGACGCTGCGCCTGCAGGACGACGACGGCTCCTGGCTCGCGTTCGATCGACCGGTCGAGCGTCTGATCGCGCATCGGGTCGACGAGGTGCGGCCGGTGCTCGAGCGCGCCGAGGCCGCGACCCGTGCCGGCCGCTGGGCGGCCGGCTTCCTAGCCTACGAAGCCGCTCCGGCGTTCGATGACGCGCTGGCGGTCCACCCGCCGCGCGAGGGCCTGCCGCTCGCGTGGTGGGCGATCTTCGATCGCCCGCCGCGGCGCCTGCCCTCGCTGACCCGAAGCGCCGACGACGCCCCTTCACTCGCCTGGCGCCGGAGCCTCTCCGCACCGACCTACCAACGCGCCGTCGATAGCATTCGCCGTCGCATCGCCCGCGGCGAGGTGTATCAGGTCAACTTCACGTACGCCTTTGAAGCGCTGTTCAGCAGCGATCGCGACGCCTCCCTCCTCGACGGCGGCGCGCTCGACGACTTCGCCGCCAGCTTGATCGCAGCGCAGGACGGCGGTCGCCACGGCGCCGTTCTCGACCTGGGACGCATCGCGATCGTCTCGGCTTCGCCCGAGCTGCTGATCGATCGACGCGATGATCGCGTCACCACCCGCCCGCTCAAGGGCACGGCACCTCGCGGGCGCTGGCCAGAGGAGGACGCACGCGAGGCCCGAGCTCTCGGCAGCGCGAAGAATCGGGCCGAGAATCTGATGATCCTCGACATGGCGCGCAACGACCTCGGGCGCGTCGCCGTGCCCGGCACCGTGCAAGTGACGCGGCTCTTCGCGCGCGAGCGGTACCCGACGGTGCATCAGCTCGCCAGCACGGTCGAGGCGCGCCTTCCCCGAGAGATCTCGACCGTGGACCTGGTGGCGGCGGTCTTCCCGGCTGCCTCGATCACCGGCGCGCCGAAGGTCGCTGCCACCCGCGCGATTCGACAACTCGAGAGCGATCCGCGCGGCATCTACACCGGCTCGATCGGCTGGCTGGCACCTGGAGGCCGTGCTCGCCTGTCGGTTGCGATTCGCACCGCAGAGATCGACCGGCAGCGCGGCAGGGTCCGCTATGGCACCGGCGGCGGCATCGTCTGGGATTCGACCGCCAGCGCCGAATGGGCGGAGTCGGGCGTCAAGACCCGGATCTTGCGCGCCGCGCCGCGCCGTGACTTCGACCTCTTCGAGACCATCCTGTGGCGTCCCCGGCATGGGTACTTTCTCCTCGAGCGCCACATGCTCCGCCTCCGGCGCTCGGCGCACTTCTTCAACCGCCCGTTCGACGTTGCAGAAGCCCGGGAGCGCTTGCAGGCGGCGGCAGCCGGTTTCGCCGGGGCGCGACGGCGGGTCCGGTTGACGGCACGATGCGACGGAGATCTGGCGATCGACCATCGTCCGATCGAGGCGCGCGGAGATGCTGTCTGGACGGTGACGCTCGACGACCGATCGATCGACGAGCGCGATCTGCGCATCTTTCACAAGACGAGCGATCGGACGCCTTACCGTCGAGCGGTCGAGCGCCATCCCGAAGCTGATGACGTGCTGCTGTGGAACGCTCGCGGCCAGCTGACCGAGGCAACGCGCGCCAATCTCGTCGTGCGTCGGGGCAACGCCTGGATCACCCCGCCGATCGCCTGCGGCCTTCTCGCCGGCACCTATCGCGAGGAGCTGCTCGACCGCGGGGTGCTCTGCGAAGACATCGTGCGACGAGACGAGCTGCAGCACGCCGACGCGGTGTTCTTGGTCAACAGCCTGCGAGGCTGGATCCGGGTGCGTCTGGCTCAGACCGACCAGGGCGCGACGCTGACCGAGCGCGTCATTGAACCTGCCCGCGCCAGGCCCGTCGCGACAGCGGCCGATCGTCGACGCGGCGAACGGATATGATCGCGCGCCGGCCCTGATCGACCCTCCGCTCCGCTGTCCGACGACCGCTCCGAGAGACCTGCCGATGACCTCGACGCTCACCACGCAAGATCCGACCTCGACCACTGACGCGACCACGCCCGAGGCGATCGCCAGCAGCCCAAGTAGCGATTGGCAGATCGACCGCTGGGACCTCAGCGAGCTGCTGCCGGAGCCGACCGACGCGGTTGTCGAGGCGCGGCTGCAGGACGTCGATGCGCTCGTCGAAACCCTCGAGGCCGCCCGCTCCGAGCTCGAGGATGGACCGACACCGGAGCGGCTGCTCGAGCTGATCGCCCTCTACGAGCAGATCGAAGAGAAGATCCACAGGCTCGCCGGCTACGCCAGCCTGTGGTTCTCCTCCGACACGCAAGATTCGGCCGCGGTCAGTTTCCGCAACCGCATGCAGCAGGAGACGACGCGTCTCGGCAATCGGGTGCTCTTCTTTGGTCTGTGGTGGAAGGGCCTCCCTGACGCTGAGGCCGAGGCCCTGCTGCCGGACGCCGCGGAGCACGGCGATCAGCGTCATTTCCTCAAGGAGATGCGCCGGTTCACGCCCTTCACACTCGAAGAGAAGGTCGAGCAGGCGATCAACCTGAAAGATGCCAACGGCATCGGTGGCGTGCTGACGCTCTACTCGATGCTCAAGAACCGCCTTGAGTTCGAGATCGAGGTCGAGGGCGAGACCCGCACGCTCACCGAGGAGCAGATGCGGGCTCATTTCTTCTCCCCCGATCCCGAGCTGCGCGAACGCACCTACCGCACCCTCTTCGCCACCTACGAAGACCAGTCCACCGTCCTGGCGCAGATCTACGCAAATCGCGTCCGCGACTGGCACAACGAATACGTCGACCTCCGCGGCTTCGGCTCACCGATCGCGGTGCGAAATCTGTGGAACGACGTCTCCGACCAGGCGGTCGACGTGCTCCTCGACGTGGTGGCGGGCAACGCCGGCACCTTCCAAGACTATTTTCGGCTGAAAGCCGGCTGGCTCGGCATGGACCGGCTGCGCCGATTCGACGTCTACGCACCGCTCGCCGCGTCGCAGCGGGAGATCCCGTTCTCCGACGCGGTCACCAGCGTGCTCGACACGTTCCGCGCCTTCGAGCCGCGCCTCGCCACCCTGTGCGAGCGCGTCTTCCGCGAGCGCCACATCGATAGCGGCATCCGCAAGGGGAAGCGCGGCGGCGCCTTCTGCTCGACCGTGTCGCCGAACGTCACGCCGTATGTGCACCTGAACTACACCGGGCGCATGCGCGATGTCTCGACCCTCGCTCACGAGCTCGGACACGCCATGCACTCGATGCTGTCCGAGCATCGGTCGATCCTTGTCCAGCATCCGCCGCTGCCCCTCGCCGAGACCGCGTCGGTCTTCGCGGAGATGCTCGTCACCGACCGTCTGCTGGCGCAGGAGACCGACCCGCTGGCCCGTCGCGAGCTGCTCGCCACCGCGGTCGACGACATCTATGCGACCGTCCTGCGCCAAGCCTTCTTCGTGCGTTTCGAGCGGGACGCCCATGCCGCCGTTGTCGGCAACCGCTCAGCGGACGATCTCTACGCGCTCTACCTGACCAATCTGCAGGAGCAATTCGGTGACTCGCTCGAGATCGCCGAAGAGTTCCGCTACGAATTCCTCGCGATCCCGCATATCTTCGCCACGCCGTTCTACTGCTACGCCTACAGCTTCGGCCAGCTGCTGGTCCTCGCGCTGTACCGGCGGTACCAGCAGGAGGGTGAGGCGTTCATTCCGGGCTATCTCAGACTGCTCGGCTACGGTGGCTCGAAGAGCCCAGCCGAAGCGCTCGAGGAGATCGACATCGACATCGCGGATCCTGGGTTCTGGCAGGGTGGATTCGAGGTCGTGCGCTCGATGATCGATGAGCTGGCCGAGCTGCGCGTCGAGGCGGCGGCGGACAGCTGACGCCGGCGCATCGGCCGTTCTGCAGCGCCGCAGCATCGCCCGAAGACCGCCTGCAGCTGCGGAATTTTTGTCCATGCGGCGCGTTCTCGCCCGTAGACTTCCCGTCTTCACCGACCCCCTCGCGCTCGGCGTTCGGTTCCCTATTCGGTGCCTGAGCGACCATTCGTGCCGAAATCCTCATTAGGAGATCACCTGATGCGTCAAGCTCTCGTCATCGCGGTCGCCCTCGCGGCCGCGGTCGCACTTGTTCTCACCCTTCGCCCCACCGACAGCTCGGCAGCATCCAAGATCACGAGCGCCGAGAAGCTGCAGATGTTGCGGCCCGAAGGAGCCGACAAGCAGCCGAAGCCCGAGTTCCCAGGTGAAGCTGCCGCTTACGAGGCCGGCCTCCACGAAACGCCCGACGGCTTCACCCCGGCCCAGCTCAATCAGCGCGCGCGCGAGGAAGTGCAGGCGCGCCGCGCCGCCGCCGGCGTCAGCACGCTACCGCCCTTCAGCTTCGAGGAATTCGGCCCCGGCTACTACGGCGGCCGCCTGCGCGGCCTGGTCGTCGATCCCAACGACGCCCAAACGCTGGTCTTGGGCAGCGTCTCCGGCGGCATTTGGAAGACCACGAACGGTGGCGACTCCTGGGCGCCGATCAACGACTTCCTCGACAGCCTGGCGGTCGGCAGCATGATCGTCGATCCGGACGATGACGACCGCATCTGGGTCGGCACCGGCGAAGGCTTCTTCAACGCCGACGCGGCCCAGGGTCTCGGTGTTTTCCGCTCGAACGACTTCGGTGACTCGTTCACTCAGCTCGCTTCGACCTCCAACAGCGACTTCCACTACGTCAACCGCATCGGCCGCATCCCGTCGTCTGACGTCATTCTGGTGGCGACTCGCGCCGGCATCTTCCGGTCGGACAATCTCGGCACCACGTGGACCGAGGTGAGCGGCATCTCGACGTCCGGTCGCGGCTTCGTCGACCTCAAGGTCGATCCCACCGACGGTCAGAACATGCTGGCGTACCACTACGGCGCCGGCACCACGACCCGCCGCATGTATCGATCGACGAACGGCGGCACGAGCTGGAGCCCGCTCGACTCGAACGGCCTGCCGATCACCGACATCTCGCGGATGGAGATCGCTTTCGGCCAGGACGGCGTCGCCTACGCCGCGGTGTCCAACGGCGCCACCGAAACCAATGGCCTCTATCGCTCGGCCAACGGCGGCGGAGCGTGGGTCAAGACGGCATCGAACACTGAGTTCGTTGAGCGTCAAGGCTGGTATGACCTGCCGCTCACGGTCAATCCCTTCGACTCCGACAAGGTCTACATGGGTGCCGTCGACATGTTCCGCACCGAGGACGCGGGCGTGACGATCACCAAACAGACCGTGTGGAATCCCGGCGCCGGCGAGGTTCCGCAGTTCGCCCATGCCGACCATCACGTGATCGAGTTCCATCCGACCGACGAGGACACCTTCTGGATCGGAACCGACGGCGGCGTCTACGAGACCAACGATGGTGGCGACACCTTCCGCTCGCTCAACAACGGCCTGCGCATCACGCAGTTCTACGGTATGGCGGTGTCTCCCGACGCCGAGCAGCTCATTTCGGGCACGCAGGACAACGGTTCGCTGCTCTACTTCGGCGACAAGGACGTCTGGCTCGAGTGGCGCGGCGGCGACGGCGGCTACTGCGCCTGGGATCAGCAGCAGCCGAACTTCATCTACGGCGCGAACCCCGGCGGCGGCTTCGCCGATGGAGATGAGATCCTCTTCGGCTCGACCAACGGCGGATCGTCGGTGACCTTCTTCCTGCTGCCGGACTCCACCAACGCGCCGTTCATCGTGCCGTTCGAGCTCGACCCGAACGACGGCAACCGGATGATGCTCGGCACCGACAACGTCTTCTACTCGACCGACGTGCGGCTGATCCAGGGCGCTCCCTGGGCCGACGTGTCGGGCGGCCTGGTCGGCGCCGTCGCGTCGCTGGCCTTCCATCCGCTCGATCCTCAGCAGGCATTCGCTGGCACCACCGCCGGCGCGATCTACAAGACCACCGGCCTCGAGCTCGGCTCACCCTTCGTGCGCATCGACGGTGACATTCCGCTGAACTCTGACGCCACCTCGATCACGGTCGACGAGAACGACGCAAGCGGCGACACGATCTTCGCCACGTTCGCTGACTACGGCGCCGATCGGGTTTGGAAGTCGACCGATGGCGGCACGTCCTGGGCCTCGATCTCCGGTGATTTGCCCGGCATTCCGACCTTCGACCTGGTCGTCGATCCGCTGGAGCCGAATCGCCTGTGGCTCGGCACCGAGTTGGGCCTCTTCACCACCGAGGACCACACCGTCGGATCGCCGACCTGGCTGCAGTACGACTACGGCACCGCCTGGACACGGGTCTCGCGCCTGTGGTGGAGCGACGACGACACGCTGTGGATCGGCACGCACGGCCGCGGCATGTACCGCGGCGACCGCAACGGGGTGCGCGTCGAGCTGCTCGGGATCGAAGAGATCCAGGCGGTGTGCGACGGTGACGGCGTGCTCGACAATGGCGAGTCGGCGATCGTTCGCCTCGAGCTCCAGAACGCGACGTCCTCGACTCTGACCGGTATCACCGCGCGCCTGCAGGAAACCCTCCCGGGCCTGCAGGTGACGAGCGGCATTCTCGATCTCGCCGATCTGGCGCCGGGCGCCACGGTCACGGTCGAGCATGTGGTGTCCCTCCTCGGCGCCTCGTGCTTGGACGAGATCACGCTGACGTCACGGGTCGATACGGATGCCGGCACGTTCCGCGAGCCGATCACGGTTCCGGTCGCCTTCACTCCGGTCGAGGCGACCGGCACGCTCTCCGAGGACGCCGAGGATGCGACGACCGCCTTTCTCACCGAGGCGCGGATCGGCGCAGACGACTGGACGCGGACGTCGACGTCGGCCAACACCGGCACCTTCAGCTGGTTCGCGGCCGACATCGACAGCTACGTCGACAAGTCGCTCATCTCGCCGTGGATCGACGCTCAGGCGGGCGGCAACGTGCTCACCTTCGCCTTGCGCTACGACATGGAGGGTGACGCCACGCAGCTGTGGGACGGAACGGTCCTCGAGCTGCAGGTCGAGGGCGACGAGCAGTGGATCGACATCGGCGAGTTGTCGACCGTGCCCTACGACGGTCCGCTCTTCGTCAACAACACCGCACCGGCGCGCAACGCCTGGTCGGGCACGCAGCTGACCTGGCGTGATGCCGAGGTCGATCTCGGCACGACCTACGAAGGCCAGCGCGTTCGATTCCGCTTCCGCGTGATCTGCGACACGCTGGCGAGCAACCCGGGCGGCGGCGTCTGGCTCGACGACATCGAGTTCACCAACGCCACCTGGGTGACCGATCTCGCTTGCGACACGGCGGTGTGCGACGGCCTGTTCGCTGACGACTTCGAGGTGGGGAACGCCACCCGCTGGTCGAACGCGAACCCCTGACCTACCGACGGCCGCCGCGCGCGGCCGGATGGAACCGCGGCCCGATCCCCACGGATCGGGCCACCAGGCCGGAGCCTCGCTCCGGCCTTTTTCGTCTCCGCGGGTGCTTTGATCTAATTCTGAGATGACCGATCAGCCCGACGACCTCGCCGTAGAGATCGTGCGGCAACTGCGCAGTCTGGCGGCGGCCGAGCTCCGCCGCCATCCACAGCAGCACCTGGCGCGTGAGATCTCGGACCGACCGCTACGGGTGGCGCTCGAGCTGCCGCTGTCGACGACTCTCAACGCATCCACGCCGACGAAGGATCTCCAGACAGCCGCCGAGCGGCTGCGCGCCGACGTGCGGGCGGCGCTCGACCGAGAGCTCGACGCGGAGGCTTCTCTTCGCCCGGGAAGAGTGCTCAACCGGCGAACGCTTCGTCTCGACGGAGACGATACGGCGCCGTCGGCGGAGCGCCAGGTCTTCGTTGGCTGGGGACAGAGCGGCGTCCCTCGATTCGAAGACTTCGGCCAGTGGCTGGTGACCCGTGGCGACCCTCGTCAGGAGCGGCTGTTCGCCAAGCCTCCGGCGCTCGTGACGGTGCAGCTCTCCCGCGCCGAGGCGCAGCGCGAGTTGCTCGACGCGTTCGCCGGCGGCGCGCCGGCGGACTGGCGGCTCGACGGACAGGTCATGGCCGGCTGGTTCTCAGTTCCGGGCCGCGATGGACGCCGACACTCTCTCGCCCTCAGCCTGCAAGCGGTGTCGATCGCGACACACGACGACCTGTCGCCAACAAGCACCGACTCAGCGCCGCGGCGGCGCATGCTGAGCGTCGTCGGCACGGGTCCCGGCGGCGAGCCGCTGGCGGCCACCGTCGATCGTCTCGGTGGGGACGCGCCGTGGCTCGCATCGGTGGCCTGGGCACAGGCCTCGTTGTCGTCGATCCTCGGCGACGGCCCAGAAGCCGACGAACGGGTGGACGGCATTCTCCGCGGCCTGGCGCGGCGCCTCGAACAAGGCCAGCGCGCACGAGCTCGCCGCACTCGCCATGCCGAACGGCGGCATCGCGAGGGTGACCGGCCGACCCGGGACGCTCTCCGAGACCTGCAGCGGGCGGGCGCGGACGACATCGTGCGCGATCGACGCCACGACACCCTGGTGGTGCTTGGCGAGCGCGGCCGGGCGCACGCCTGGAGCACCGATGGACGCCTGGTCACGTCGCTGCGATCGACGCCGGCCGCGACCGAGCGCAAGAGGACCCAAGGCATCTGGAGCCCTGCGGGCGACGAGGCGCTCGAAGCGCTGCGCCGAGCCGTGGCCGCGCGCGATCGACAGGTCGTCGGCTGAGCACCCTCTTCAATCGAAGACGCTGAACTGCTTCGGATCGAGAATGCGGGTCGCGAAGCTGTCGGCAGCACCCGCGCCGACGGTCGGCGGCGAAGCTGCGCCGGCGCGCTCGAGGACATGCGAAGCGGCCGACGCAACGGGCGGGACATAGCCACCATCGAGGCCCCAGCGGCTCGATGGTGCTCGATAGGCGGCCGGCCCAAGGCTCGGCCGAGACGCCGGTATCGGCCCAACGACAGTCGGCGGCGGCAGCGGGGCACCGAGGACCGGCCGCACCGCGGCCGATTCGGGTCGGCGCGGCAAGAAGCGCTCCAAGAGTGGCGTGGCGCGCAGGCGCCGCACGAGCTGGCTCAGGGCGGAGCGGTGAGATAAGTCATCAAGGCTGGTCTTCATCGAAATCTCCTTCAGTGAGTTCGATCGGCTCCTTTCCAACTCTCGCGCCAGCTCGCGAGTTACTTCTAAGTGATTGAAATCATTAGACTTCTCAGATTGACTCTCGACGCACCAGATCGGCGCGCGTCAAAGGATTTGGCGCTCTTCGCTCGACAAGCGACCCCTGAGCCGGCGGTACGCCGCCGAGGATTCAGCGCGGCGCAGAATGTTTTGACGCATGGGCGACCGCAGTTTGCTCGGTGGTACCCTGAACCGTCATGTCGAACGCGACGACGCCTCCTTCGCCTGACGTCACGTCAATAGAGAGCGGGTCGCCAGACAGCGCCCCAAACAGCGCCGCCCTGAACGACAGCACCTCGCACGACGTCGCGGCGACCCACCGAGCGCAACGACCGCGCTGGCAGCTTGTCGCGCTGCCGCTCGTCCTGCTGGCCGTGCTCGCAGCGGTGACAGGCGTCGCGCTGACCTCAGAGTCGATCCCCGCGGAGCCGCTGGCGGACTTGGCCGCTGGCGCCCCGGATCCGCCATCGATGCCGTCGACGGACGACGCGGGGCGAGAGGAGCGCGCCGCAATCGCGGAGCAAGAGGCGATCGCGGCCGATGTCGAGCGCTCCGAGCGCCTCGATGCAGAGTTGGAGGCAGCACGCCGCCTGCGCAGCGACGGAACGGCAATGGGTGGCGATCGATGGATGTCCGAGGACCACCCGCCGGGGGACCGGGTCGAGCTGCAGCTCGATCCCGAGGCGCGCGCTGCCGTTTCCCTCGACGATCTGTGGGATCAAGCGCGGGAGCTCCGCAGGCGGGGGTCGTTCCAAGGCCTGGATCTCGTGCTCCGGCGCATTCTCGCCCGCGATCCGAGCGATGCACGGGCCCGCCGCTGGCAAACTCGCCTCCCTGACTGGCGGCGTCGACACGGCGCCGAGCGCGTCGACGCGCTGTCTCGCCACCTCGAGTCGCTGGCCCGTGCCCTCTCGGCCGGCGATCTCGATCGTGCGCTGGGGCACTGGCGGCGGCCCGACGACGCGACCCGCGAAGCGCTGATCGACGTGATCCAAGGCCATCGATATCGACGCGTCCAAACCCGCATCCTCGACGCCGAGCTCGATGGAGATCAGGTCGTCTTCCGCGCCCTCATCTTGATCGAAGGTCGCAACGAACGCCGACGCGATCTCCGCGACCGGCGAGCGGTCAGTCTCGAGCAGCGTCGTTTCGCGGGGAAGTGGATTCGAGGCGGCTTCGTCGGCTCGTTCCCCGGCTGAGGTCGTCGTGGGACCGGTCGAGGCGCCGGACGCCTCGGGTGGCATCGGCGCCCGAGGCGGCGCGCGGCGTCGAATCGATGTCGTGGTCCAGAAAATGCGTGCGGCGGACGCGAGGACGTTGCTCTCGACGCTCCGAGCTCCTGGGTGCGGTCAGACCGAGACCGACGACAACGGCTAGAGCTGTCGCGTTGGCCGGGATCGTGAGCGGAAACTCGACCGCGGCATGCAGCAGCGCAAACACCGTGGCACCGGCAGCAGCCAGAGCGGTCGCGCGGTCTTCTGACCGCCGACCGTCGGTAAACGCTCGCCACAGGCCGCGCAGCACGAAGGCGACGCCAGCGACCAGGAGCGTGGAGACCACGATCCCGGCGGTCGCCAGCGTTTCGAGCAGATCGCTGTGGGCGTGATACCAAGACCCAGGCAAGCTCGGCGACTGAACGCGCGCAAAGGCGTCACGGAACGCACCGACGCCGATGCCGGTCCACGGCGCCGAGCGCCAGAGCTCGAGCGTGTCTCGCCACGCCGCGATGCGCGCGTTCCAGGCG
>JBCBCF010000143.1:0-11134 GCA_038530905.1 Acidobacteriota bacterium
GCCGGCGGCCGCGCCGAGCTGCTCCTGCCTTTGGCGGCGGCGGCCGGGGCCGCGACGATCGTGCAGGCGGCGAGCGGCTTCACTCTCGCCCAGATCCTCTCGGTGACGGCGCAGCGCGCCATCACCGAGATGCGCAAAGACGTCGAGCAGCACGTTTTGCGCCTGCCGGTCTCGTATTTCGACTCGACCAAGAGCGGCATTCTGATCTCGCGGATCATGACCGACGCCGAGGGGATCCGAAACCTCGTCGGCACGGGGCTCGTGCAGCTCGTCGGCGGCGTCCTGACCGCAGCGGCGTCGCTCGCCGTTCTGTTTTATCTGAACTGGCAGATGACCGTCGTCACCCTCGTGCTGCTGCTGGGATTCGGCAGCATGATGGCGATCGCCTTCCGTTATCTGCGCCCCTTGTTCCGCGAGCGAGGTGAGCTGAACGCGCAGGTCACCGGGCGGCTCACCGAGTCGCTGGGCGGCGTGCGGGTGATCAAGAGCTACACGGCGGAGAAACGCGAGGACCTGATCTTCGCCAAGGGCGCTCACGCTCTCTTCCGCAACGTCGCCAAAACGATCTTCGCGACGTCCTCGGTCAGCGCCGGCGCGTCGTTGATGTTCGGCGCGATCAGCGTGGTGATGATGGTGATGGGCGGGCGCGCCGTGCTGTCGGAGACGATGACACTCGGTGATGTGGTCAGCTACGTCTTCTTCACCGCCATGGTCGCCGCCCCGCTCATCCAGATCTCGAGCATCGGTACGCAGATCAGCGAGGCCTTCGCCGGCCTCGACCGGATCCACGAGGTCCGCGCCCACGCCACCGAGGACGTTCTCCACGCGTCGCGCGAGCCGCTCGACGAGATCCGCGGCGACATCGAGTTCCGCGACGTCAGCTTCGAATACGAGGCCGGCCGGCCGGTGCTGCACCGCATCTCGTTCACGGCTGCGGCCGGGACGACAACCGCGCTCGTCGGCTCGAGCGGCTCGGGCAAGAGCACGACGATCGGCCTGGTGGCCGGCTTCCATCGCCCGACGCAGGGAACGTTGTTCGTTGACGGTCGCTCGCTCGACGACGTGCGTCTGCGCGACTACCGGCGGCACATCGGCATCGTGCTACAAGACAATTTCCTATTCGACGGCACGGTGGCCGACAACATCGCCTACGGCAACCCCACGGCCTCGCGCGAGGACATCCTGGAAGCCGGTCGGATCGCCCACGTCGAGGCGTTCGTGAACGATTTCCCGGACGGCTACGACACCGTGGTCGGCGAGCGGGGGGTCAAAGTCTCGGGCGGCCAGCGCCAGCGCATCGCCATCGCGCGCGCCGTGCTGGCGGAGCCGACGATTCTCATCCTCGACGAGGCCACCTCGAGCCTCGACTCCGAGAGCGAAGCGTTGATTCAGGACGGCCTCGAGCGCCTGCGCCGCGGGCGCACGACCTTCGTCATCGCCCACCGGCTGTCGACCATCCGCAGCGCCGACCAGATCTTGGTCATGGAAAACGGGGAGATCGTCGAACGCGGCACGCATCAGGAACTCTTCGATCTGGGCGGTCGCTATCGCGAGCTGCACGACCGGCAGATGAGCTGGGAGCGCAACCGATTCGTCAACCCCGGCGAGGAGCTGGGGGAGCTGGCCGCCCAAGACGAGGGGTCGACGACGGCGGCGCGCGGGTGACGACGGGGCACGAGCTTCGCGCCACCGCGGATTCTGACGACAACGCAACGAGCGATCTCCTACCGCTCGGTCCTCCGCGCCCGCGCGTCCAACCTGACGAGGTCATCGACGCTGCTCCGACGGTCTCGCGCGCCCGCCGCCATGCACGTCGCGCGCGGCTCCTCTTCCTCGCGACCTGCGCGTCGACCCTCTTTGTCGGGGTCGTCTTCTTCGGCAGCTGGCTCTACGCGCCAGCCCTGCTGTCGATCCTGGTGAGCCACGAGTTGGGGCATCTGGCGGCCGCCCGGCGGCACGGGATCCCTGCGTCGCCGCCGTTCTTCTTGCCGCTGCCGCTGCCGCCGTTCGGCACCCTCGGAGCGGTGATCGGTCTCGACATGCGGAGAGCCTCCCGGCGGGCGCTCTTTGATGTCGCCGTAGCCGGCCCGCTTGCCGGCCTCGTGCCGACCGTCGCCTGCCTGTGGCTCGGCGCGGTCTTCGGTCGTGCGCTCGAGAGCCACGCTGCCTTCCCGGTCGTCGCGTCGTCGCCGCTTTTCGAGGCGTTGCTCGCCGCCGAGTTCCCAACCTCGGCGAGCGCACCGGGCAACGCGCTGATCTACGCCGGCTGGGTGGGCCTGTTCATCACGTCGCTCAACCTCTTGCCGATCGGTCAGCTTGACGGTGGCCACCTCCTGCACGCTCTGATGCCACGCCTCGCCACGACCGTGTCGAACGCCGTGCTGTTGCTCTGGATTCTGGCGGCGATCGCCTTTGGCTGGTGGTGGTGGCTGCCGATGATTCTGTTGATCATCCTCTTCGCGCGCCGCCATCCACCGGTCCCCCGCCAGCGTCTGGACTGGCGACGGCACGCTCTCGGCTGGGCGACGCTGGCTCTCTTGCCGGCGACCTTTCTGCCGGAACCGCTGCCGCCGATCGACGACCCGGCCGAGGTCATGCTCGAGGCGGACCAGACGGCGGCGCTCGGCATCGGCGAGCGCTCGCCGTAGAATCGCGTCCTCGCTCCCCCACCCCGGCGCCAAGGCGCCGCCGTTTCCCTCCAGAGACCTGCCCGAGGCCCGAATGCTCCGTTCGCCGTCTTGCGTCGCCGCCGCTGTATCGCTCGTCCTCGTCGCCATCGCCGCATCGGCCGCGGCGCAAACGCCTGATCGCCTCGACCGCGACGCGATGCTCTGGGGTGAGGTTCTCCCCGGAGAGATTCTGCACGACGGCATCCCGGGCGCGACCGAGCCCCACGACGCTTCGGTGCCCAGGCCGGAGGAAATCTTCGGTCATTCGGTCGGCGCATGGCACCTCCAGCCGGAAGCGCTAGTGCGCTACCTCGAGGTGCTGGCGCGGAGCTCCGATCGCGTGACCCTCGAGCAGATCGGCAGAACCCACGAGCAGCGACCGCTGGTGGTGGCGACGATCACGTCCCCTCGCAATCACGCCCGCCTCGACGAGATTCTGCGTCGCCAGGCCGAGGTCAGCGATCCGCGCCGCGCGTCGGCGAACGACCTGTCCGACGATCTCTCGGACCTGCCGATTGTCGTGTACCTCGCGTACGGCGTGCACGGCAACGAGGCAAGCGCTTCGAACGCGGCACCGGTTGTCGCACATCACCTGGCCGCCTCGCGCTCCACCGCCATCGAGGCTCTGCTCGAGGACGTCGTCGTCCTTCTCGATCCGTCGCTCAATCCAGACGGGCTCGGCCGCTTCACCACCTGGGTCAATGCCCACCGCGGCGTCCGTCCGGTGGCGGATCCTCAGCATCGAGAGCATCGCGAAGGGTGGCCCAACGGGCGCACGAATCACTATCTCTTCGACCTCAATCGCGACTGGTTGCTCGCCACGCAGCCGGAGAGTCGCGCGCGTCTCGAGATCTTCCACCGCTTCCGCCCGCACGTGGTCGCCGACTTCCACGAGATGGGAACCAACTCCACGTTCTTTTTCCAGCCCGGCGTGCCCAGCCGCCGCAACCCGCTGACGCCCCGGCGCAACGAGGATCTGACGCGCGAGCTGGCCGGATTTCACGCCCGAGCCCTCGACCACATCGGTTCGCTGTACTGGAGCGAGGAGATCTTCGACGATTTCTATTACGGCAAGGGATCAACGTATCCCGATGTTCAGGGCGCCATCGGCATTCTCTTTGAGCAGGCGAGCGCACGCGGCCATCGACAGGAGTCGATCAACGGCGAGGTGACGCTGCCGTTCGCCATCCGCAACCAGGTCACGGTGTCGTTCTCGACACTCGAAGGCGCACAGGCGCTCCGTTCCGAGCTCTTCGCGTTTCGACGGCAAGCGCTGGCGGACGCCTTTGCGACCGCACGCGACGGCACGACGGCCGCATGGATCGTCGGCGACGACGGCGATCCTGGGCGTCTTGCCGACTTCGTCGAGCTGCTCGCCCGCCATCGCATCGAGGTCGCGGCGCTGCAGGGTCCCGTCGACATCGACGGCCGTCGGTTCGAGCCGGGGCGCGCCGTCGCCGTCGCCACTGCTCAGGAGCAGGCGGGCCTGGTGCGGACGATCTTCGAGCAGCCGACCGCCTTCGAAGACTCCACCTTCTACGACGTCTCAGCCTGGACGCTGCCCCTCGCCTTCGGTCTGCCGTTCGCGGCCTCCGCCGATGCGGTGCTTGGCGACCCGATGTCGGCAGAGACGCTGCGCAACGCGATCGGGGTCTTCGAACCGACGCCCGACGCCGTCGCCTACGCTCTGCGCTGGACAGCGCAAGGCGCCCCGCGAGCCCTCGCCGCGCTGCTCCAGGCCGGTGTCTCGACGCGGATCGCGCTGCGACCGCCGACCGCCGATCTCGGAATGGGCACGGTCATCGTGCCCGTGGCTTCCCAGGCGCTCGAGCGCCGCCAGCTCGAGACGCTCCTCTCTGCCGTCGCGGCGCGCGCAGGTGTCACCTTTGCTCCGCTGGCGAGCGGGCTGACCGAGAGCGGCATCGATCTCGGCAGCCCGGGAATGCCCCCGATCGCTCCCCCGACGCCTGCCGTCATCGTCGGCGCGGGGATGACGACCTACACCACCGGTGAGTTGTGGCACGCCCTCGACGCGCTCTTCGGTCTCGAAACCACCCTGCTGCCGCGCTCTCGGCTGGCGGATTCCGATCTCGACCGCTACAGCCATCTGCTCTTCGCCGGCGGCCGCGGAGCCATGCGCGAGACCGAGCACGATGTCGTCGCCGGCTGGGTGCGGCGCGGCGGCGTTCTCGTCACGCTCGGCGCCGACGCCGAGTGGGCGGCGAGGCTCGGCGAAGAGGACGCCGGTGCGGGCACGATGGAGCCCACGGCCGAGGACGCCGAAGAGCCCGAGCGACGGCCGTACAGCGAGCGCGAGCGCGATGCGGCCCAAGAGCGCGTCGCCGGCACGATCCTGGAAGTCGAGCTGGATCTCTCACATCCGCTCGCCGCCGGTTACCCGTCCTCAGCACTGCCCGTGTTTCGCCGCGGGCGGCAGGTGCTGGCCCCGCCGCGCGACGCCTATTCAGTGGTTGCCGCCTACACCGAGGCACCGCTGCTTGCCGGCTTCGCCGCTCCCGAAGCTCTCGAGGAGCTGGCCGGCACGCCGGCGCTGGTTGCCGAGCCGCTGGGCGATGGCCTGGTCGTCCGCTTCGGCGACGCGCCGAACTTCCGCGGCATCTGGCACGCAACGCATCGCCTCCTCGCCAACGTGATCTTCCTCGGCCCGCACGTCGAGCCCGGCCTTCGCCGCTGAGGCTCGCCCATGAACTTTCTCTGGCACCGCTACCTCGCCCGCCGCGATCTCGGGTCGACCGAGGCCGGCGTGGGCGCGATGCTGCCCGACCTGTGGCGGATGGCGGACCGACGCGCTCGGCCGGGCCGGCTGCAGGCGATGACACCGCCGGCCCTCGGAGATCTCGCCGATGGCGTCGAGCATCATCTGGCCGTCGACGCTTGGTTCCACACCCGGCCCGCCTTCGATCTCGAGGTGCGCGCTACCGCGGCGGCGCTGCGCGACCGCGCGCCGCGTTCGGCGCGCCTCGGCCTCTTCGCCCACGCCGCTTGGGAGCTCTGTCTTGACGGCGCTTTGCTGCGACGCGACGGCATCGCCACCACCCGCGCGGCGCTCCAGCGTGAGCTGACGGATGAGGCGATGGCCCGATCGGTCGACCTGCTCGTCCTCCACCGCACGACGACCTTCTCCGGCGCCGACCGAACCGCGGTCGCTGAACGCCTGAACGACCTCGCCGAGCGCCTGCGAACCAGCGACTGGATCGATGGCTATGCCGACGGCGAGGGTCTTGCCGCTCGACTCGACGGACTCCGGGCTCGCCTTGGCTTCGAACCGCTCACCCCGGCCGAGCGCGGCCATCTCGCCATCGGACTTGACGAGCGCCTGAGGGCCGCCGAGGCCACCGTCGAGGACCTCGAGACCAGCTGGCGTCGCCAGGGCGCCCGACACGCTGAAGCAGCCAGCTGAACGCTGCCAAAACTTCCAGAGCGTCCCGACGTATCCGCGAACAGCTTCCCGTGCCGACGCGCCGAGCCGCCGTCCGGTGTTTATCGATCGATTTGGAGTTGCCGATGAGTCCTCGACCGCGCTGTCGCCCACTGCTTGACGGATGGATCGCCGCCCCGCGCGCCGCGTTCGCGCGCCTCGCCCCGTTGCTCACGGCCCTTGCCGTCGCCGTGCCGCTCGCCACCGCCGGCCCCCTGCTGGCCGCTGACCCGACCGCCGACGTCGAGCGCGAGCGATGGACGCAGTGGGGCGGCCCCGATCAGAGCTTCCGAGCCTCGAGCGCCGACCTGCTCACGAGCTGGCCGGAAAGCGGACCTCCTGAGCTGTGGTCGCGCGACCTCGGCGAAGGCTATTCCGGCATCGTCGCCGCCGACGGCCGGCTCTATACCCTGTACCGCGGCGCGCCGCCGAAGGCCGCGAACGGGGAAGAGACGGCCGACGGGGAGTTCGAGGTCGTCGTGGCGCTCGACGCCGCCGACGGCGCGTTGCTCTGGCACCACGCCTACCGCTCCGACCCGCGCGAAGAGCACGTATCGCAGTTCGGCCGCGGACCCCGCGCCACGCCGGTGCTCGCCGAGGGCCGGCTGGTGACGATCGGAATCAACGGTCTGCTGCACGCCTTCAACGCCGCGAGCGGCGAGCTGCTCTGGTCGCACGACCTGTGGACCGACTTCGGCGGCAACTTCCTGAACCACGGGTATTCGTCGAGCCCGATCCATCACGACGGCAAAATCATCACGATGGTCGGCGGCGACGGCTCTGGGCTGGTCGCGTTTGATCTGAAGACTGGCAAGCTCGCGTGGAAGAGTCTCGATCTCGACAACAGCTACTCGGCGCCGCGCCTGCTGACCATCGACGGCGAGGAGCAGATCGTCGCGTTCATGGCCCGCGAGATGGTTGGCGTCGACCCGAGCGACGGCTCGCTTCTGTGGAGCTTTCCGATCGAGAACCAGTGGCTACAGAACATCAACCTGCCGGTGCTGGTCGACGGCGAGTACCTCTTCGTCTCTTCGCTCCAGGCCGGCTCGCACGGCCTCCGATTCGCCCGAGATGAAGCTGGCGAGGTGACGTTCGAGAAGATCTGGTCGACGCGGAAGATTCAGTTCTACCACGTGACCAGCGTCCTCGACGGTCACCACGTCTATGGCACGACGGGAGGCGGCACCGGCCCTGCCTTCTTTGCTGCAATCGACGTGAAGACGGGTGAGATCGCCTGGCGCAAGCGCGGTTTCGCGAAGTCGAACGTCCTGTGGGCGGACGGGCATCTCTACGTCCTCGACGAGGACGGCAAGCTCTTCCTGACCAAGGCCACTCCCGACGATCTCGAGGTCGTCTCGGAAGCTCAGGTGCTCGAGCGCGTCGCCTGGACCGTTCCGACGCTCGTCGATCAGACGCTTTTCCTGCGCGACCAGCAGCGCATCGTCGCCCTCGATCTCGCGGCTGACGGCCAGTCGGCCCCCGCCAACTCACCTCATGGAGCCACGTCACGATGACCACCGGCCGCACACCCCGTTCGTCGCGTTCTTTGCGCATCCCGATCCTTCTCCTGCTGCTGACGGCCGTCGGGTTCGGCGCCGAGGCGCAGTCTGAGCCGGCTGCCGAGGCTGGCGAGCAGCGCCGAGATGCCGCGGCCCTCGAGCTGCTCGAGAAGGTTGACGCCAAAACCAAGTCGGTCGAACGCGTTCGCTACCGCGGCCTCACCGAGGCAACCGGCGCGGCGACGCAGTTCATGCCCGAGCGCATCGAAGGGCAGATCGTGGCCGATGGCTGGGCGGGGAACCAGCCGCAGCGGTTCTTCGGCACGCTGACGGTGCCCGGAACCGAGGATGGAAGCTGGAAGAAGGTGACCGGCGGCGGCAACGGCGACATGTTCTTCGTCGTCGACCATGAAGACAAGAAGGCCTACGAAGACATGGACCCCGGCGTGATTGGCTCGTACGGCCAATACTTCGGGAACTTCGGCATGCTCGAGTTCCTTCACCCGACGCCGTTCTCTGACGAGCTGAACGCCGATGTCGTCGAGATGCGCGGCACCCAGACGATCGGCGGCGTCGAGTGCCAGGAGGTCTACGTCGAGTACTCGCAGAATCGAGGCACCTCGAAGTGGTGCTTCTCGACCGAAGACCACCTGCCGCGCCAGCGCGTGCGCTACATCGAGGCGGGTCTCGGCAACCAAGGCGAGATCGTGATCACGATCTCCGAGCTCGACGTCGAGCCGGAGATCACCGACGCGACGTTCCGCCTCGACCTGCCAGAAGGCTACGAACAGATCGACGACTTCGCGCCCTGAGCGCGAGTCGCCGACCGGTCCGGGTGCCGTCCATCGATGCCCGGACCGCTAGCGATCGATCCTCGGAGGTCCAGCGCGGGGCAGAAGGCTTCACCCACGTGAGAGAATCGAGGTTATGGACCACGTCGCACTGATCGAAGCTCTCCGAGCCACCGCGCGGCGTCTCGAGAAGGACGCCGACTACCGCTGGACGCATATGGGCCGCTGCAACTGCGGCCACCTGGCTCAGACGATCACCGGCCTGTCAGCCGCCGAGATCCACAGCCGAGCCATGGCGCGCGCCGGCGACTGGAGCCAACAGGCTCGAACCTACAGGCCGCGCGCCGTCTGTCCGACCAGCGGCTATCCGATGGATGAGGTGCTCGACGCCTTGCTCCTCCTCGGCCTGACGCGGGACGATATCCACCACCTCGAGCGGCTGTCGGATGCGCGGATCCTCCGTCGGCTGCCGGCGGGCGAGCGCGACCTCGATCGCCGCCGACGGACCGACGTGGTGCGTTATCTGCGCACCTGGGCTGACGCCGTCGAGGAGCGCTGGATGCAGCACGCGTCGTTCGATCTGCGGACGCTCGAGCCGGTGGCGACGAACGCCACCTCCTGGCGCGCCTGAGGCGATTGCCTTTGGTGCGCAGGTCGGCCCGACGCGCCTAGTCGAAGACGCGGCCGACAAGCTTGAGCAGCATGCCGCGGAGAAACGACGGGCCCGGTCGCGCTCCGTCGTCTTGGTCCACGGCGCTTTCGATCGTCGGACGAGGCAGGGCATCGTTCGAGGCCTCCCGGATCGTCGCGTCGGCAACGAGCGGAGAGCCGCCGAGATCGAGCAGCGTCGCGTCTTCTCCGAAGGTCGTCTCGCCGCTGACGGCCAGCCACGGCCCGTCGTCGTCGCGCTGCGGCCGCACCGCAGGGACTTCGAGTCCCAGTTCGCAACACAGCGCGCCGGCAAGTTCCAGACCGCCAGCCGAGGGTGCTTCGCGACGCAGCGACTCAAAATGCGTCAGCTCGCTCCCGCGCCAGCCTGACCGCTCGACCAGCTCGCCTGCTTCATAGAGCTCGAACGCACCGGCCCCGGCGTCGGCGCAGATCGCCAACGCCCGCCGGCCGGAGGTCTCCGAGAGGTCGCGCGCCTCTTCGGGAAGCGCGATCAGATGATCCGGCCCCACCTGGTCGATGGAATGCAGCACGGCCGACCAACGTGCACCGGCCGGTACCACCGCGACGATCTGGGCCGCGCGAGCGGTGGCCTGCGCCTGACGAACACGCGCTGCGGTCACGATCCGGCCGGGCCCGAATCGATCGGCGAAGGCGGCGACCGCCATGCCGGGAGCGACCTCCACAGCGACCAGGGCAAACGACGGCTCCCCGCCGCCGAACAGGCGCAAGAACAACTCCAGGCCACGGGGCGCAACGGCCTCGAACGAGGTGGACATTCGACGGCATCTTAGCCGAGGGTCGCCGCACCCGCAGAGCGCCGGATTTGGTATCTTGAATCCGTCTTTTTCTCTTCTTCTCGATCGGGCGCAATGCGATCAAGATCGTCCCTGGCGTTTCGCGGCGGCCTCGGCGCCGCGTGGAGTTGGTTCGCCGCCTTCGTGGGCGGCATGCTGTGGATCGCCTCACAGGCGGCCGATCCGCTGGCGTTCTGGCCGATCCTGCTCGCGACCCTCGGCCTCGGCCTGCTGCTCGCGGTCGATCGTCACGCCTATCTGGCGGAGGCGCTCGCCGGTGCCGGTCGTGAGTCGGTCCTGCTGCTCGCCGCGGCCTGGCCGCTGGCTGCCATCCTCGCCCAAACGCTGCGCTTGAGCGGGCTGCCGGCCTCACTGGTCAACATCGCCGAGCCGCTCGGGCTGGTCGGCATGCCATACGTGCTCGCAGCGTTCGTCCTGGTGGCCACAGCGTCGGTGGTCGGCGGCAGCGCCCTCGCCGCGCTGGCGCTGGTGGCGCCCTTGCTCTACGTCACCGGCGACGCGCTCGGTGTCGCCACCGCCCCACTCGCGGGCGCCCTCCTCGCCGGCGCCGCCTTCGGTGACCATCTGTCACCGATTGCGGAAGTGTCGGTGGCTGCCGCCATCACCCAGCGACCGAACCTTGCCCAGCTCGCCGCGACGCGCCTGTCGTGGGCGCTGGCCCCCGGCCTGGCTTCCGCTGTCGCGTTCGCTCTCTTGGTGCCCAACCCACCGCCGCCCAACAGTCTGCCCAGCGGCGACCCGCGGGCGCTGCTGCTGCTCGCCGCGCCCGCGCTGGCTCTGTGGATCCTGCGCCGACGGCGACATCTGGTGGAAGCCACTGCTTTCGGCGCCGCCGCCGCCGTGTCGATCGCTCTCCTCGCGGATCGCCTGACTGTCGACGAGCTGTTGCGATTCGAAGGTGCGCGGCTCGACGGCGGCCTCCTCGACGCCGCCGAGCAGGGAGCCGAGCTGTCGATCGTGCTCGTCTCGATCGCCGCGGTGATGCGGGTCGCGCGCAGCGCCGGCCTTCCCCAATCGTTCTTTCGCCTGCTGCGACCCCGACACCCGGCGCGGGCACCCCGACGCCGCGACGAAGCGCGCCTGGTGCTGGCGATGTTCGGCGGCACGGCGATGACGGTGCATCCTTCCGGTGCCGCGTTGGCTCTGGGCGACGAGATGCGCCACACCGGTCGCCTCACCGCGGTGCCGGCACTGCGCCGAGCGCACCTGCTGGAGGTCACGATCCGCGCGCTGCCGTTTCTGCTGCCCT
>JBCBCF010000144.1:0-10975 GCA_038530905.1 Acidobacteriota bacterium
CGACATCCTCGTGCTGCGCGGCGCCTGGCTCAGGTCGCAGGGTCGCCAGCCCAACTCGCTGCTGCTCAACGACGGGAACGGCCGCTTCGAGGACGTGACGGAAGAAGCGGGTCTTCTGAGCTTCGCTCCGACCCAGGTCGGGATCTTCGCCGACGTCGATGGCGACGGCTGGCTCGACCTCTTTGTCGGCAACGAGAGCAGCCGCGGCGCAATGCATCCATGCGAGCTGTATCGCAATCTCGGTCCGGGTGCGGACGGTCGGCCTCGCTTCGTGGACGTGGCGGCCCGCGCGGGTCTCGACCTGCGCGCGCCGATCAAGGGTGCCGCCTGGGGCGATGTCGACAACGACGGCTGGCCTGATCTCTTCTTGTCTCGCCTCGGCATGGACAACCTGCTGCTTCGCCATTCAGGCCGGGTCGACGCCGACGGGGTGCCCAGGTTCGAAGACATCACGGCGCGCGCCGGCGTCGCGGCGCCGCGCGATTCCTTTCCGGCAGCCTTCTTCGACGCCGATCACGACGGCCGACTCGATCTCTTTGTTGGCGGCTTCGCCAGCGATTTCGTGGAGGCGCGGGCCGAGTCGGTGATCGCGGACTACCTCGGCGCCGGCAATGGCACCGGGCACTCGGTCCTCTATCGCAACCGCGGCGACGGCACGTTCGAGACGGTCGACGGGACGGCGCTCGACGCCTCGATGCTGGTCATGGGTGCCAATGTCGGCGATCTCGACAACGACGGCTTCGAGGATCTCTACCTCGGGACCGGCGCTCCCGACTTCCGCGCGCTGGTGCCGAACCGGGCCTTGCGCAACGTCGGAGGCGCAGACATCGTGGATGTCACGACTGCTGCTGGCCTCGGACATCTGCAGAAAGGCCACGGCATCGCCTTCGCCGACGTCGATGCCGACGGCGACCAGGACGTGCTGGCCGTCATGGGTGGCGCGTTCTCGGGGGACGTCTATCCGAACGCCCTCTTCCTGAACCCCGGGACCGATCACCGCTACGTCACGCTGCGGCTGGAGGGAGTGACAGCGCCGCGCAGCCCGATCGGCGCGCGCCTTCGCCTCGACCTCGAGACACCGTCGGGACCGCGCCAGATCCACCGCCTGGTGTCGACCGGCGGCAGCTTCGGCTCGTCGAGTCTGCAGCAGGAGATCGGCCTGGGCGACGCGACTGCCCTTCGCCGCCTCGAGGTGCGATGGCCGGGGGGTGGACCGCCGACCGTTCTGAACGATCTCGCTCTCGATGCGACCTACGTCGTGCGGCAGGGAGAGGAGTCACCGCGCCGGCTCGACGTGGCGCCGATTCCGCTCCCTGCAGCTGAGCCTGGCGCCGGAGGACACTCCGGCGACCACTGAGCGGTTCGAGACGCTCCGGCGGGTCAGTTGAGCAGGCGGGCGATTGCCTCGTCGTCGAGCGCGAAGCCGCCTTCGGCGAGCACCTCGTCGCGCATCTCGCGGAAGATCCGCGCGCCATCCTGGGCCAAGAGATCCTCGAGCACGGCCTCTCGCGCCAGGGCCAGCGGACGCGGTGTCGGCTCTCGGCGCGACTCGAGTCGGAAGAGCACGAGCCGGTCGTCGCGCCGCACCGGCGGTGAGTGCTCGCCCGGCTCGAGGAGGGTGGCGAATCGGGCCGCCCGCGGCTCATCGGCCGCCAGCTGACGCGGGGTTCGCTCGTCGAGCAGGTCGAGCTCGCCGCCCAGCTCCTCGGCCAGGGTCTCGAGGGTCAGCGTGCCCGCATCGAGGCGGGTGCGGACGTCTTCGAGCCGTGCCATGGTCTGGGTCGGCCGGTTTCCGAGGGGTGCTGCCAGGCGAGTGAGGGCGACGCGAGGGGGTGTGGCGAATCGCAGCGGATGGGCGCGGTGGTGGGCTTCGATCAGCTCCGGGCGGCGATCGAGCCAGCGGCGCATGCGTCGCTCGGCAAAGGACTCCGCCAGCTGACGGCGGCGCAAGAGCTCGACCTGTTCGGGCGCCTCGGGCGCGTCGGGCTGATCGCGCAGGTGCTGGAAGAGCATCTCGCGCCAGCGAATCTCGGCCAAAAGACGCGGCATGAGGTCGGGAGGCGCTTGGCCACCGAGCTCGCGGCGTAGCGTCGCCACCTGGGCTGCCAGCTCACCGGCGGTGAGGCGGAAGTCGCCGACCTCGAGCACCACGGCATCCCGGCGGCCGCTCGCGACGGCCCTTCGCACCAGGTCGGGAGGCGCCACGGCCAGCGGCTCCGGCCGCGGCACCTCGTTCGCGGCCTGCTCCAGACGCTCGAGCTGCGCCTGGATCATCGCTTCGCGGCGCAGCAGCGGACGTGCCTCGTCGAAGCGGATCGAGCGGGCTTCGAGAATGTTCGAGACGTAGAAGAGGTGGCCTCCGTCCGTGGTCTCGATGACGTCGCTGGGCGTCTCGGCCGGCAGGGCGAAGACCACGCGGTCAAAGTCCTCCGAGAAGTTGCCCCGCTCCACGAATCCGAGCACGCCGTTGCTGTGGCGCGCTTCGGACTCGGACTCGCTCGCAGCGAGCTGCTCGAAGCTCACCCCCTCCAGAGCTTTCTTGCGCAGGCTCTGGAGCTCGGCGACGATGTCGGCGCGCTCGATCCCGGGCCGCCATCGCTTGAAGAGATGGACCACGCGCCGGCGCTCGGGTCGCACGAAACGGTCTTCGAGGTCGGCATAGAGCGCGCGCAGCCTGTCCTCGTCGAGGTCGAGCGGCCGATCGGCGAGGAAGGCCTCGGTGAGCGCCGTGCGCTGGAGCTGCCGTTCGCGCCGCGCGAGTTCGGGGTCGCGGTCGGCGCCGATCAGCTCGGCCTCTGCGATCAGCAGCCGCTCGAGCGAGACCTGACGGGCCAGCTCGGCGATCCAGTCGGCGGTGTCGCCCTCGATCGGCCCGCGGCGCGGCGCCCCCGACTCGAGCGCCCGCGCGTCGAGCAGGCCCCAGGTGATCTCGCCCATCGCGTCGCGCGCCACCACGATCTCAGGATCGGCATCGATCAGGGATCCTTCGCCGGTTGGCGCCTCGCGCTCAGTCGTCGACGGTCGGTCGCCGCAGGCGGCGGTGAGAAGCGCCGCGAGCAGGGCCGTCGCGAACAGGGCTGCTGTCTTCTTGGTGAGCGCAGAGCGGCGCCGAGGCTCGGTCGTCTCGGTCATCTGGTGTCGGTCATCTCGTGTCGATCATCCGGTGCGGGTCTGCTCGTGTCGATCAGGAGGGACTCGATCTTCCGGCCTCGGGCGCGAGAATCCGACGGGCGACGCGCGTTTCCTGACTGTCCGGGGCGAGTGTCTCGAGGCGCTCCAGATGGCGGCGGGCTGCTCGAGGCTCTTGGTCGGCCAGGAGCTCGACCAGCGCTTGATGCGCCCGGAGGTAGTCGTCGCGCAGCTCGACGGCGCGCCGGAATCGTTCCACAGCGCCGTCGAGATCGCCGGTTTGGGCGAGGAAAGCGCCGTAGTTGTAATGCGCGCGGGGCAGATAGGGGTGGCGCGACAGCGTCTCTCGGAACGCGCGGTCCGCTGCTTCGGGCTGGCCACTCACCGCGTTCCACACGGCGAGGTCCAGGCGCGCCGCCAGGTGGTCGTCGTCGGCTTCGAGAGCGCGCTCGAGAAAGCGCCGCTCTTCGTTGCGCTCGCCGCGCCGCTGATGGATCTTCGCCAGCTGGTGGAGGCCGTTGGCGTCCGGCACCAGCGCCACGGCCTCTCGCAGCTCAGCGTACGCCGCGTCTTCTTTCCCCTGCTGGCTCAGGATCCCCGCGCGCCGTTGCAGAATCTCGTGGCGTGGCGGATAGCCACCGATCGCCGACTGTCGCTCCTGGGCCGCGAGGTGCTGGAGGGCTTCCTCGAGACGTCCGAGGCGCAGGTCGACGGCGACCATCAGATCCAGGTAGTGCGGATTGTCCGGATCGTCGCGCAGGAGATCGACCAGAAACTCACGTGCCTCGACCGGCTTGTCGTGAAAGAGCAGCGCCTTGGCATGGCTGTAGGCCGTGATCGTCGAGGCGTGATCCTGCGGCGGATCACCGTCCGAGCGCAGTCGTTCCTCGATCGGGCCGACCTTGGCGCCGCTCGCCTGCAGATAGCCGAGAGCCTGCAGCCGGCGCAGACTCTCGTCGTCGATCGCCACCGATGCGTCGATCGCGGTGGTTGCCTGCTGCTCGAGGTAGTCCGCGAGGCGGCGCTCGAGATCGGCGGCGATCGTCGGCTGCGTCGCGACCAAATCGTCGAGCTCGTCGGGGTCGGCCCCGAGGTCGTAGAGCTCCGGGCGCGGCCCGTGGATGTATTTGAAGTCGTCGTAGTACAGAGCTCGCAGCTCGCCCCACTGGCGCGACAGCCGAGGCGAGAGCGTTTCGGCGTAGAGCAGACGTCGATCGCGACCGGCCGGCGCGGTCGGCTGGGGTGCGAAGTGACGGACGAGGCTCTCGCCGTGCACGTCGTCTGGGAGATCGAGGCCGAGAACGTCGAGCACAGTCGGCAGCACATCCACCAGACCGACGCGCTCGGCCACTCGGCGTCCCGCCGGGCCGCCCGGCAAACGCACGATCAGCGGCACGTGCAGCGTCGATTGATAGACGAGGAGCGAGTGTGTCGACTCGTTGTGCTCGCCGCGCCCCTCACCGTGATCGGCGGTCAGGACGACCAGCGTTCTGTCCTCGACGCCGAGCTGCTCCAGCCGATCGAGAACGGCACCGAACGCCTCGTCGGCCGCCGCGATCTCGCCGAGGTAGAGATCATGGGCGAAGAGCTGGTCGTATGGACGCGGAGGCTCATGTGGATGATGAGGGTCGAAATAGTGCAGCCAAAGAAAGAACGGCTCGTCGGCGTGCGCTTCCAGCCAGGGCAGCGCGGCGGCGTTGACCTGGGTCGCGCTGCGCTCGTCGAAGAAGAAGTCCTGCTTCGGCAGCACGCGCTGGCCGAAGACGTTCTCCTGCGCGCCGGTCACGTGGTCGTCGAAGAGTTCGAACCCCTGGCCGATGCCGAATTGCTCGGTGAGCGGGAACGCCGCGATGGCCGCTCCCGTGCGCCAACCCGCATCGCGCAGGATTTCGGCCAGCGTGCGCTGCGACTCCGGCAGCACAAAGATGCCGTTGTCGCGCACGCCATGGCCCGGTGGCACCTTGCCGGTCATGAGGCTCGAATGCGACGGCAGGGTGATGGGAACCGGCGCCACCGCCTGCTCGAAGAGGACGCCTTCTGCGGCGAGGCGATCGACCGCCGGCGTGTGGGCGCCAGGATGGCCGTAGGCACTGAGGTGATCGGCGCGCGTCGTGTCGAACGTCACGACGACGACGTTCAGTCGCTCGTCGGCGCTCTCGCAGGCGGCGGTTAACCACGCGATCGCCGCAAACAAGAGCAGGCGGCCGAGGCCGCCTGCTCTGACGCTTTGATGGGGCAAGAGAACGTCCGAAACGCGAATGATCAGTCGACCTCGAAGTCCATTAGCTCGACGGGCGTCAGCACGTTGCCCGAGACGCGGAAGATCGCGTTCGCGCCCATGCCGCCGAAGGTGACGGTCGTCAGTCCGCTTCCCATCGCGCCGTCGTTCAAGCTGATCGCGTGGAAGCCCTGACCGCCCGTGGTGCCGGTGTCTAGAGCAAGACCGGTCATCGTCGGGTCGAACTGCCAGATGCCGGCGAGGAAGGTGCCGTTCATGTAGGCGTTCATGGTCGTGGGCGAGGCCACGGCGAGCGTGTTGAGACCGGTCATGATTCCCCCACGACCGATCGAGGTGACCTGATTGGCCATCGTGCCGACGATGTTGGAGTAGATGCTGAAGACGGCCGAGCCGAAGAAGGTGTTCACCATGTCGAACGTGATCATGGTGATGGAGCCCGAGGTTGGGACGGGGAAGCAGCAGGCGGTGCCGGCGACGTTGAGCGCCGAGTCGAAGCGGTTGCCCACCATCTGCGACGCAACGCCACCGGAACCGGCGACCGTCCCGGTGTCGTAGGTGATGTTGCCAATGGCGCGCAAGCCGGAGGGGGCCGGATTCCGACGCGGAACGTCGAGCGCTTGGATCACCCGCTCGGTCCCAATCTCGAGGCCGGCGTCGCGGGCCGCCTGCTCGCGTGCGGCCTTATAGGCGCGCATCGCCTCTCCGCGCTCCTCGATGGTCATCGCGGCAAGTGCCTCGTGGTCGAGGCGGAGATGGCCGAAGATCTCTTCCTGCGTCGGCGCCGAGTTGTCGTCCGGCGCTTGATCACCGGCGGCCTGCGTTCCCCAAAGTGCAAGACCGACGACGAGACCGAGCGCGAGAGCGAGGCGAGACGGTACGAATGCGATCATGGCGTGCTCCTGCGGTCCGCAGCCTGGTCACTGGGCCGCTCTGAAAAAGTCGCAGCTTGAAACCGAGGCCGGCCGGTGAATCAGGCGAGAGACGGACTCCGCTCGTTGGCATCCTCTAGAGCCCAGGCGATGCCCTCGGCGTCCACCGGGCCGAGTGCAGCCGATGCAGATCAGTCGATCGTGAAGTTCATTAGCTCCACCGGTGTCAGAACGTCGCCCGTGACGCGGAAGACAGCGTTGAGACCTCCGCCGCCGCCTGTGGTGACATCCGTGAGCATGGAACCGATGGCCATGTCGTTCAGGCTGATGGCGTGGAATCCCTGCCCGGCGTTTGTGCCGGTGTCGACGCCGAGGGCGGTCATCGTCGTATTGAACTGCCAGATGCCGGCGAGGAACGTGCCGTTCATATAGGCGTTGGCGGTGGTGGCCGAGTTGACGCTCAGCGTGTTGAGACCGGTCACGACGCCCGTCCGCGCCATCGACGTCACCTGATTGGCCATCGTGCCGGAGATATTCGTGTAGAGGCTAAAGATTGCCGTACCGAAGAAGGTGTTCACCATGTCGAACGTGATCATGGTGATGTTGCCCGAGGTCGGCACCGGGAAGCAGCAGGCGGTGCCGGCCGTGTTGAGCGCCGAGTCGAAGCGATTGCCGAGCATCTGGGAATTGAGGCCAGCCGTGCCGAAGACCGTGCCGGTGTCGTAGGTGATGTTGCCGATAGCGCGCAGGCCGGTGGGTGTGGCAGTCCGGCGTGGGGTGTCCAGTCGGCGGAACGAGCCTTCGGTCTCGAGCTCGAGGCCTGCGGCGAGCGCCGCCTGCTCGCGGGCGGCCTTGTAGGCACGCATCGCCTCTCGGCGTTCCTCCCTGCTCATGGCGGCCAGCGCGTCGTGATCGAGGCGGAGATGGCCGAAGATCTCTTCTTGCGTCGGAGTCGACGCGTCGCCCGCCGCCTGGTCGGCGAAGCTCTGCACTCCAAGGAAGCAGAGGCCGACGACGAGCCACAGTGTGAGTGCGCAACGAGGCAAAACGGATGAGGTCATGACGTGCTCCGGCGACCTTTCAGACCCGTACGATCGATCGACGCGACGGGCATGGCAACGAAAAAGCAGAAGGGTTTCCACACTACATTCCTCGTTTGCCGAGATCAACCGGAGAACGGGCATTCGAGGGGCAGTCTGGGGTTCATCAGAGTCATCGGTCAATGGGAGCTCGACCGACGCCTCTGCTCGGTCGAGACCGAAGCCGACCATCGCCATGGACCAGCTAAAGTCCGGGCGATGGAGAGAGCTTCGAGGAGGCGGCGGACGGTTCGTCGATCCGCCGCCGCGTTTGCCAGCCTGGGGCTTGCCTGCCTTGGGCTGGCAGGCTGTGGCGAGGCGGCCGATCCTGCGGATGGACCGGGAGAAACGCCGTCGGCGCGTCTGCTGTCCGTTCCGACCTCGGCGACTGATGACGACGCACCGCTCGTCGATCGGGCCGCGGAGGTCGGCCTCGACGTCGAGCATTGGAACGGCATGGCCGGCGCCCTCCACTTCCACGAGCTGATGGCGCCCGGCGCCGCGTTGTTCGATGCCGACGGGGATGGAGATCTCGATCTTTTCCTGGTGCAGGGAGCGCGCGCTGATCCGAGCCTTCCTCCGCTGCGCCCGGAGCCTCCGTCTGCCGCCCTGCGAGATCGCCTCTTCCTCAACGAGCCGATCGATGTCGCGGGCGGTCGCGAACCACGCTTCATCGACGTCACAGATGCAGCGGGGCTTGGCGGGCGCGGCTATGGGATGGGCGCGGCGACCGGTGATTTCGACAATGATGGGCGCATCGATCTCTTCGTCACGCGCTACGGTGCCGACCAGCTCTGGCGCAACGTCGGAGTCGATGGCGAGGGCCGGCCGCGTTTCGAAGACGTCACCGTCGCCGCCGGGGTGAGTGATGCACGCTGGTCGACCAGCGCCGCGGCGGTCGATGTCGATCGCGACGGCTGGCTCGATCTCTACGTCGTGCACTACGTCGACGCGCCGCTCGTCCGTCACGAAATCTGCGTTCAGGATTCGGGTGCCGTCGAGTACTGCGGGCCGTCGAGCTATCCGCCGCTCACCGACCGTCTCTATCGCAACCTCGGCCTGGGCGAGGGCGAGATCCGCTTCGAGGACGCGTCGGCCGCGACCGGCCTGCTGGCGCGGCCCGGGCCGGGACTCGGGATCGCCATCACCGATGTCGAGGACGACGGATGGCCTGAGCTCTACATCGCCAACGACCAGGCGGCGAACGTGTTGTGGCGCGTTCCGGGCGCCTGGCCGGCGGGGCAGGCTCCGCGCCTCGACGACGAGGCGGTGGCGCGCGGCGTGGCGATGGACGAGGTCGGGCGCGCGCAGGCCAGCATGGGCGTCGTGGCGGCAGACGTCGATCGCGACGGCGACGACGATCTCTTCCTGACGCATCTGCTGCGCGAGGTGAACACGCTCTACCGAAATCAGGGCGGCCTCTTTCGCGACGCCTCCCGCGATTCGGGGCTCGGCAACCCGAGCATCGGCTCGACCGGGTTCGGGGTCGCCGCCTTCGATCTCGAGAACGACGGCTGGCTCGACGTCTACGTCACCAACGGTGCCGTGCGGACGATCGCGGCGCAGCGTGCCGCTGGCGTCCTCCTGCCGCTGCGCCAGCCCGATCAGCTCTTCACCAATCGAGCGGGCGTGTTCAAGGACGCGAGCGCCCGGGTACCGGGGCTGGCCGATCCGACGGTTGGCCGCGGTGTCGCGATGGGAGATGTCGACAACGACGGCGATGTGGATCTCCTGGTGACTGCCTGCGATGACCGTCCGCGCATGTGGATCAACCGAGTCGGTCAAGATCGCGCCTGGATCGGGCTGCGGCTCCTCACCGGCCGGCGTGACGCATTGGGCGCCCGAGTCGAGGTGCGTGCTCTGGACGCTCCGCCGCTGGTGCGGCGGGTCTCGACGACCGGGAGCTTCTTGTCGGCGCACGATCCGCGCGTGGTTTTTGGCCTCGACACGCACCGCGAGCCGGTCGACGTCGAGGTGCGCTGGCCGAGCGGCGCGGTCGAGACCTGGCGCGGGCTAGCGCCCGGGCGATATCACCAGCTCGTCGAGGGCGAGGAGCCCTCGTGATCGTCTGCCGTCGGCGGCCGGTCGCCACGTTGGCGGCGGTGAGGGTGGCTTGGTGCCTCCTGGTGCTGGCTGGCTGCGACACCGCCCCAAGCGATCGCCAGGCGATCGCTTCGCCGGCCGGCGTTTCGGCGGTGGAGATCCCGATCTTCGATCGACCAGGCCTCGATCCGGCCGTCGCCGATCAATTCGACACCGCCACGGCTCGGCTCGAGCGGCTGCGCGCCGCCTCGGCGTCGGATCCGAGCGACCGGGCCTGGGCCTGGGGCGAGCTTGGCGAGCTGCACCACGCATATCTCAACCTCGACGCAGCAACCGTCTGCTATCGCGAGGCGCTTCGCCTGGATCCGACGGACCCGCGATGGCGCTATCTGCTGGCTCAGATCGAGAGGACGCAGGGGCGCTTCGAGGCGTCGTCTCGCGACCTCCAGGAGGTCCTGGCGCGCCAGCCCGACGACCTGCCCACGCGCTGGTGGCTGGCGATGAACGCCCTCGATCTGGGTCGCGCCGATGTCGCCGAGAGCTGGCTGCGCGAGATTCTCGCGCGCGAATCCGGCTGGACGGCGGCGCATCTCGGCCTCGCGCGCGTCGCGCTTCTGCGCGACCGACCGGCCGAGGCGTTCGCTGCGCTCGATCAGCTCGATTCCGCTCTTGCAGCGTCGACGGAGGCGATCGAGCTCCAGATGGCGGCGCATCGAGCGGCGGGCGATCTCGACGCCGCGCGCCGCTGGAGCGAGCGCTTGCCACGCACCGCCCTGGAGCGTCGGGCGATCGAGATCGACGATCCGTTGATGCAGCGCGTGAGTGATCGTCGGCGCGGCGCTCAAACCGCCGCGCGTCGCGGCATGGCGGCGGTTCGGCGCGGCAGCTTCGAGCTGGCGGTGGAGGAGCTGGAGCGCGCGCTCGCCCGCGATCCCGGCCGCGCGGACGTGCGCTACAACCTCGCCGCGTCGCTGATTCGGCTCGGCCGCTCGGAGGAGGCGCGGGGTCACCTCTACGAAGCGGTGGAGCGATCCCCGAGCCACTTCCTGAGTCGCGTGCTGCTGGCCCGCTTGTTGGCTGCTCAGGGCGACGTGGTGCCAGCGCGCGCTGAGCTTGCGGCCGCCCTAGCGCTCGATCGCGAGTCAGTCGCTGTTTGGTCGGCGCTGGGAGATCTCGAGGCGATGGAAGGGCGCCTGAATCTGGCCGATGATCACTATCGCCGAGCTCTCGCCGTCGATCCGGCGCACGAGGCAGCCCTGGTCGGCCGAGCGGTCCTTTTCGAGCGGCGCGGACCGCGGTCCGAGCTCCTCGCCTGGCTCGCCGTGGCCCGCGCCCGCCTGCCGGAGCAGCGCACGCTGCGCCATCTCGAGCAGCGCTGCCGAGCTCTCGCCGACCCGCGCGATGCCGAACGGGCTCTTGCCGATCTCGACCGCCGCTCTCGGGCCTCCGGCCGGACCACCGTGTCCGACGCCGAGACCCGCGCCCTCGCCCTCGCTACCCTCGGCCGCTTCGACGACGCCATCGCCTGGCAGCAGGCGGCTCTGGCTCCTCTCGAGCCCCGCGCTGCACTTCAGGCCTCCGCCTGCGTGCGATCGCGGCGGAGGCCTGAAGTGCAG
>JBCBCF010000145.1:0-10944 GCA_038530905.1 Acidobacteriota bacterium
CGAACGCCGTCAGGCGAACGCGCCGTCGATCCGGCGGCGCAGCACGATCGCCGCCACCACCGGCGCACCAAGCAGGGCCGTCACCGCGTTGAGCGGCAGCACGGCCTCGACGCCAGGCAGCTGCGCGAGGAGGTCGGCGGCGAGGGCAACAGCGGCGCCGAGCAGCGCGCAGGCCGGCAGCAGGGCGCCATGGGTCGCACGGCGCAAGAGACCACGCGCCAGATGCGGCACCGCCACGCCGACGAAGCCGATCGGACCGCAGAACGCCGTGACGCTGCCGGCGAGCAGAGCCGTGGCCCCGATCAGTGTCAGCCGCGCCGCGCCGATCGACACGCCGAGCGAGCGGGCGTGCGCCTCGCCCAGAAGCAACGCGTCGAGCGGCTTGACCGCCAAGGCCAGCAGAACGAATCCGAGGGTTGTCGCGCCAGCGAGCACCGCCAGCTCGCCGCGGGTCGTGCCGGCAAAGCTGCCGAAGGTCCACACGACGTAGGCCTGGACCCGCTCGGCCAAGCTGAAATGCAGGAGAATGGAGACCAGAGCCGACGCGGCGTGCCCAAAAAGCATGCCGAGGACAAGAAGCGTCACCACCGAAACGCGTTGCGCCACGGCCAGAACCAGGCCCAGCGCCGCGGCCGCTCCGAGCGACGCCGCCGTCGCCACCGCCACGCTGCCACCCAAGCCGACGCTGGCCAACAGGCGTTCCGCGCCGACACCGGCCGACAGCAGGACAAGCGCGACACCGAGGCTGGCTCCCGAGCTGATGCCCAACACGAACGGACCGGCCAGAGGATTGCGAAAAAGCGCCTGCATCGCCAGGCCCGCCGCCGCCAGCGCGGCGCCGGCAAGTGCTGCGGTCGCCGCCTTCGGCAGCCGAAACTCGCGCACGATGCGGGTCGACGTCGCGTCCGCCGGTTGGCGCGGGTCGAGCGCCTGCACCAGCTCGACAGCTGACAGCGACGCGGAGCCGAGGGCCACGTCGAGGGCAAAGAGCAGGATCACAAGACCTGCAAGACCCGCTAGGAGCGGCAGAACTGAAGGTTCACCCGCCGGCCTCTCGGAGCCGCTCACGGCAGCAGGCGATGAAACACGAGATCCGAGGCAGTCGCCGCGTCGGCGTCAGCGTCGCCCTCTGCTTCGAGCGAGCCGTGAAAGAGGGTCCCGAGATCGGCCAGAATCAGGTCCGGACGGGCCACGCCGCTTTCCCAGAAATCGTTGCCGCCGAGCCCGTTGAGCCGCCGGTCGGACCCCACAACGCGGCCGGCACCCCAAGCGTCGAAGGTGGCCAGCCGCGTGTCCGATGCCGCGATCTCCGCGCGCGTGCGCCAGCGGCCAGGCCACAACCACCAGGTGGCCGTGGTCGCGCGCTCGACGACCCGCTCGAGATCGAGCGGCAGCGCTCGCGTCGACGGGTCGTCGCGCCACGCGTACGCCGCCCCGGCGTCGGCGAAAAGCCGCGCTGGATAGGTCTCACCGCCCGGCACGTGCCAGACGCCGTCGAACGGCGCACCGCTCAACACCGTCGGCCGCGCGACGCCTGACGCGACGCGGGCAGCGACCTGGCGGTCGATCGCGTCGCGCCGAGTCCGGTAGGCAGCGTCGACCCTCTCGAACGCCTGATTGGCCGCGGTTTCCCGATCGAGGAGAAGGCCGAGCACACGCAGCCATTCCGCACGGCCGAGAGGACTCGACTCGAGAAATGTCGGCATCAAGACCACGGCGATCCCCGAGCGCTCGACGGCGGCGATGGCATCGAGCTGGCTGCGCGAGGCGAAATCAGCGAGCACAACCTCTGGTTCTGCCTGCAGCAGGCGCTCGACATCGATGCTGCCGCCGCCGGCGCTGACCTCGGCAACCTCGCCAGCGTCGATCCGGTCACGCAGACGCGCCGTCGACACTCTCTTGAGGCCGACGTGGGCGATCCAGGCTGAGGACGCGGCGAGAAGGTCGAGATGGGCCAGCTCGGTGGTCGACGTCGTCGCCAACCGACGCACCGGCACCTCGATCGCCGTCGGCGACGGCGTCGGCAGCGAATCGAGGGCCGCTCGACGCGTCGCGGCGTCGAGATCTCGAGGCACAAGGGCCCAAGAGCGCTGCTCGGCGCTCCAGGGCACTCGCACGGACAAGACATCCAGGACCTCGCCGCGCTCGAGGCGAAAGCCCGTCGCCGCGGTTGGTCGGCCGTCAAGATGCCACCCGCGATGGCGGGCCGGGTCGATCAGCGCCGGCGGCGGCGCAGGCAACGGCGGCAAGCGGGCTGCCGCCGTCGTCGCTTCGACACCGTCCCGAGCGGCGCTCGCTAGCGGCTGCACCCTCTTCCCGTCGCACGCGAGAAGACCCGCGAGCACCAGAGCAAAGGCCATGCGCCGAGCGAGCGCGCGCGGCGTCATCACCAGCTCGCCGACAGTCCCGCGACGCCGGCCCGACCGCGCGTGCCGTAGCCGGAGACTTCCGAGGTGTCGTCGTCGAAGACGTTGAGCAGGCGCAGATACGGCCGCAGGTGCTCTCCGATCGCCAGCTCGGCCGTCAGATCGAGACGCTCCGCGTCGTCGAGCGTCGAGCCGTCGCTGTCGATCCGATCGGCCACCGCGTAGGCGGCAGCCGCCAGTCGCAGCCGATCGTTCACGCGCAGCCCGACATCGAGCGTGGCGCGACGCTCGGGACGCCGAGCCAGCTGCTCGCCCGTCGTCTCATCTTCCGTTTCGTTCCAGGTCCAGGTCGCCCGCGCGTCCACTCGCTCGCCGGACCACGCCAAGGTCGCCTCGACGCCTTCGGAAGTCGCCTCCGAGATGTTCTGAGGCAGGAACGTGACGAAGTCGAAAGCGATCAGATCCTCGAACTCCGAGTCGAAGACAGTCACGCCGAGCGTCAACCGGTCGTCGGCTAGGCGCTGCTCCACGCCGAGGTCCCATGCCGTGCTGGTCTCGGCCAGAAGATCCGGATTGCTGAAGAAGGGAAAGTAGAGATCGTTGAACGTCGGCGCTTTGAAGCCCGTGCCCCAGCTCGCGTGCACCCTGCCGCCGCGTCCGAAGCCGACGGCGAGCGTAGCCCGCACCGTGGTTTCGTCGCCGAACTGCTCGTGGTCGTCGTAGCGGGCGCCGAGCGACACGGTCGACCGCTGACCCAACGACCAGGCGTCCTGGACGAAGACAGACACGATCTCGACGTCTTCGTCGAAGTTTCCGACGCTGGCACCCTCGCGCTGCTCCAGACCGCCGCCGAACGACAAGCGATGGACGCCAAGGTCGAGATCCGCCTGCGTGGACGCCTCGATGCGGCGACTCTCGATCGTGAAGTCGCCGAACGGATTGCCCGGGTCACGCCCTTCGAGATCGTCCTGCACCCAGCCGAAGCGGGCGCTCTGCCGCCAGGTGCGGCTGACCGGCACTTCGACGCCGAACGACGCGATCCACGCCTCGCGGGCGGTCGACGCGTCGAGATCATCGACCGGGCCGAGGCCGAAGGAGAATCCGTCGATCTGGGTGTCGGAATCGACGAACCGAAGGGCACCGTCGAGTTGACCGCGGCCGTTGCTCCAGGTGCGATCGAACGACGCGACGGCGCTGAGGTTCTCCCAGGCGTCCGGCTCAGGATTCCCGGCTCCAGGATCGGCGGCGAAGGTGTCCTCGGTCTCGAGCAAGCCGCCGACCACGTTCCAGCCGAAGGAATCGTCGCCACCGGCAGCGCGCAGGCGCACGCGACGGTGGTCTTCCTCCCCCACCTCGACCATCGCGCCGAGCGCGAGGCCGGAGTCTCCCCGGCGGGTCACCAGGCTGACGACGCCGGCCATCGCCTCGGAGCCATAGAGCGTGCTCTGCGGACCGCGCAGCACTTCGATGCGCTCCAGCCCGTCGGTCGAGAGGGCGGCGAAGTCGACCGCACCGGTCGTGGCGCTGTTGAGGCGCACTCCGTCGACCAAGACGAGAGCCTGTGACGATGAGCCGCCGCGAATGAAGAGGCTCGTCAACTGGCCGGGGCCGCCGGTGCGCGAGACCTCGAGACCGGGCACCAGACGCAGTGCGTCGGCGACGGTCGCCAGGCGATGACGCTCGAGGTCTTCGGCGGTGAGGACGGTCACGCTGCTGCCGACCTGGGCGCGCTCGAGCGGCACGAGGCCGGCAGAAACGACGATCTCGTCGTCGATCTCGGGCTTGGCCGCCACGTCGGCGGACGGCGGCGGATCGGGCTCAGCGGCTGAGCTCAGAATGGGAAAGGCAAAGATTGCGGCGCAGCAGAGCGCCGCCGCGAGACATCGCTCGCTTCCGGTGTCGAAGATCGACATCAGGCACGTCCCCCCTCGGGAATGCAGCATCCGGCGCAGATATCCTGGCTCCGGGTCGTCCTACTAGCCGCGCCTTCCCAGAGCGCAGGGCTCCAGTGGCTGGTTCCGTCGAAGCGGAACCTGCGGCGTTCGTCACCGAGACACAGTCGCGGGGCGGCGGGAGATTCTCACTCCTCTTCCCTGCGATCCGATGCGGCCTGTGGTGTGGTGTCCCTCGCGCGTCTCCTTTCAGGATGATGGGCGTTGGGACGGTGAATGCACGCGTCGCGCAGCGCGACGCGTCGCGGCATTGTCGCCGAGGGCGCCGACGCTGTAAAGCGGCGGTCGCCGGACAGCGGCGTGAGACAGCCTGTCAGCCACGCGGACTGGCGGCGAGAACCTCGGCGGACGGCGGCGCACCTTCGCCGCCGTCGTCGGCGAGGACGGCCGCCGCGGCGGTCTCTGCCGCGCGGTCAGGCACCAGCGGCGCGTCGAGCTGCAGACGATCTTCGGCCGCATGAATCAGGTCGCGCAAACCTTGGCGGCTTCGAGCCGAGATCGACACGCCCTCGTGGCGCCGGGCGAGCGCCTCGGCCTCTTCGGGCGGCAAGAGATCGACTTTGTTGAGCACCAGGAGCCGCGGGATGTCGCCCAGGTCGAGGTCGCTCAGCAGATCTTCGACCGCCGCCTTCTTCGCTTCCATCTGCTCGTCCGAGGCATCGACGACGTGGAGCAGCAGATCGGCGTCGGCCAGCTCTTCGAGCGTGGCGCGAAACGCGGCGACCAGATCTTTCGGCAGGTCGCTCAAGAAGCCGACGGTGTCGGTCAGCACCACCTCGCCCTCGCGAGGGAAGCGCAGCCGGCGGCTCGTGGGATCGAGCGTCATGAAGAGCTGATCTTCGGCTGCCACTTCGGCGTTGGTCAGCGCGTTGAGCAGCGTCGACTTGCCGGCGTTGGTGTAGCCGACGATCGAGAGAATCGGAATCTCTTCCTCGCGCCGCCGACGACGACGCACGTCGCGCTGTTTCGACAGGGCGTCGATCTGCTTCTCGAGTGAGCGGATCCGGTCGCGCAAGCGACGGCGCCCGATCTCGAGCACCGTCTCACCCGGTCCACGGCCGCCGATGCCGCCGGCCAGGCGCGAGAGGCCGGCATCCTTCTGGGTCAACCGCGGCAGGGAGTATTTGAGCTGCGCCAGCTCGACCTGCAGCTTGCCATCGCGACTCGTGGCGCGCTGGGCGAAAATGTCGAGAATCAGCTGAGTGCGGTCGATCGCCTTGAGACCGGTGGCGTCCTCGAAAGCGCGAGCCTGCGCCGGCTTGAGATCGATGTCGAAGATCGCCACCTCGGCGCCGCGGCGCATGGACTCGAGCACGATCTCCTGGAGCTTGCCACGCCCGACGACGGTCTTCGGGTGCACGCGAAAGCGCTTCTGGCGCATCGTGCCGGCCACGCCGACGCCCGCCGCTCGCACCAGCTCCAGCGTTTCGGCGAAGTGTTGGTCTTCGGGCACGACGCCAAGAACCAGCGCCCGCTCTTCGTCGCGGCGGCCGGCAGCGCCGCGCGTCCGACGGGTGAACTCCTGCTCGAGCGCCTCGATCTCCTGATCGAACTCAAGATCGAGGGCGAAGATGTCGCGCGCCGAGACACGGCGGAACGGATCGCTCGAAGCGGCGGCGAGGTCGATCTCGGCATCGCGCTCGATCGGCTCCATCATCGCGACTTCGACCCGGCCGGCATCGCCGTTGTCCGACACCTGCACCACCGCCACGGCATCGAGCCGCAGCAGGGCGAGATCATTCAGGTCGTCGCTCGACAGCGCCTCGCCGCGCAGATGAGTGTGCACGAGACGCAGGCCGCGGAAACGACCGGCACCGCCACGCAGACGGCCGATGTCGGGCAGATCGATCTTGTGCGCGTCACCCACGATGACGTTCTTCACAGCACCGTCGCGGGTGAGCAGGACGCCGACTTGCCGCCCAAGATCATGTGACATCGCGGCGAGATGCCGCACTAGCTCCGGCGAGGCAACCTCCTCGGGGCCGGACCGACGACGATAGGTGCGCTCGAGTGCTTTGCGCTGAGAGGCCTTGAGGCCGCGAAGATGTCCGTCAAGATGTGCGATGGCGAATTCCTAGACGTTTGGGATCTGTAGCGAAGCGAGACGAATCGTTATTGATATCACGATCGCCGAGCGGTCGGTCGTGCGGAAGCCGTTGGCGCGGACCGTCGCGTTCTGCCGAGGTGACCGCTCAGGAGGTCATGGTTCGACGAAGAAGAACGGACTCGACCAAGCGGCATGCCGGTCGCGCTGCACCGCTCGCACGTAGAGCCATCCTCCCGCCTCGACGTCGTCGATGGTCAACAGGCCGCCACAGCGACGGCGGCCTTCGCAGTCGACCGACGCTGCCACACCTCCCGGATCGCCCACCGCACCGCGGACGACGTCGATGCGCTCGATCTCGGCCGGCGCGAGGACCTGCACGAAGAGCGCGTCCGCTGGCAGCGCCTCGACGCCGTCGGGCGGGAGAGCGTGTTGCTCGCGCGCCGCTCGGCCGCCGGCCACCGGAACGTCGGCGCCCATCGGCCAGCCGCCGTAGATTGCGCGGAGCAGAATTCGCGGTCCGCTCGTGGCGTAGACCGCGCGCCGACGCAGAGCGTCCTCGACCCCGGCGCGATCGAGTCGGTCGACCATCAAGCCGGCCAGGCCACCGACGCCCGACGCCAGATGCCCGAGACCGGGATGGCCATCGTGGCCGTCGGAACTGCCGAGGAAACCGAATCGATAGCCGCGGGCCAGCGCATCGCGAACGAAGTTCCCGTCGATGGCCTTGGCGATGCGCCGCGGCGTGTCGGCGGCCTCGTTCGAGCCGTGGACCGACACGATCTCGGTCACTGGCTCGAGAACCGGATCCGGTGCAATCGACCAGTCGATCGAGATCGGCGCACCGGCGCTGTGATGGGCGATCGTCATCGCCCGCCGCCCGCTGAGCGCCGCCCACAGCTCGTCCGGATGGTCCGTTTCAGGATCGACCGAGCTGAACAGCGGAGACGGCTCGGCGTCCGCGCCGTCGAAGAACAGGACATGGCGATGACCGTGGACCCAATGCGTCCACTCGTAGCCGCGGAGCGCGACGAAGCGACCGGGCTCGTTCGCGGCATCGGCCAGACGCTGCATCTCGCTCCAAACCTCGGCCTGAGCATCGAGAAAGAGCAGGCCCCAGCGATCGTGATCGGTCAGCGCGACCACATCGAGGGCCGCCACCTCCCGCGCATAGCGCAGCAGATCCTCGGGCGCTCCGCTGCCGTCCGACGCGTTGGAGTGGTTCTGCAGATCGCCCCAGGCGATGCGCCGCGCGTCGGCGGCGACCAGCATCGGATTGGTCTCGGCCACCATGCCGTCGTCGCTCATGAGGCGCAGACGCAGGACGCCGGCCGAGCGCGGCACCAACTCGACCTCGGCCCGTGCGCGGTTGGCCGTCCGGAGCTGGATCTCGCTCGGCAGCTCGACGTCGGCCGCCGCACCGTCGGACGGCTCGTCGACGCGCTCGACGCGCAGCGTGCCGTCGTAGACGACGGGAGCCGAGCCGGCGGCGTCGAGCGCCGCGACGGTCAGGCGCACAGCCTCGTCTGGGCGAGCGGTCGACGGCAGATGGGCCACCAGCCGCGCTGGCGGTCCGGCCTCGATGGTCAGGGTCGGCGAGTCGGCGAGCACCTGACGAACACCGTCGCCGTCGCCGTCGACGGCGAACCAAAACCGCTCGCCGCGCTCGGCGTAGCGATCGACCGCCATCGCCGAACGGCCGGCACCCAGCTCGAAGCGAACGACCTCACCGGCCTCGAGCCCTCGTCCTGCGACCCGCACCTCGAGAAGCTGCACGTCGATCGCGGCGGCCCGCAGCTCGAGCGGCCCTACGGCCGTCGCGTTCAGCAGCCGAACCGTGGTGAAGCCCGGCGCCGCCGGATCGCGAGTCTGCGGCGACGACCAGCCCCAAAACGGCGAGACCTGGAGAAAGATCGAGCCGCCCTCGGCGATGCCGAGCGGGCCGACCTCGAAATCGAGCACGAATTGATTGGGCTCGCCGACGCGTGGCGGCCGTGCCGACGAGACGAGCGTGGCGCGACCGCCACCGTCCGACGGATGGCGCGGCGCCGCCAGATCTGCGCGGAGAGCCTCGACGATCTCGACCTGCGGACGCCGAGCGGGCTGATCGACGAGGCGTCGGCGGTCAGAGGACGGATCGCTCTCTACGACGGCTCCGGCCGCGGCCTTTGACTCGACATCGGGCGATGAGCAGCCGCCGAGCAACGCCGCTGCCAGCAAGGCCCCAAGCAGCAACGCCCCGCCGATCGATGCGCCGAGGCGTCGACTGGCGGGGCGTCGGCAATCGATTCGAAGCGAGAGCCGGACGATGACCTCTAGAAGGCGATGATCAGACCGGCCGAGGCTTCGGCCTGGTACAGATACGTCTCATCGTCGTAGCCGAAACAGCCGAAGTCGTCGCAGAAGACCTCGTCATCGTCGTCATCGATATAGGTGCCGAGCAGGCGACCCTGCACGCGGAACCCGAAATTGTCGTTGACGAAGAATTTAACGCCGCCGCCAAAGCCGAACGAGGGCTGCGAATCGTCGTCGAAGCCGGCCTCGGTCGGCTCGAAGTTGGTGATGCCACCGCCGACGAAAACGAACGGCTCGATCTGGCCGCTCGACGGAAATTGGAAGACGGCGTTGACGTGCAGATATTGCACGTCGAGATCGAGAATCGTTTCTTCGGGGCTGAGAAAGCCGTCGAAGACCAGCTCGGTCTCCTGCTCGGAGTACGAAAACTCGAGCTGGAACGTGCGCGAAATGCCGAAGCCGAGGTTGATGCCGTAGCCGGTCCCCTCATCGACCTCGACGTCGTCGAAGATGTCGAAGCGGTCGAAGCCGAAGCCGTCATCGAAATTGCCTTCGAAGGCGTAGAGGGCCATCGGCGTGATCTCGACGGTGCGCTTCAGGCTGCGGCCCGGCTGAGCCCAGGCGGTCGCGGTGAGGAGCGTGGCGGCGAAGAAGGACAACGCCGAGGCCAAGGCAAGTCGCTGCCAGGCCACGGCGGGGAGTGAGAGCTGTCGAAACATGGACGGAGCCTCCGGGTGGGTTCGGGGCGAACGCGCCTCGATGGCGCGCTCGGGTCTCTCCCGGCCCGCGGCCCTGATCGCTCCAATGGAGGCCGAGCACCGCGGGATCGCCGACAGCTGCCAGACTGCCGACATCGTCGAGCCTAGCAGGCGCTTCCGCCGCGGCCCGGCGACCCGTCCCCCGACAGCCGCGGTCCGACCCTCGGACCGATCCAGGCTCAGTCGCCGAGCGTCGCCAACATCACGGCTTTGATGGTGTGCAGGCGATTCTCCGCCTGATCGAAGACCACGGAGTGACGCGATTCGAAGACCTCGTCGGTGACCTCCATGCCGTCGAGGCCGTAGGCCTGGAAGATCTCTTCGCCCACCGTCGTGCGGCGATCATGGAAGGCCGGCAGGCAGTGGAGGAATCTGACATCGCGGTTGCCGGTGGCGCGCACGACGTCCATCGACACCTGGTATGGGCGCAGCAGCTCGACGCGCTCGGCCCACCGTTCCTTCGGCTCCCCCATCGAGACCCAGACGTCGGTGTAAAGGAAATCGACCCCCTCGACGGCCTCCGCCACCGATTCCGTGATCGTCACCGAGCCGCCTTCCTGCTCGGCCACGGCGCGGCAGCGCTCGACCAGCGTGTCGTTCGGCCAGCAGGCCTGGGGCGCGGCGAGTCGGACGTCCAGCCCAAGACGCGAGCCACCGACCAGCAGCGAGTTGCCCATGTTGTTGCGCGCGTCGCCGAGGTAGCAGAAGGAGACCTCAGACAGCGGCTTGGTGCTGTGCTCGTCCATGGTCAACAAATCGGCGAGCACCTGCGTCGGATGGAAGGCGTCGGTCAGGCCGTTCCACACCGGCACGCCGGCCCAGCGCGCCAGCTCCTCGACGACCTCCTGACCGAAGCCCCGGTACTCGATGCCGTCATACATGCGGCCAAGCACCCGCGCCGTGTCTTTCATCGACTCCTTGTGCCCGATCTGCGAGCCCGAGGGGCCGAGGTAGGTGACGTGCGCGCCCTGGTCGTAGGCCGCCACCTCGAACGCGCAGCGGGTGCGGGTCGAGGTCTTTTCGAAGATCAGCGCGATCGTCTTGCCGCGCAGCCGGGGCACCTCAGTGCCGGTGGATTTCGCCGCCTTGAGCTGCCGCGACAGCTCCAGCAGATGCCGGATTTCGGCCGGCGTGAAGTCTTCGAGCTTGAGAAAGTGGCGATGACGAAGGTTGAAGGCCATGCGCGGGTACTCCAGGGTCGGCGCGGGGCCCCGATGCCCCGCCCGCGACGCCCCTAAAGCGCCGCGGGCGGAGTCTACTGACCTTCATGAGCAGAGTGGCAGATCCAATCGGCGCTCAGAACGGCCCTGCGCGCCTGCCGCTGCCGCGGACCGAGCGCCCGACCCGACGCCGGCCCAACGGCCGTTAGCGCGCGTCCGCGAACGGTTCGGTCGCGAGGACGAGATCGCGCTCGCCCAGCGCCCAGAGATTATCCGGCACTTCGCCACGGCGAAGGGCGTCCAGGCGCCTGCGTGCGATCGCGGCGGAGGCCTGAAGTGCAGCGCGGGGCTCGAGAGGAGCCAGAGCCG
>JBCBCF010000146.1:0-10897 GCA_038530905.1 Acidobacteriota bacterium
TCGAGAAATTCCTTCTCGAGCACGATCAGGTCGTCCGAGATCGTCAAAGAGTCCGCGGCGGGTGGCAGGGCGATCGTGGCGGCGCCGAAGGTGGCGGTGAGATTGCTCGTCACGTTGAGGTAGTCGCCGTCTGCAGCACCGGCGGGCGTTTGTAACGTCACCGAGAAGGTGCACGACGTCCCGGCGGTCAGGCTGCCGCTGAGGAAGATCAAGAAATTCGTTCCTGAGATCGACGATCCCGCGCCGCAAGGATCGTTCACCGTCCCGCTGCTCGAGACCAGCCCGGACAGCGCGCCGCCGAGGTTGTCAGTGAAAACGATGTTGGTGGCGTCGGTCGTGCTGGTGTTCTCGATCGTGAACTCGAGAGTGGCGGTGGCGCCGGGCACCACCGGATCGTCGGTGAACGACTTGGTAAAGGTGATGCCGGCGATCTGCAGCGTCGAGCTGGCGGCGGAGCCAATCGTCGAGATTCCGGAGACGTCGGCCATGACGTTCGAGGTGGAGTTGAGGTACTCGCCCGGAACGGCGGTCGCCGGCACCTGGGCGGTGATCGAAAAGGTGCAGCTGTCTCCGGGCGCCAGCGTGCCGCCGGTGAACGAAAGATTGGTCGTGCCGGAGATCTGAGAGCCCGCGCCGCAGACGTTGTTCAACGGCAGGCCGACGGCCGCCAGGCCCGTGAGAGTTGCCGCCAAATTGTCGGTGAAGGCGATATTCGTCGCGTTGGCCGGGGCCGACTCGTCGAGCGACAGCGTGAACTCGAGCGTTACCGTGTCACCCGGATCGACGGGATCATCGGTGAAGTCTTTGGTGAGCCGAGGTGCCGGCACGACGGTGAGAGTGTCAGAGGCCGAGCTGCCCGGCTGTGCGACGCCGCCGACCAAAGACTGCACGTCAGTCGTCTGGTTCAGGTAGGTCCCCGGCGGCGTGCCGACGGGAATGCTGAGGTCGATCGAGAAGGTGCAGCTGCCGCCGGCGCCAAGGTTCGCGCCTTGAATGGTGAGAACAGAGTCGCCGCTGACCGGCGTGGCGAAGGCCAACGAGCCGGTGCCGCAGAAGTTCGCCCCTGGAAGACTGGTGGCGGTGGCGCCGGAAAGGAAAAGGCTGAGGTTGTCCTGGAAGGTGATGTCCGTTGTCGTGGCGGTCGCCGAGTTACTGGTCAGAGTGAATTCGACCGTCACGGTCGAGCCGCCTCCGACCGGGTCGGTCAGGAACGTCTTGGTCAGCGTCGGCGCGCTGGAGACGAAGAGCGTGTCGCTGCCGCCGGGGTTGGTCGTCGGTGATCCGCCGACCGTCGCCGTCACTGAGCTGGTGACGTTCGGGTAGCCGCCGGAGGCCGCGGCTGCCGGCACCTGCAGCGTGACGTCGAAGCTGCAAGACCCTTCCGCCGGCAGCGAGCCGCCGGTGAACGACAGAACGCCCGTGCCCGAGATCTGAGAGCCGGCGCCGCAAACGTTGGACTGCGGGAGGCCGGTTGCGACGAGGCCGGTCAGTGTGGCGCCGAGGTCGTCGGTGAACGCGATGCCGGTCGCCGCCTCGAGGCGGTCGAAGTTGGTCAACGTGAAGCGCAGCGTGGTCGTGTCGCCGGCGACGACCGGATCGTCCACGAACTCTTTGACCAACGAGACCGAGCCGCGGGTGACGTCGATCGTGGCCGTGGCGAAGCCGCTGGTGAAGATGCCGAACGGCGGTCCGAGGCGCGAACCGGTCAAATTCGACGAGACGTTCTCCAGCAAGCCGACTCCGGACGCCACGACGTCGACGGTGACGGTGCAGGTGGCGCCGGCCGCGACGCTCGAGGCTCCCGGAAACGGACCGGACAGCGAGATCGTCTGGCTGCCTGGCGTCGCACCGACCACACCGTCCGTGCAGGTCGTCGAAGCGTTCGACGGATCGGCGACCTCGAGACCGGTCGATAGCACGTCGGTGAAGGCCATGCTGCCGACCAGGATCGTGGTCGTGGTGCTGTCGATCGTGAAGGTCAGTGTCGATCGTGAGCCGAGAGGGACCGTGCTGGGCGAGAAGGACTTCGAAAAGCCCGGCTGGTCGGTCGTGACCTCGAGGTTGGCAGTCGCCGGACCGGCCGTGACGTCCGAAGAGGTGAGCATGCTCGAGGTGTTGATCGCCGTGCCGACGGTCGAGCTGGTCACGTCGACCGAGATCGTGCAGGTCGCGCCGGCGGCCACCTGGCCGTCGGCGAAGGTGATGCTGCTGCCGCCGGCGGGCGCCGTCAGCGTGCCGCCGCAGGTCGAGGCTGCGCGGGCGGGATCTCCGATCGTCACTCCAGCCGGCAGGGCGTCGGTGAACGCCAAGTCGGTGGTGGGAATGCCGATCGTGCTGGTGATCGTGAAGATGAGCCGTGTGGTGCTTCCCGGGCCGATGTCATCCGGACTGAAGGTCTTCGTGAAGTTCGGCTGCGCCATCGTGGGCGCGGCGAGAAGAAGGGTAAGGAAACCGAAGACGAGGGCCGTGGGCCGGCTGAGGAGGATGGGCATCGAAGAGTCCTCGAATCGAAGAGTGCGATCGGCCAAGAGGTCGGATGGAAAACACCGGCTGAGCAAGTGCAGCGGGTTGAAACGACGCGAGATTCATCGGAATGAGAGGCTTCCAAACGCTACCACGCGGCCTTGAAGGTTCGAAGGCCGGGGGCTCAGTCAAAACGGCGAAGTCTGGCGAGGCAGGCGGAACGGTAGCCACCGCCGAAAAGGACGAGGTGATTCAGCAGGTGATGGAGCTCGTAGACCGCGGCGCGGTCGCTGTCCCCCGCGTCGAGTGGCCAAGCGGCTCGATACGCCGCTTCGAACCGTGGTGCGAAGCCACCGAAGAGCCGGGTCATGGCTAGATCGGCCTCGCGATGGCCGAAGTAGGTTGCTGGATCGATCACCGCTGGCGCGCCCGATCCGTCGACGAGGACATTGCCGCTCCACAGGTCGCCGTGCAACAGCGACGGTGGATCGGAGGTCGCGAGCAGGTCGTCGAGTTGTTCGCCAAGCGCCGCGAGCCGTCGTTCCAGCTCGGCGTCGAGGAGCCGGCGGGCCCGCAGCAGCGCGACCATCGGTTCGAGGCGGCGCAGACGCCAGAACGTCGGCCAGTCCTCAAGCCAGCTGTTCGGCTGCAGTGTCGGTCCGAGGAAGTTGTCGTGCGCAAACCCAAAGGGTCCATCGGCGGTTGCATCGAGGTCCGCGAGGATCGACGCTGGAGGGGTGCGATGGACCTCGGCAAGGCCCTGGCCGAGCCGCTCGAAGAAGGCGTCGTCACGGAGAGTCCGACCTCCGTCGCCGAGATCCTCGAGAGCGAGGAACGTCAAGCTCCGATCGGCGGTGCGACCGAGGCCGAGAACCCGCGGCACTCGCAGGGCTCCGGCCGCCGCCAGCGCGCGCAAGCCGACGGCTTCGGTTGCAAACACCCGCTCGTCTCCGTCGGTGATCTTGAGGACGAGGGGCGCGCCGCCCGTCAGGCGCCACCGCTCGACCTGATGAATCGAGCCGCCGGCCAGCGCACTGCGCTCGAGCACGCGCTCGCTGGTCGCGTCGAGTGCGTGCAGAACGGCTGCCTCGAGCGATGCCGGTGCCTCGGTCACGGACGCCTCGCGGTCATGTCAGATCCGGATCAGGTCTTCAGATGCGCCAGGAGGCCAGGTGCTGCCTCTTCGATCATGTCGAGGACGACCTCGAATCCTTGAGCGCCGCCGTAGTAGGGATCGGGAACATCGACCGGCCGTCGGGCCTGCGCCTCCAGATCGAGGAAGTCGGACAGAAGACGGATGGAAGCTCCGCCGCCGGGGTCTCGCGCTTCGAGGTCCCGCTGGTTCTGGCGGTCCATGGCGACGAGGAGGTCGAAACGCGCGAAGTCGGCGGGCTCGACCTGCCGCGATCGGCTGGTGAGCTCGTGGCCGCGCGCCTCGGCGGCTCGGCGCATCCGTGGATCGGCCGGCTCACCGACATGGTGGGCCGACGTGCCAGCCGAGTCGACGATCAGCGCGGACGCGAGGCCTTCCGACTCGACAAGACGACGGAAGACGCCCTCGGCGGCCGGAGACCGACAGATATTGCCGAGACACACGAAGAGAACAGAGGTGCGCGGCTGAGCATCGGACATCCCGCTGATCGTACTGCACCGATCTCTGCGGAAGATCGTGAAGGCAACGATCAGTCCGGGAGGCCGTCATGCCGACCTTGCTAGCATTCTCGCGTCAGCTCACGTTCTCCGCTCGACGCGATGGGAGTCGCGCATGATCTCGATCGAATTCCTTCGCCTCGTCACGCTGGCAGATCGCCGCCATCGCCGATTGATGACTGTCCTCGCCGTCGCGGCGGCTGGGCTTTGGGTCGCCGCGCCGCACGCCGCCGACTCTCCGACGCCGCCCCAGGCGCGGTCGGCTTCAGCGCCGTTGTCGCAGACGGTGCCATCACAGACGGTACCGTCGCAGTCATCACAGACGGTGCCGCCGCAGAAGGTGTCGTCGCCGACGATGTCGCTAGGAACGTCTCATGAAGAGGTCGCCAAGATGCAACGTGCCGAAGGAACGTTCGAGGTCAAGATTCAACCGCTCGAAGCATCTCCTCAGCTCGCGGGCGAAGGCCTGGCGAGAATGTCGCTGGATAAGGTCTTCGACGGCGACATGATCGGAACCGGGAGCGGCGAGATGCTGAGCGCGATGGGGGGCGTCGACGGCTCGGCCTCTTACGTTGCGATCGAGCGCATCGACGCGACGCTCGGCGGCCGCAGCGGCAGTTTCGTCCTTCGCCATGCGGGCACCATGCGCCGCGGCGAGCCGTCGCTCTCGGTCGAGGTCGTCCCCGACTCCGGGCGCGGCGAGCTGATGGGTCTCGAAGGTCGCCTAGCCATCGACATCGTCGATGGCGTTCATCGCTACAGCTTCGACTATTCGCTGCCCGGGGACGCTCCCGCCGACTGATCCGGACTGCCGAGCGCGCGGAGACGGGCCTCGGCCCGCGGCGCGATCCATGGGCCGTCGGGGTGGGTCATGCGCGCGTCCGGCACTGCCGCCGCGCGACGGTAGGCCTCGAGGGCCTGCTGGCGGTAGCGCGGGCCGGCCGTTTCGAACGCGACGCCCGTCCAATAGTCGACCGCAGCTTGGCCGTAGCCGTGCGAGGTCTGAGGCCCGCGCACCGACTGAAGGATGCCTGCCGCCTCTGCCGCGGCGTCTTCGTCGCGTCGCCCTGCATCGATCAGGAGGCGCGCGCGCTGCAGATCGAGAAGCCAGCGGTTCGCCGACTCGCTCTCGGCACTGGCCACGGTCAGCGTCGCCCATGCGGCCGCCGGCACCCGGCCGAGTGGAGTTGCGCGCTCGGCGATCGCCGCCCAGGCACCAACGCCGACCTGCACCTGTACCGAACGGTCGGGGCCGACGTTGCGCACCAAGAGCTCGACGGACGTGCCTGGCTCGGTCGCTTGCAGGCGGTCGCCGAGTTCGCCCGCCGACGACACCGTGGCGCCGTCGACCGCCACGACCCGCTCGCCTGGCCGCAGTCCGGCGTCGTCGGCCGGTGATGCGGGGGTCACGGCGGCGATGACGGGGTGGTCTTCAGCATCGCTGTCGATCCACAGCGCACCGATCCAGGGACGCTGCAGGGTGATCTCGCGCCGCAGGACCTGGGGAAAGAGGCCGCCGTCGGAGCGCCCGCCCAGGTCGAGAGCCAGTCGACTCGGAACCGCTGGCCCGGGCACGGCCGGCAAGAGCAGCAGCTCGACGCTGGGAGCCAGCGGGTCGTCCGAGCCGACCGCAAGGAGATACAGAAGACCGGGTGCCTCCCGGTCGAGACGCTCCTGCAGGGCGCTCCAGTCGACATCCGAGCCGATGCGCAGGCGCGGCGGACTCAGGCCGAGCCTGTCGAGCAGGCCGGTGCCGCCGTCTGTGCGATCGATCCAGGCCCAGTCGTCCGAAGTATCAACCAGCTGCCTCAGTCGTTGCGCGACGCTGTCGCGGATCGCGCCGCTGCCGCCCGCCACGCCGAGAAACGCCAGACCGGGCCGCAGCACCACCGGAAGCTCGACCGTCTGCCGGTCGGCGATCTGGACCCGCGCCGAGAACATGCGCGTTGAAGAGCCCTGTTCGACCGTCGCCAAATAGTCGCCGGGAGGTAGCGGCAGCCGGGAGCGCGACGCACCGGGCACCTCTGGCTGAACGACGTCGCCGTCGATCTTCAGCACGGCGTCGGATGGGACGCCGCTAAGCACCAGCGTGCCGCCCTCAGGTTCGAGCACGATCGGCGGCATGCGGTAGTCGATCGGCTCGAGAATCTGAAGCTCGGCGGAGTAGGGCCGAAAGCCCTCGGCACGCACCTCGAGGCGACGCAGGCCGAACTCGGCGACCTCGAAGATCAGCTCGGCCGACATTCCGTCGGCCAAGAATCCAGGAGCGGTCGTCGTCGGTCGCTCCGGGCGGTCGAGCGCCGGCGGCGGAGTGTCGTTGGTGGAACTCTGTCCCGCGTCGGTCAAGGCGGCCGTCGGCTCGATCGTGCTCCCGCGCGGCTCGCCGTCGAGTAAGACGAGGGCGCCGGCCGGTCGCGTCGCCAGCCGCAGCACCGGCGTCTGACGCTCGAGCTCGAGCTCGAGCGTCGCGCGCTGTCCGGCCGCCACCTCGAGCGGGCGGATGATCGGCGCGTAGCCGGCGCGGCGGATCTCGAGCGTGCGATCGCCAGCCAGCACGGCGATCGGTTCGAGGGTCGAGGTGGTTCGTCGGCCGTCAATCCGGACGTCGGCGTCGGGCGGCTCGAGAGCGAAAGCGATCTCGCCGACCATGCGATCGCGTAGTCGCTTGAAGACCGGTCGCAGACGATCGCCCAGCAGCTCGGCGAGGGCCGAGGAGTCGGTGTCGGCGCCGGGCACGAGCTCGATCAAGCGCCGAAGCTGAGCTTCTGCTTCCGGATCCTCGCCGAATTCGTCGTGCAGTCGGGCAGCTCGCGCGCCGGCGTCGAGGGCGAGCTGCCGATCGGTCGCCTCGAGCCCTTCGGTCGACAGCAGATCGAGCGCGGCAAGCACTCGATCGTAGAGCTCGAGCGCCGCTTCGGGCTCGGTGGCTTCGGCGCTGAGCGCGGCAGCGTGCAGGGCCGCGATGCGCGGGCGGTCGATCGCGTCGACATCCGGCTCGGCGCTCGGCCCGGCCGGCGGCGCGGCGAGATCCTCGACCTCGATCTGCCCGGGTTGGCCAAGCTGCGCTGCGGCTGGCTCAGCAATCCATGGCATTAGAGCGACCGGCGCCGCGGCCAGCAGCACGACGGCCGGCGCGACGAATCCGAAGCGGCGAGAAGACGATCGAGCCATGGTCATCGACGAGAAATGAAAAGGAGCGGCGTTCCGCGCTCGATGCGGGCGCAGCGAGACCGATCAGTCGAGGACGATGAGAAATGGGGTCGACGCGTCGGCGATCAGCAGCCGGCCGGAAGCGTCGACCGCGACGTCGCGCGGCTTGCGCAACTCGATCCCGTCGCCCAGGTTGGGGCCAAAGACCTCGATTTGTCGCCCACGCCGATCATAGAGCGTCACGGTGCGTTGACGCGCGTCCAGCACATAGACCTGGCCAAGTGCATCGAGGGCGAACGCCGCCGGACGCCGCCAGTTCTGCCCGAGAACCACCGGATCGACCGAGCGGCGGTCGATGCCCAGCCGCACGAGACGCTCATTCTCAGCGTCGAGTAAGTAGATCCTGCCCAACTCGTCGCGCTCGACGTCGACGAATTCGGGCCGCGTCGAGGACAGCAGCTCCTGCCCCTCCCGCCGGCTCTTGTAGTCGAGCACCCCGCGCCAGCCGCGCGCCACCACGAACCAGTCGCCGAAGGGCCCGCGGGCGGCGGCCCGCATGCCGCGCAGCGGCGCCTCACGACCGCTTCGCGGCTGCAGAAAGTTGAGCCGCTGGCCCTCGAACGGCAAGATCAGCTCGCGGTCCGTGACGACCACAGCGGTGCCGTCGCTCGTCATGCCGGCGCTTTCCACGTCTTCGACCGTGGCGCTGCGCATCGGCGAGCCTGCAGCGTCGAGAAGGACCGCGGCCGGCAGCTCGTCGTCGACCACCAGGATCTCGCCATTCGGCGAGGTCGCGACGGCGATCGGTTCGCGCAGCGTCGGACCCGCCGACGGCCAGCGTAGGACGCGGGCGAACCGGGCGGCGCCGGAGCGCGGGCGCACCATGTGGCGATGGGCGAGGGAGATCAGGCGCGCGGCGTGGCGGCGATCGTCGGCAGTCGAGGTCGCGATCGGTGTATCGGCCGCTGCAAGGTCGGAGGCCGAGGCCTGAGGGGCTGCGGCGCCGTCGCCGACCGGCGACGGATCGTCGACCAGCCGCTGCAGCTCGTCCAGGCCTTGTTCCAAGCGCCCTTGCAGCAAGAGCGCCTGGCCAAGCAGCAGGCGGATGCGGCCGGTGGCGAGGCTTGCAGGCTCGTCTTCGAGCGCCGGCACCAGCTCGGCGATGGCGCCTTCGAGATCGCCGAGCAGCAGGCCGAGGCGGGCTGACTCGAGGCGCGCCTGCGAGCGGGCGGCGAGCCGGGGATACACGTCGGCGCCGTAGAGCAGGGGGATGCGTCGATAGGTCGTTCGAACCGCTTCGAGATCCGCCGAACCACGCGCCGCTTCGAGCTGCATCTCGGCCTTGTCGACAAAGGCCGAGGCTGCCTGCGGTGTGCGTCCGTACTCGCCGATCAGCCGCTCGAGCGACGCACGCGCTGAAGAAACGTCGCCGAGCGAGCGCTCCAGGCGAGCGACCCGCAGGAGCGCGCGAGGCGACAGCTCGTCATTCGGGAACTGGCGCAACAAGAGCCGGAGCGTGTCGAGCGCCTGCTCCTGCTGGTCGCCAGCGAGGAGTCGATCGGATTCGTCGAACAGCCGCTGGGCCGCAGGATCTTGAGCCATGGCGATCGGCGCGCTCAGCAGTGCAGCGAGAACGAGGGCGCAGACGATCTCTCCGAGGCGTTCGGCGGAGCGGCAGCGGGCGGCACGGAGATGTCGTCGCATGGATGGCTGGCTTTCGAGCTCGGCGGGAGGCGGCGATCACCTCGAGAGGGTTCAAGGCGGCGCGGTCGACGGTCGGCAGTGTCTCGCATGCGCGTCCGAGCCGCAACCGCGCGCCGCCCGAAGGCTCGATACGATGGCTGCACGATGTCCGTGGCCCGTTGGTCGATTCAGAGCAAGCTGATCGCGCTGGCACTCTTTCCGGCGTTGATCGCTCTCGTCGTCGGCGCGGCGCTCGTCGGCATCGAGGATCGCCGACGACTCCGCGCCGACCTCATGAAGAACCAGTCGCTGATCGCGCGCGTCGCCGGCGACTACGCGGCCCTGGCCCTGGCTTTCGACGACCCGGTCGAGGCCGAGACCGCGCTGCGGCCGGTCACGGAGCTCGACGGCATGCGCGACGTGCTGCTCTTCGACCAGGCGGGTGAGCTGTTCTACGGCTGGCACGTCGGGCCCGTGCCGCGCCATCGGCGAGTGCCGTCGCTCGGCTCGATGATCCGCGCCGGCCTGGTTCAGACGTCTGTCCCGGTGATTTTCGACGGCCGACCCCGCGGCACGATGGTTCTCGTCGCCTCGACGGCGGCGGTCGACGAGGAAATCAACCGCCGACTTCTCACGCTCGCGCTTTTGGTCCTCGGTCTGTCGGCTCTCGCGCTGGCCCTTGGCGCCGGCCTCCAGGGCTATATTTCCCGACCGCTGGTGGCCCTGGCCGGCGTCGCTCGGCGGGTCTCGCGCGAGGGCGATTTGACCCTGCGCGTCGAGCCGCGGGGTGATGACGAGCTGGCGGATCTCTATCGCGGCTTCAACGCCATGCTGGAAGAGATCGAGGGGCGCCAGGCAGAGCTCGAGCGACGCCAGGCGGAGTTGATGCGGTCGAATCGTGACCTCGATCAATTCGCCTACGTCGCCTCGCACGATCTCAAGGCGCCGCTGCGCGCCATCGCCACACTCTCGACCTGGATCGAAGAAGATCTCGCCGCTGACGCAGGCGATCAGACGCGTGAGCAGCTCGCTCTCCTTCGCTCTCGCGTCGGCCGCATGGATCGACTGATCGACGGTCTGCTGCAGTATTCGCGGGTTGGCAGAGAAGACCTGCCGGTCGAACGCGTCGAGGTAACAAGCGTCGTCGAACAGGCGGTCGAGCTGTTGTCGCCGCCGCCCGAAGTGGAGATCTCCATCGGCCCGGATCTGCCGACGTTGTCGGCCCGCCGGCTGCGCCTCCAGCAGGTCTTCATCAACCTGATCGGCAACGCCATCAAGCACGCCGACCGCGATGGGGTGAAGATCGAGATTCGCGCCGAAGACGTTGGCGATGGCTGCTGGCAGCTGTCGGTGAGTGATGACGGGCCCGGCATCGACCCCAAGCATCACGAACGCATTTTCCGGATGTTCCAAACTCTCGACGTCGGAAAGCACAGCGAAAGCACCGGCTTGGGCCTGGCGCTGGTGGCCAAGATCGTCGAGGAAGAGGGGGGAGAGATGTGGCTGGAGTCGGCGCTGGGCGAGGGGGCGACCTTCTATACCTTGTGGCTCGAACAGAGTGCCTCGATCGGCCAGTCGACGGCACCGATGCCGGCCGCATGATCGACCCTGATGCGCTAAAGTCGTGAGAATCGCTCAGACGCAGAGTTGCTTGCAGGATGCAGAGCCGAGGTAAGGAATCGATCCACGTTCGCCCGATCGCTCGGGCTTCCGACCGGCCGCACGAAGCGACGGATCGGTCCCGGCGCTTTGCCTGGCGCAACGAGGTCCATGGTTCGGAAGGACCGCGGTGAACCGATCGTGATGCGTTCACCCAAGCCGCTCCTCCTGGTCGAGGACGACGAGGTCGACGTGCTCACGGTGCGGCGGGCCTTGCGCGATCTCGGCGTGAAGAACGAGCTGTGGGTCGCCGGCAACGGTGAGGAAGCCCTTGAGGTCTTGAACGACGCCG
>JBCBCF010000147.1:0-10844 GCA_038530905.1 Acidobacteriota bacterium
GGACCCTCGGCGTCAACGAGGCCGTCCCGGTCGAGCTGATGGGCTTCGAGATCGAGTGACCTCGAGCCACCCTCAGTCGATCGAACGTGCCACCCGCTTTGGGTGGCACGTTCGCGTTCAGGGCCATTTCGTGACTCTCGCGTCCTCCCTCGACGCCGGCCGCTTGATGCGCACCAGCCTGCCGCGCGCCACCTTCGTACTGCTCGTCGCCTGCCTGCCGCTCGCACTCGCGTGCGGCGACGATCCGCATCCGCCGCTCGACCTCGCCCCGCTTCCGACGATCGAGACCGAAGCGCTCGCGCCTGCCGTCGTCAGCGAGCTGGAACGGCGGCGCGCCGCCATCGAAGAGCTTGGGGCAGCGGAGCCCGCCGCCCGCGCCCGCCTGCACGGCGAGCTCGGCCAGGTCCTTCACGCTCATGAGCTGCTCGACGCGGCCGTCGTGGCCTACGGCAACGCGGAGGTGCTGGCCGAAGCTGATCCTCGATGGCCTTACCTGGCCGGCCTGGCGCTGCACGGAGCCGGCGACTTCGCAGGAGCACGCTCGGCGCTCGAGCGAGCGATCGACCGCGCCGACACCGCCTCGACCCCGATCGCCGTCGGTCATTTCGCGCTCGGGCGCACGCTGCAGACCCTCGGCGAGCTCGACCAGGCCCGCGCCGCCCTCGAGCGGGCACTCGCGATCGATCCGACGCTCGCCCTGGCGCACTTTCACTTGGGGCAGATCGAAGAGGTCGACGGCGACCTGGAGGCCGCGATCGCGCGCTATCGGCGCGTCCTCGACCTCCAGCCCACCGCCACCGCCGTCGAGGTGCCGCTCGCCGCGGCGCTGCACACGTTCGGCGATGCCGAGCAGGCAAGCATCCACCTGGCGCGCCGCGGCGATGGCGCGATCCGCCTCGACGATCCCTGGATGGCCGAGGTGCAGGCACGCGCCGAGGGTGCGAGCACAGCGGTTGATCGCGGTGCCCGCGCCTTCGGCCAGGGACGGTTCAACGAGGCGGCCGGCTGGTTTCGGCGTGCCGTCGAGCAGGCGCCGGACGACGCGACAGCGCGGTTGAATCTGGCCTCGGCCTTGGCTCGGCTCGGCGAGCGCGAGGCCGCGCGCGCCGAGCTGCTGTTGGCCGCAGAGCTCGATCCGACGGAACCGCGCGTGCACTTCAACCTCGGCGCCCTGGCGGCAGGCGACGGCGCGGTCGACGAAGCGGCGGCGAGCTATCGGCGCGCCCTCGACCTCGACGAACGCTATGCCAGCGCCTGGTTCAACCTCGCCAACCTTCACCTCAGGGCCGGGTCGTTCGTCGAGGCGATCCCGGCCTTCGAACGGGCGGTGGCCCTCGATCCGACGAATCGATCCGCGCGCCTGGGGCAGCTCGTGGCGCTCGATGCGGGTGGTCGCGCCGCTGAGGCTCTGGACGCCGCAGAGCGCCACCGCGCGGCACTGCCCGCAGATCCGCAGCTCGTCGAGGCACAGGCGCGCCTGCTTGCCGCATCCTCCGATCCCGCGCTGCGCGACGGCGCGGCGGCCCAACAGCTGCTCGAGTCCCTGAGCGGCCCGCAAATGCAGCTCGGCATGGTCGAGGCAACGGCGATGGCGATGGCCGCCAGCGGTGACTTCGCTGCCGCGGTCGCCGCTCAGCAGCAGGCGCTCGACGCCGTGCGCTCTAGCCGACGCCAAGACTTGGTCGCGGAGATGGAGGCGGATCTCGAGCGCTATCGCCGCGGCGAACCGCCCGATCGCGCCTGGAACGCTTCAGCCTTCGGCGCCGACTGGTCGGAGACCGCCGAGTCTTCGACCAGGCGGTGATAGCGCCGCGGGGCAAGGTCGGAGAAACGCTCGCGACTCCCGTCGGGCCAGCGCACCTCGATCGTGACCGGCAGCTCCTCGTCGCCCAGGCCGACCAGGACGCGCGGATCGCTTGACGAGGCATAGCTGCCGTCGCGGGCGACGCGGAAGACCCGTCGATCGGTCTCCGCGACGCGCTGAACGACGGCGCCGATCGCCACGCCACCGTCGCGTCGCCGCAGATCGAGACCGATCCACGAGCGATCCTGGCCGACGCGGTTGAGCAGCAGGCGCGCGCGACCGCCGTTGTTGGCGATCAGCACGTCGACATCACCGTCGTTGTCGACATCGCCGAAGGCCGCTCCACGACCGACGTCGCGCCGCTCGAAGGCCGAACCACCAAGAGATGAGACGTCGAGAAACCGTCCGTCGGCGCGCTGCCAGAAGAGCTGATCGAGCTGGCCGAGCGGCGCCGCATCGGCGGACGGTGCAGTTTCCGAGAACAGCTTGACCGCCCCGTTGACGGCGAAGAGATCCAGCCGTCCATCGTTGTCGAGATCGAGAAAGCCGGTGCCGAATCCGGTCGACCGCCAGCTCGGCGCGGCCAGTCCGAGCGCGGCGGTGACGTCGCGACAGACACCGTTGCGATTCTCGTAGAGCGTGTTGGTTTCGCCCTCGAGATGGGTGAGGAAGAGGTCGAAGTCGCCGTCGCCGTCGACATCGCCGACCGCCACGCCCATGCTCGCCTCGCGCTCCGCGGCTCCGTTCACGGCGCAGCCGGCAAGCAGTCCGTCGTCGCGGAACCGCGCCTCCGGCAGCCCGCGCCACAGGCGGTTCTCTTCGGCGTCGTTCGCGACGAAGAGATCGAGGTGACCGTCGTCGTCAAAATCGACGGCCGCGACGCCGAGACCCGGACCGACGGCGGCCAGGCCGGCTGAATCCGCCACCTCGGTGAACCGCGGACGCCCCGTCGCATCGACGCCACGGTTGCGAAAGAGTCGATCGGGCAGCGGTCGGAACACGCCCGGGCCGCAATAGTCGCGGGCGGAGCTGCGATGAAAGCAGGTGCGGCTCGTCGAGCGAGGGAAATCGACGTAGTTGGCGACGAAGAGATCGGCGCCAGGGCGCACGTCGGCCCCGGCGCTCGCGTCGAGAAAAACCGCGCCCACACTCCAGGCTGGCGCGTCGACCCCAGCCGCCGAGCCAGCCGGCTCGAAGCGCAGCTCGTTCGGAGCGCCACGCTGCAGCCAGAGCGCGTTCGGGCCGTCGCGCGTCACATAGAGGTCCGGGCGTCGATCCCCATCGGCGTCGCCGACAGCGACACCCATGCCATAGCCGCTCGAGCGCAGGCCGCTGGCCTCGGTGATGTCGACAAAGCGAGGACGCGCGATGCCCTCGGCATCCACCTGCAGATCATTGCGCCACAGGCGATCGACGAGGGCCGGATTCGGCGGTCCATCGAGCCGGTTGCCCTGAACCAAGAAGGCGTCGAGGTCACCATCGTCGTCGAAGTCCGCAAGCGCCGCGCCGGCTCCCATGACCTCGACGATCCAGAGCTCGCCCACCGCGCCGTCGTAGTGCACGAAATCGAGACCGACCGCCTCGGTGGCGTCGTCGAAGATCGGCCCGGTGAACGAAGGCTCGGTGGTGCCCGCCATCGATGCCTGCTGGTCGCCGCCAGACGCGAGACGGTCAGCCGCGTCGGCGAGGGTCGGCCCGCGTCGATCGTCTGTCGGCCCGCAAGCCACGAGCGCGAGAAGCAGCGCGCAGCGGCCAGGGCTGCCGAAGGCGAATCGCGACATCAGCGCCACTGTATCGGAGGGCTTCGCGGAACCTTTGGCCTCACAGGGCGAGCGGATCGTCGCCGATCGAGTCGAAGGCGGCGACTCCGCGCGCTCGATGGACGACCGACTCGGCCATGCGGCGTGCTGATCGATCGGCGCGCCGGAGACCGCCAGACTACTCCGCGCCGACGACGACGAAGCCAGCCCAATAGCGTGGATGCGCGTAGCTGACAGGCCGCGTCTCAAAGACCCGTCGAGTCTCGCCGCGCTGGCTGGCCAGCCACACACGCGCCTGACGCAGCGCCTCCGAAGGGCGCTCACCCGCGGCAAGATGGAGATAGAACCGCTCCATGAGAAGCGCTGTTGACCGATCATCGACGTCCCAGAGCGACGCGACGACCGCCGAGGCGCCGGCAGCGAGAAAGGCGCGGGAGAGCCCCATCGATCCCTCGGCTCGACTGGGGCGCCCGCGACCGCTGCGGCAGGCCGAGATCGTGACCAGATCGGCCTGCAGGTCCAGACGGCGCACTTCCGGCACCAGCAGCAGGCCGTCGTCGTCCTGGCCAGGCGCCAACAGCAGACCGCCGCCGAAGGGTGAACCGTCGTCGACCAGTCCATGCGTCGCCAGGTGCAGGCGGCGGACGCTGGCGAGGCCGGCGTCGAGTCTCGCCTCTTGAGCGCGCGGGCCGATCAGCACCTCCGCATCGGTGAAGAAGCGTCCGATCCGACGGACCTCGTCGGCGCTGTGACGCAGCGGCCCGCGATTGCTGCGCACGGCCGCGGTCGCGGATTCGCCGGCAAACGTCGGCGCCATGGCGACCAACGGGCGAGGAGCCGGCGGTCGCTCACGAGCCCGCTCGCGCAGCCGCAGCATCACGCCCGCCGACGGCGCGTAGGAGAGGGCCCGCCGGTGGCCGACATATTGACAGTCGGCATAGGCGGCGTGCACCAGCCGGGGGTCTCGCGAGGCGCTCTCGGAGCCTGGGTTGCAGGACTGGATCAGGGCTTCGAACGGCAATTCGTGCAGGCGCCCGTCAGGAATGACGATCCAGCGTCGCGCGGCCGACGGACCGATCGGCGCGATCAGCCAGTCGTGAAGCTGCCGCCCTGCGGCAAGATGCGCCGCCTCGTCCGCCAGCAGGGATCGCTCGACGGCGCGGGACGGCGAGCGCAACACCGAAAGATAGGCATCGAGGCGATCTTCCAGCCGGTCCCGCGCCACCGGAATCTGCACGACGCGCACGGTCTCGGCGTCGACGACCCACGCGATCGTCCGTTCCTCGGCCACCCAATAGGCGATCAGGGATTCGTCGGCCGCAAGCGCCTCCTGGACATCGTCGATCGTGGCTGGCGGCACGCGCTCCGACGGCGGTCGATCGGCCGAAAGCGCGCGCAGCCGGCGCTCGAGATCGGTGATCGACCGCAGCACGCCTGCCCGCGCGCTCGGGGCTGCCGAGTCGAGATCCAACCGCGCGCGACCGAGCCGGCGCACCAGCTGACGATGCTCAGAGCAGTCGCCCTCGCCGACGCCTGCACCGAGGGTGTCCAGCAGAGCGCGGCCGTGGAGCTGCTCGGCGACGTCGAACGCGGCCCGCGGACGACCTGCGTCGACCAGCGCGCGGACCAAACGGTCGTAGGCCGCTTCGTCGCGGTCGAGGAAGGCGGCGCGCTCCGCGTCGCCGACCGCGAGGGCCCCGGCGCCACGCTCCAAGCGCTCGATGGCGCGCAGGAGATCCTCGACACCTGAGGTCTCGACCCCGAGCCGAGCATCGACCTCGGCACGATTGCAGTAGGCGAAGCCGAGCGTCCGCTGATCGTTCTCGGCCCAGGCCTTCTCGATCACCTGATCGTAGGAGGCGCGCGCGGACCGCCAGCGGCCGAGGCGATGCTGGGCGTAGGCGATCGCCGACCATGCGCGCATCGCCGCCGGGCCGTCCGCCGCCGGCAGAGCGCGACGCCCCAGCTCAAGTGCCATCCGATCCTCACCGCGTCGCGTCGCCAGGACGGCGGCAACGGCATCGACCTCGGCGACAAGACCAGGATCGTCGAGCCTCCTCGCGATGTTGCGTCCTCGCGCCAGAGCCACGTCGACACCGCCGACCTCGCCGCGTGCCTGCACGGCCTCGGCGCGATGACCGTATGCGCGCACGAGGGTCGCCGTCGGCGGTTGGTCGGCGAGCAAGGCGAGCGCTGCATCCACCGGCTCGAGCGCACGGTCACCGGCGCCGGACTGGCGCAGGACCGCCGACAGACCGAGCAATGCGCGCGCTTCGAGGTCCTGGTCGTCGGCCCGAGCTGCTCGCTGGCGGGCCGACGCGTACAGCTCCCGCGCCGTCCCGTAGTCCATGGCGGCGGCCGCCGCCGCCGCGCGGTGGAGCATGAGAGCTGCGGAGTCCGCTCGCTCCGCGGCGCGGCTGATGACGCCGACCAGCGCCAGCACGCCAACGACCGCGGCGACGCAGATCCGCGATCGCCGCCTCACCGGCCGGCCTCCGACCGCCCCCGTTCCTCGACCTGGCGGACCTCCGGCGGCAGCCGCCGCAAGGCGTCCAGCCCGTCCAGGAGATCGTCGCGCACTGCGGGGTCGTCGATCGAGGCGAGCGCCGCCTCCGCCTCGTCGAGCAGCCCTGCGCGCGCCAGGATCAGCGCCGCCGGCAGTCCATCGCGGGAGCCGACCTGGCGATCGATCGCGGCCAGATCGTCGACGGAGAGCACGCGGAACGGCACCCACTCCGACGTCGCGGCGAGATCAAGATCATCGACTCCGACAGACCAAGCGTAGAGACCTGAGCCAAGCGCAGGCCGATCCGGCGGCCAATCGACCGCGAGCGACGCGGAGGCGTCCGCGATGTCGCGGTGGATCATGGCGACCACATTCTCGTCGGCGTCGACGACCAAGAGCCGGACGCGCTCGACGCCGGCAGGCGCCAGCCGCAGCCGAGGCGTCGGCGAACGCACCGCGCTCCAGCGCGGCGCCAGCGGGCGCGGAACCCGCGGCGCGTCGGCTCCCCGCAGCAGGCTGCGGCCGCCGGGATCTTCCAGATTCTCGAAGCCGCCGGGGCGCGGCCAGTCGCCCGCGAGGGCGCGGCGCGCGTCGGCGACCAGATCGGGCTGCGACAGGCGCGCCAACGCCGGCACGCCGGCGGCGCTCAAGCGCGCATCCCAAGTCGCCAGCCACCAACCGCCGAAGGCCACGAGCACGACGGCCGCCGTCGCCAGCAGCGGCCGCCAGCGCGCGGCTCGCCGCGCCTCGGTCATGGCACCGGCGACGTCTGCGGCCAGCGCTCGCGAGGCCTCGTCGCTCGCGAGATGCACTTCGATCCGCTCGCTCTCGGCCGCCGTCAATTCGCCGTCGAGCCAGGCCGCCAGGAGCTCGGCATCGACCTCAGCGCGCGCGGAAGGCTCCTCCGTCGCATCTCCCAGGCGGCGCAGCGCGGTCTCGAGCGAGGAGGGATCATTCATCGTTGGAAGCCTCGGAGGCGGCGACGTTGGAGCCAGCTCCGGCGGACGGAGCCCCAGCAGCGCCCGCATCCGCGCGCCGGAACGGCACGACGCGGCCTCGCTCGCCGACCTGGCGGCGCAGCCTGCCCAGCGCATCGTGAACGGCTTTGCGCACTGCGCCTGGCGACAGGCCGACGAGCGGGGCCATCTCCGCCGGTTCACGGTCGTCGAAGAATCGGAGCGAGATCAGCAGCCGATCGCGCGGACGCAGCTCGGCGAGGGCTGAACGCACAACCTCCTGCCGTTCCCGCACCGCCGCGCGCTCGGCCGGCGATGGCGCTGCGTCCGAACGCTCGACCGGCGGCACCTCGACCAGCCGGCGCACCCGCGCGGTCTCGGCGCGCCGGCGGCATAGACGGCAGACCACGACGGTCAAATAGGTCGAGAACCGACCTCGACCGCGCCAGGCTCGGAGAACCTTTCGATCGTCCGCCCAGAGGGCCGCGACCGTCGCCTGCAGGATCTCTTCGGCCTGTTCGCGATCGAAGCCATAGCGCCGACGGGCCAGGCCGATCACGAGCCGTCGATGCCGGCGCACCCACTCCTCGTCGGCGCCCGGCTCGTCGGCGAGCACGGCTCGAATCAGATCGGCGTCGGGGCGCACGGGATCGATGGTAGCAAGGCTTCCGACCCCGTGGACCCGGCGCCCGAGCGGCAACTCGGTGGCGATCACGGCACGGTCACGTCCCAGCCCGACGTATCGCCGAGATTGAACCCGTCGTTGAAGATGAATTCACCAAGCTTCGCGTGCGCGCGCAGGTCGACGAAGATCTCGAGCCCCTGGACCTGAGCGTTCGGCCCGGGCTCAAGCTGCGCCTGGACGAAGAAGTCGACGACGTTCGAGCCAGGCTGCGGCTGCGCCTGAATGTTCTGGAACAGCACTTGGCGTTCCTGGCCCAAATCGTCGACCGCGACACCCGAGAGGCGCATCACCAGCTCGAAGTACGCGTCGGCGACAAACGGATCGGTGCCCGGCTGGCCGCTGACGGCAAGCAGCCCGGCGAAGAGCGGACCGAGTGTTTCGAGACCGGTCGGCGCGTTCGGCACCAGGTTGAAGCCGAAGAGCTCAGCGCCGAGCGCGCCGCTCTCGGGCAGCGGCGGCAAAGCCATCTGGAAACCGAGGTCGAAAGGCGGATCGGTCGGCATCAGACCCTTCGGATCCTCGAAACCGAGCCGAATGCGCCCGCGCTCGGCGTCCAGGGCGCCGGCGAGGAATTGCGCCGGCAGCGGCTGCTGCGCCGGCAGCAGAAGATCCGCCTGCGGCAGCGTGAAGAGGAACGTGAAGGGGTCGATCCCGGGACCGGGCTGGGCGCTGAATGGCAGCTCCGGCACCTCGGGCAGCGGCGGCAAGCCGACCAGCGCGCTCTCGCCGGCATCGGGCCAGGCGAAGCTTGGAGGCGCCGCCAGCTCGGTGGCGGTGACAAAGCCCAGGCAGGCGAAACCAGGCGTCGCGTCGCCGAAGGTCCCGTCGAAGAGCATCGAGCCCTGGCCGCAGCTGCCCTCCGCACACATCCCCCATGGCCGCGAGACGACCTCTAGCTCCACGGACTGCCCCGGCAACAGCTCGAGGTCGCGCTGCAGCATCGGAATCGGCACCAGCTGCGGCATCGGCGGCAGCGGCAGGCACACGTTCAGCTCGTCGCCAAAGGCGATCGGGAAATGATCACCGACCGGATCGGCGATGCCGAAGAGCCCGTGCCCAGGCGGCATCGGCGGGCCGACGAGCGGCAGCAGCGAGCGATTCACCATGTCGACGTCGACTCCGCCGAAGAAGGTCGAGATCGGATCGTTGTTGGTCAACCTCACCCGATGCGAGGCCTGATCGCCTGGGTGCACCCGCGCCAGCTCCGGCACGAGCGACTCCAGCTCGAGACGCGGGATGCCGGGCAGGGTCGGCGCTTCCTCAACCAGGCAGATCTGAGTGCCGCCGGACGCTGTCGCGGTGGTGCCGTCGGAGAACGAAACCTCGGCCGCGCCGTCGATCGTGCACAGGCGCGGCGGGCCGCTCGGCAGATCGACCACGAGATCGATCTCGTTGTAGCCGCGACTCACCTCCACATCTTCGATCACGGCGGTCGTGTCGCCTTCCGGCGTGCAGGTGATCGTCAGATCGAAATCGACGAAGAACGGCGGCGGCGGGCAAAGTCCTGAGCCGGCCGGAAACTCGGTGATCCCGAGGTAGAGCAGGGCCTGCACCGTCGTCGGTCCGCCGGTGGCGAGGACGTTGGTGGGCGTGGCGAGACCGAGAACGACGCTGCGGCCGCAGCGAGCCGCGATCGGCTCACCCTCGCAGGCAAAGACGGACGGAGACAGGAAGGCGGACAGCACGGCAAGAACGACGGCGACCGTCAAACGACGGGCACTGCGGAGTCGGGGAACGATGGAACGGATGTGGCGCATGGCACTCCCGGAGGGGACTCGGAGGGTGGATGGATCGAGAGACATGCTCTCGAGATCGAGGTGTAGGTCCGATGGGTGAGTGGCCATCGCGAACGCAGCGTTACAGTCAACGGCGAGTTCGATCGCGCGCGCGGGCGACAGCGCGGCGGGCGGCGACGCGGCTGGCGGCGAAGGCCCGGGCATGCGACGATGGTTGACCTCGCTCTGCCACCGTCTTCCCATCGCCGATGTTCTTGTCGCCCTCGAGCCGCCCCGACCGCGCCGGGTGGCCGGCCCCACTCCTCGTCGCCCTGGCCTGCTGCGCCGGTGTCGCCCTCCTGCTTCTGCCCCTCTGGCGGCGGCCGGAGCTGGTGCTGGCCTTCAACGACGGCAACCTGGAGCTGGTGCGCTCCCCGCTCTTCAGCTACCCGCAGAGCCTGTGGCGGATCTGGAACGATCACGTCTATTTCGGACGCGGCGAAGCAGGGATCGGCCCGACCGGATGGGGGCTGCTCGAGACCCTCCTCGGCCCGGTCGGCTACCGTCGATGGGGGCCGCTGTTCGGCGTCGTCTTCACCGGTCTTGCCGGCTTCTGGTGCACCCGACAGATGCGGAGCTCCGTGCCGGCGGCCGTCTGCGCCGGCCTCCTCGCGGCGTTCAGCGGCTGGGCGCTGACGTCTCCCTTATCCGGTCTCCTCGGTCGCACCCTGACCTTCGCCTGGAGCCTGTGCGCGTTCGGGCTCGTGGCGCGCGCCGAACGGCGCCCGACAACGCGTCAACGCCTCGCCGACATGGCGCTGGCCGGCGGCGCCCTCGGCCTGGCGATCACCGACACCCCCGATGTGGGTGCCTTCTTCGCGCTCGCCCTCGCCGGCTGGTGGTTGGTCGCCCTGCGACCGCCGCGCGCGACCGTCGACCGCTGGACCACGCACCTCCCGGCGTTCCTCCTGCTGGTGGTGTCGAGCGCCCTGGTTTCTCATCAAACGCTGGTCAAGATGATCCACACCGAGGTGGCGCCCGCGCTGGCGAGCGAGTGGACCGAGACCGAGGCCTGGGATTGGGCGACGCAGTGGAGCCTGCCGATCGCCGAGAGCCTTTCGCTCGTCATCCCGGATGCGCACGGCGCCTCGTCGCGCTCGGCGGAGCGGCCGTATTGGGGCGAGGTCGGTCGCACACCGGGCTGGCGCCCGGGCGCTCCAGGCTGGCGTCATCTCAAGCTCAACAGCTACGCCGTCGGCTCGGTTGTCGGTCTGCTTCTGTTGCTGCTGGCAGCCGAGACCGTTCGGCCTGGACGTCTTCGAGGCCTCGAGCTGTGGCGCGCACGCTGGACGCTCGGCGCGATCGGTCTCGGCTGCCAGCAGCAACAGAAGCAGACCGACAACCGAGCCGACGGCGTA
>JBCBCF010000148.1:0-10777 GCA_038530905.1 Acidobacteriota bacterium
CGGCACGCCCCGTTCGACCTCACGCTGAATCAGCTCGCTGACCTGGCGCTGCGAGGTCCGAATCCCTTCGACGTCTTGACCGCGCTGAGAGCCGTCGAGCGAGAGGATGTCGTACCAGGCGGGCATGTGCATGCCGCCGTTGATGGTCACCGGCCGGCTCGGCGCCTGCGGGAAGACGTAGCGGACGCGCAGGCTGTCGGGCAGACCGAGCTCGGGTGGTATCCCCTCGAAATCGTGGGCGGTAGCGCCCAATCCATGGAGCCAGATGATGGCGGCGTCGGGCGGCGCATCGCCCGCCGGGTGGCGTTCGAGAGTCTGGAGAGTCGTCATGGCGCGGATGTTATCCAGACCGGCGCCGATCCGAGCCGGGCTCACGTCGCGATGTGGAGACGACGGCAATCACGCATCGACCGTCCGGGCGTCCAACCGGCACGGGAACGTCAGCCGCTCAATCCCGAGCCGACAGGCACCTCGAATGCGTGATCGAGGACGGTCTGCAGGTCGTCGATCCGGAAGGGCTTCGCGATGCGCCCCACGAAGCCGTGCTCCAGGTAGTTCGCCATGACCGGATCGTTCGAATAGCCGCTATAGACGATCGCACGGATGTCCGGATCGATCCTGCCCAGCTCCGCCATCACTTCCCGACCTCCGAGCCCTCCCGGCACCGTCAAGTCGAGCATGACGACATCGAATCGTCGGCCAAGATCGAGGTCTTCGCGGTAGCGGGCGATGGTCTGCCGGCCATCGGAGGTGATCTCGACCTCGAAACCGAGGCGCTCCAACATCTGCGCGGTGGTGTGAGCCACGGCCTCGTCGTCGTCCATGAGAAGCAGCCGCCGGCGCGGGCGCTCAGTGGGCTGCGCTGGCGCTGCGTCGGAAGACCGCACGCGAGTCGTCACCCGGGAGGCCGGCAACACGATGCGAAATGTCGTCCCGTGCGGTCCCGTGTCGGCGACCGTCAGCAGCCCGTCATGCTGCTTGACGATCGAGTAGGCCGATGCCAGACCGAGCCCCCGCCCATCGTGTTTGGTCGAAAAGTAGGGCTCGAACACCCGATGGCGCACCGCCCGCGGGATGCCCGGCCCGCCGTCGGCGATGTCGATCTCGACCGCCGGACCGGCGGCGACGGGCGGCGCCGCTGACACGTTGCGCGCCCGCACGCGCACTTGACCGCCGTCGGGCATCGCCTGCAGCGCGTTGATCAAGAGGTTGTTCACGACCTGATTGATCTGGCCGGCGTCGATGTCGACCAGGTCCAGATCGTCCGCCAGATCAAGCTCGGCGCGCACCCGCGAGCCGGAGAGCACGAAGGCTGTCGACTCTTCGAGCACCTCCGCGATCGACGCGGCCTCTCGCACGGGCGCACCACCGCGCGAGAAAGTCAGAAGCTGCTGAGTCAGATCGCGGGCGCGCAAGATCGCGGCCTCCGCGCGGTCGAGCGCGCCGACATCGGCCGGGGCCGCCCGCGCGTCGCGGGCGATCGACAGGTTGCCGAGCACGACCGTCAGCAAATTGTTGAAGTCATGCGCGATGCCGCCCGCTAGCAGGCCGACCGCTTCGAGCTTCTCGGCCCGTGCCAACTCTTTCTCGATCGCCCTGCGACGAGAGATGTCCCGAAAAGCAACCACCGAGCCCTGCTGACGACGGTCACTGGCCAAAGGCGAGACATCGATCTCGAGCGGCTTGCGCTCCCCCGACGGCAGCAGCAGGTCGGCGACCAGCGGCGCTTCTTCCCGCGACGGGCGAGCGGCGAATAGGTCGAACGGCTCGCCGTCATCCTGCGCAGCGCCCACGAGCGGCATGATCTCCGCCAGCGGTCGGCCGACGGCGTCGGGTTCGGCGATCTCGAGCACCTCTTCGGCGCGCGGATTGAGGAGCGCAACGCGACGTTCGGCGTCGGTCGTCACCAGTCCGTCGTCGACGCTGCGCACGGTCTGGCGATAGCGCGCATCGTAGGCACTCAGCTCCGCGACGCGGGCATCGACCTCGTCGCGCAACCGCTGGCTGGACCGCCGCTCGACGATCAGGCCGATGATCGGCCACGACAAGGCCGCCGCGAGCGCAAGACCGAGCAGCCAAACCCATGCACGCTGCCAGATCGGAGTCGGCACGGTGATCGTCGGCGACCGGACGACCTCGCTCCACGCGCCGCCAATGGACGACGCCTGCACCGCAAAGACATAGCGCCCGGGCGGCAGGCTGGTGTAGCGAATCGCCCGTTGATCGGTTTCGATCCAGCCCTCGTCGAACGGCTCCAGCCGGGCGCGCACGCGCACCTGCTCGCCCTCGAGCAGCGACACGACGTCGAAAAGAAACGTCAGGTCGGCAGCGGGCCGATCGGCGCGCCACTCCTCGTCGCCGGCGCCAAGCGAAGCGCCGAGCACCGAATCGAGGGCGACCACCGGCGGCGCCTGCTGCGGCCGTTCGAGAGCCCGCCGAAAAATGCTGAGGCCGCTGTCCGTGCCAACCCAGACCCGACCGCTCCGATCGACGAGCGCAGCCGCGCGACGCGTCTCTCGACCAGCCAGGCCCTGCTCGACCGACAGGGGCTCCAGAAGACCGCCGGCCACCGTCGGCCGCCAGCGCATGACGCCGTCGGAGGTTCCGAACCACCAGGCAGGCGGCTCCGCCTTGGTGTCGTCTAGAGCAAAGAAAAGTGCACGCGACATGCGCGGCTCGATCGACGGGCGCAAAACCCCATCCTCGACCACGTAGAGCCCTTGCGCGGTTGCTGCCCACGGCTTGCCGGCCGGCGCGGTGGACACGGCGAACGCGCTCTCGCAGCCGGGCGGCCCGTCGGGACAGTCGACGTGCTGCCAGCGCCCGTCGTCGAGCAGATGGAGGCCGTCGGCCGCGGCGGCGGTGAGCGCCGCGTCCCCCATGCCCGCGGTCCACTCGAGATCGCGCACTTTCATCGGCGAGGCGCCGATCGGCTCGAATCGCTCCCCGACACGTCTCAGAACGCCCGCTTCGGTGCCGACCAGCAGGGTTCCGCCGTCCACGGCCAAGGCCGTCGTCGGCGCGTCGATGCCTGCCTCGGCGCCGAAGGTGCGCAACGCTCCGCCGTCATCGAGCGCCAGCAGACCGCTGGAGCCGGCGGCGATCCACAAGGCACCCGCGTGCTCGAGCATCCCCCGCACGGGTTCGAGGCGGCGGGCGTCCGGCGAAGCAATCGGCAGCGAGCGCGTGTCGAACAGCTGCCCGTCTCGGAACAGGCTGAGGCCTCCCCGATGGCCGACCACGACCGTGCCGTCGCGGCGCTCGAAGAGCGCGGTCACTCCGTCGGCGAACAGACCATCGCGACGCCGCCAGTTGGCGAAGCGCCGGCTGTAGATCTGGGTCAAGCCGGTGCCGGCGATCCACAGGCTGCCTTCGCGATCGACCATCAGCGCCCGCACCCGCTCGCCGACCAGGCCGTGAGCCGGCCCCATCTGCTCGAAGCCGATCGTCGGATGGTAGAAGCCCACCCCGCCGTCGATCGCGAACGTCAGACCGCCCAGGCGATCCGCGACCGCGATGCCCCGTTCGGCCGCGGTGCGGCGGACGGAGAACGGCAGGCCGTTCGCCACGTGCTCGATCTGCAGGTCGTCTGCCGGGTCCGAGCTCCCGGTCCATTGCTCGCCACGCGCCAGCCGCAGAATCCGTCCGCCGTCGGCGACCAACCAAAGCGACGATCCGCGCGTCGCAAGAGCCGCTCCGGCGACGGGATCGTCGACCGCCAAGGCCACAACGTCGATCGGCGGCTCGGTGAGGGCCAGTCGATCCGCGGCGGCCTGATTCTCGACGTCAGCGCGCCGAGCCGAGGGGGCCTGCGCCTCGAGCCTGAGCGGAACCGCCTCGACCCGCGGCGCGTCGAGGAAGGCGTCGCGCCACACCGCGAGGCCACCGGGCGTCGCCAGCCACACCTCGTCTCCCCACCGCGCGAGGTGTCGAATGTGCGGGTCAGGAAGCCCGTCCGCTCGACCGAGTCGGGTCCAACGACCGTCGCGATGCAGCAGCAGGCCGTCGCTCGAGGTGGCGACCATCAACAGCGGCTGATCGCCACCGCGCAGCACCTCGAAGCCGGTCACGGCGGCCCCCGGCGTCAGACCGTCGGCCCGCGTGACCTCGATCCATCCGGCGTCAGTGCGCCGAGAGACCGGAAACGGCGCCGCAGCCGCGATCGACCAGAGGTGGCCGTCTGCGTCGCGGCGCAACGCGGCCTGGTCGGCCCAGGCCAGTCCGTCGTCGATGTCTTCGAGGGTCCACCTGGAGCCGTCGTAGCTGGCGACGCCGGCGCGCGTGGCGGCAAGCAAGCAACCGTCAGGCGATTGCATCAGATCCGAGATGACCGCGCTCGGCAGGCCGTCGGCGACCCGGATCTGGCGCAGAGGATGACGCTGTGCGCCTCCCGCCGCGCTCAGCAGGCATCCCGAAAGCACGAAGAGCAACCAACGCTTCGCCGACATGACGGACTCGGCGGGATGCTAGCACCCGCCTCGGATGAGGCCCTCAGCCGCTGGACGAATCGTCCGTCGCCGGCTCGTCGCGGCGCGGCGGTCCGAACAACGCGGCAACGCCGACCCCGACGAGATAGAGACCGAGCGTCGGCAGCGCGAAGATGCAGAGGTTGACGACATCGGGCGTGGGCGTGATCACCGCCGCCAGAACAAAAATGAGCACCACCGCATAGCGGAAGTGGCGCATCAGAAAATCCGGCGTGACGAGGCCCAGGCGCGACAGGAAGAAGATCATCGTCGGCAGCTCGAACATGATGCCGAGGCCCAAGATGATCGTCATCAAGAAGCTGAGATAGCGGGTGACCGTGATGGTCGGCTCGAATTGATCGCCCATCTCGAGCAGGAACTCGGCGGCGAACGGAAACGCGATGTAGTACCCGAACGCGCCGCCGGCGAGAAAAAGCAGCGAGCCGCAAAGGATGAACGGACCGGCCAGACGCCGTTCGTGGCGATAGAGACCGGGCGAGACGAACGACCAGACCTGCCACAAGACCACCGGCGACGCGACGAAGACCGCAGCCAGCGCGCTCACCTTCACGTAGATCATGAACGGATCGGCGACGCCGAGAAACGCGAGCTTCTTGCCTTCCGGCAGCAGCCGATGAATCGGCTCGGCGAGGAAACTGTAGATATCTTTCGAGAAGACCCAGCAGCCGAGAAAGGCAACCAGGATCGCGATCAACGATCGGATCAGCCGCGTCCGCAGCTCCTCGAGATGATCGAGGAGCCCCATCGTCTGCAGCTCGTCGGAGTCGCCAGTCCGACCGTCGGCGTCGCTCGCCGCCAGCGCGCGCTCACCCTGCATCGTCGTTCAGTCGCGCTCGATGGCGGTCGGCCGCTCGATCTCTTCGTCAGGCGTCAGCACGCCGCGCGCAACGACTCCAGACGGCGGCTCGCCGTCGAGCGACTCGTCGGCGGCGGATGGCGTCTCAGCTGTGGACGACGGCTCCCCCTCGGTGACTGAACCGGCGGGCGGTTCGTCCACGCTCTCCACCGCGGCAACATCCTCGGATGGGTGCCCTGTCTCCGATGGCTGCACGGTCTCCGATGGCTGCACGGTCTCGGATGGCTGCACGGTCTCCGATGGCTGCACGGTCTCCGAGGCACGCTTTTCCGGCGCTGCAGGCGGGCGGCCGGCGAAATCGCCGACCGCAGCGTCAGGCTTCGGCTTGGCTGCCGACGTCGATTCTTCAAGCCGCACGGACTTCTCAAGGTCGCGCTTGACGTCGCGAATTGAGTCCCGGACCACCCGCGCCGGATTGCTCTGGCGCAGCTCCTCGTCGATCAACTCGGTGTTGATCGTGCGCTGCAGCTCGGTCGACGCCTTGCGCAGCTCGGCCATGCCGCGGCCCAGCAGGCGACCGACTTCGGGCAGCTTGCGCGGTCCGAAGACGATCAAGGCCAGGCCGAAGATGAAGAGAAGCTCGGGAACGCCCAGCGTGCCGATCATCGGCGATGCGCTCCTGCGCGTCGGAGGTCGTGAGACGGGTGCGAAAGGCGGCCAGACGAGGGTTGAGACGCCCTCGAGATGCCGCGGATCGGAGGCGACGGGCCGGGCGGCGATGGTACCATGCAGGCATGAGCAGACCTTGGCGCAGCGTCGCAATCCTCCTCTTCACCACCACGCTCCTGGTCGCTGGATTCGCTGGCGATCGGCTCCTCGCCGTCTCCTCGGAGACGCAGTCGCAGTTCCGGCTCTACACCGAGCTGCTGCACGTAGCGCACGACGAATATGGCGCCGAGGTTCCGTACCGCGACCTGGTCTACGCCTCGATCGACGGCATGCTGCGGACGCTCGATCCGCACACGAACTTCCTGTCGCCCGAGGACTACCAGGAGATGCGCGATCGCCAGCAGGCGAGCTTCTACGGCATCGGGATCTTGGTCTCGGTGCGCGGCGGACAGCTGACGGTGATCAGCCCGATCGAGGGTACGCCCGCCTGGCGCATGGGCCTGCAGGCCGGCGACGTCATCTCGACCATCGAGGGCGAGCCGACCGACACGATGGACGTCAACGATGCGGTGAGCCGGCTCAAGGGCCCGCGCGGCACCAAGGTCAACGTCACCATCACGCGCAGCGGTCTCGACGATCCGATCCAGCTGGCGATCACCCGCGACGAGATTCCGCAGACGACCGTCCGCTACGCCTACATGATGACGCCCGACGTGGGCTATATCCGGCTGACCGACTTCGCGCGCTCGACCTCCGACGAAATGCGCGACGCGCTCGACGATCTGACCTCGCAGGGCATGACCAAGCTGCTTCTCGACCTGCGTTCGAACGGCGGCGGCCTGCTTGACCAGACGGTCACGGTGTCGAGCTTCTTCGTGCCCGAGGAGACGCGCATCGTCGAGACTCGGGGACGCATCGGCGACTCGCAGCAAACCTTCTTCGCCGACGGCACCCATACGCCACTTGATATGCCCGTGGTGGTCTTGGTGAACGGCGGCACCGCCTCGGCTGCCGAGATTCTGGCCGGAGCCATTCAGGATCACGACGTCGGGATCGTGGTCGGCACCCCGACCTGGGGCAAGGGGCTGGTGCAGACGGTCTACAACCTCTCGTACGGGAGCGGCCTGGCGTTGACGACGGCGAAGTACTACACGCCCTCGGGACGCCTGATCCAGCGTGACTATTCGTCGTTCTACGACTACTACGGCCGCTTCGAGGACGGCGGTCCGGTCCAGGATGTGGCGATCGAAGAGCCCGGCGAGCTGCCCATCGACGACGATCCGGAAGAATTCGCCACCGATCTCGGACGCAAGGTCTTCGGAGGCGGTGGCATCACTCCCGACGTCGTCATCGAGCTGCCCGACGGTCCGTCGATGCTGGCCTCGCTCTTCGCGCGCAACGCGTTCTTCCGCTTTTCCGTCGACTACGAGGCTGAGCACGCGATCGAGAGTCCCGACTGGCAGCCGCCACCGACGCTCCTGGACGACTTCTCGGCATGGGTCGTCGGCGAAGGCATCGCCAACCCGGAACCGCTCGCCCGCATGCTCGAGGACGAGCGGGCCCGCAACTACACGCTCCGGCAGGTGCATTCGGACATCTTCAACGCCGCGTTCGGTCAGGAGGCGGCGCACCAGATCCTGGCACTGGGCGACGACCAGCTGCAGGCTGCGCTCGACGAGTTTGAGAACGCAATCGAGCTGCTCGAGCGTCGGCGCCAGCTGACCCGACAGGCCAGCCTCGGCGACGGCTGACTGCCACCTATGACATCTCCGGCCGCCGAGCGTTCGGCGGCCGGCATCTTCTCGACGCGCTCGGCTTCGGGTCGCGCTCCGTTAGACTCGCGTCACCATGTTGCGCAGCCTCGTCACGTTGCCGTTCCTGCTGTTGGTGCAGGCCTTCAGCCGCCTTTTCTACCGCCAAGAACAGCAGTGGGTCAGCGAGCGGCCGGTCGGCGATTGGCCACCGTTTCGCATCGTCGCGATTCTCAACCACACCAGCCTGACCGAGTTCCTGCTATCGGGCCAGGTGCCGTTTTCCTACATCTGGCGACTGGCTCGCCACGGAACTGTGCCTATCGCCGATGTGACGCTCGCGCGCCCGTTGGTCGGTCAGTTCTGGAAGATGATCGCCGCTAACCCCGTGGCGATCAGCCGCGAGCGCGACCATACGTGGGACCAGATCATGAGCCTCGTCGAGGATGACGACGCGATGGTGATGCTCCTGCCCGAAGGACGGATGAAGCGCGGCAACGGCCTCGACAAGAAGGGCCGGCGAATGCAGTGCCGGAGCGGCGTCGCTGATCTCATCCGCACCGTCGGTGACGGCAAGATGCTGATGGCGTACAGCCAAGGGCTGCATCACATCCAGGTCCCGGACCAGGGGATCATGAAGCTCTTCAAGCCGGTGCGGCTGCGTCTCGAAGCGATCGACATCGCAGAGTACGAGGCGCGGATGTCCGAAGGTCTCGATCCCGAAGACGTCCAGGCCTATCGTCGTCGCGTCATGGCCGACTTCGATGCCCGTCGCGATCGCTATTGCACGTCGGATCTCGGCGGCACCGATCGCCCCGAGGAATGGCAGACCGCGGAAACCATCCGGGTCAGCCGAGCGCCTGTTTTCCTGCGCAATCGGCCGTCCGCCGCCGACGGCTGAGCGCCGGCGTCAGCGGTAGTCCTGGATCTTCCGGCCCTTGAAGCTCGATCGGATGTGATCGCGGTTCATGCGTGCGATGAAGTCGACCGAGATCCCCTTCGGGCAGACCGCCTCGCATTCGCGATGATTGGAGCAGCTGCCAAACGCCTCCTCCTCCATCTGAGCGACCATGGCGTCGACGCGCTGGAAGCGCTCTGGCTGCCCCTGCGGCAGAAGACCTAGGTGCGAGACCTTGGCGCTGGTGAAGAGATGGGCCGCGCCGTTCGGGCATTGCGCGACGCAGGCACCGCATCCGATGCAGGTCGCCGCCTCGAAAGAGCGTTCCGCATTGGCTTTGGGCACGGGAATCTCATTGGCGTCGGGGGCGCTGCCGGTGTTGACCGAGATATAGCCGCCGGACTCGACGATCCGATCGAAGGCGTTGCGATCGACCATCAGATCTTGCATCACCGCGAACGCTGCCGAGCGCCACGGCTCGATGACGATCGTGTCGCCGTCTGAAAACGAGCGCATGTGCAGCTGACAGGTCGTCGTGCCGGGATTCGGCCCGTGGGCGACACCGTCGATCATCATGCCGCAGGCGCCGCAGATGCCTTCTCGACAGTCGTGCTCGAAGACGATCGGCGTCTCGCCCTCGAGCGTCAAGCGCTCGTTGAGCACGTCGAGCATCTCGAGAAACGACATGTCTGGCGACACGTCGTCGACCGCGTACTCGACCAACCGACCTTCGGCGTCGGTGCTTTCCTGCCGCCAGACCTTGAGCGTCAATCGCATTATTTATAACTCCTCTGAGTGAGCTTGACGTATTCGAACTCGAGGTCTTCCTTGTGCAGCGCCCAGCTGTCGCCGGTCGACTCCCAGGCCGAGACGTAGGAGTAGTGCTCGTCGTCGCGCCTCGCCTCGCCCTCTTCTGTCTGATGCTCCACACGGAAGTGCGCGCCGCAGGACTCGTCGCGATCGAGAGCGTCGACGCACATGAGCTCGGCGAGCTCGAAGAAGTCGGCGACCCGTCCGGCCTTCTCGAGCGATTGGTTGATCGCCGTGCCGTTGGGCACCTGGACGTTGTTCCAGAACTCGTCTCGCAGCTCCGGGATCTTCTGCAGCGCGGCCTCGAGGCTCTCCTTGCTGCGTTCCATGCCGCAGTTGTCCCAGACGATCCTGCCGAGCTCGCGGTGGAACGAGTCGATGGTGCGCTTGCCGTTGATCGACACCAGCGTGTCGAGCCGCTCCTTCACCTCGCGTTCCGCGTCCCCGAACGCCGGATGGTCCACGCTCGGCGTCTCTCCCATGTGACGGGCGAGGTAGTCACCGATCGTGTACGGCAGCACGAAGTAGCCATCTGCCAGACCCTGCATCAGAGCGCTGGCACCGAGGCGGTTGGCGCCATGGTCGGAGAAATTCGCCTCGCCGATCGCGTAGAGGCCCGGGATGGTCGTCATCAGGTTGTAGTCGACCCAAACGCCGCCCATCGTGTAGTGCGGCGCCGGATAGATCCGCATCGGCGTTTCGTACGGATTCTCGCCGGTGATCTTTTCGTACATTTCGAAAAGATTGCCGTAGCGAGCCGCGACCTGGTCCTGGCCGATCCGACCGATGGCGTCGGCAAAGTCAAGGTAGACGCCGAGGCCGGTCGGCCCGACGCCGCGGCCGGCGTCGGCCAGCGACTTGGCGTTGCGCGAGGCGACGTCGCGAGGCACCAGATTGCCGAAGCTCGGATACCGCCGCTCGAGGAAATAGTCCCGCTCACCTTCGGGGATGGCGGTCGGCCGGCGCTCGTCGCCGGCGCTCGTCGGCACCCAGATGCGGCCGTCGTTGCGCAGCGACTCGGACATCAGCGTCAGCTTCGACTGGTACTCGCCGGATACCGGAATGCAGGTCGGATGAATCTGCGTAAAGCAAGGATTGGCGAAATAAGCACCCTTGCGATGCGCTCGCCACGCCGCCGTGGCGTTGCAGCCCTTGGCGTTGGTCGACAGGAAGAACACGTTGCTGTAGCCGCCTGTGGCGAGCACCACCGCGTCCGCCGCATGCGAGCTGATCTTGCCGGTCGCCAAGTCGCGCACCACGATGCCGCGCGCCGCACCGTCGTAGACCACGACGTCGAGCATCTCCATGCGCGGGAACATCTTCACCTTGCCCGCATCGATCTGCCGTGCAAGCGCCTGGTAGCAGC
>JBCBCF010000149.1:0-10742 GCA_038530905.1 Acidobacteriota bacterium
GATCGCCGGCAGGCCCGACGCGTCAACGCAGCGGCGCAGCAGCTCATAGCTGCCGAAGAAGTAGTCGGGCTCGACGACGACGGACAGCGCCGCCGCGCCGTGCGCCGCGTAGGTCCGGGCCTGCGCCACCGGATCGAAGCGCCCTTCCAGGCTGCCGAGGCTGGGTGAGCCCATCTTCACCTCGGCGATGACCGCTCGCCCGCGCTGCGCCTCGAGGCCGGACAGGAAGCGGTTCGTCTCCGCGGTGAGCACCTCGGGCGCCGAGTCGATGGACGGCGTGTCCGCTGCACCGGCCGCTGCGGCCAACGCCTGGTCGACCCGGCGGCGGCGTGCGTCGACGATCTCGACCAAGATGTCGGCAAGACCGGAGCGCGCCGGATCGACGTGCAGCGCGGCCACCTCAGCTCTCTCCTTCGAGAGCGCCTGGAACGCCACGCAGCGCCTCGAGCTTGGCGTGCGCGGCGCCCGATCGCAGCGCCACGCGCGCCTGCTCGGCGCCGTCGCGCAGGCTCGGAGCCCGCCCGCCAACGAAGATCGCGGCACCTGCGTTGGCGACGACGATGTCGAAGATCGGCCCCTCTTCGCCATCGAGGAGCCGGCGGAAGATCTCGGCATTGTCGTCCGGCTCGCCGCCGAGCAGATCTCTTGCCGCAGCGCGCTCGATGTCGAGCGCCGCAGGGTCGAGCGTCGAGGTCGTCACCGCCCCGTCGCGCACCTCGGCGACGTGGGTCGGCCCGGTGGTCGTGATCTCGTCGAGCCCGTCGGCGCCGTGCACGACGAGGGCGTGTGTCGCACCCAGACGCGCCAGGACGTGCGCCACCGGCTCGACCAGGCGCGCGGCGTAGACGCCCATGACCTGGCGGGCGGCACCGGCCGGATTGGTCAGCGGGCCGAGGAGATTGAAAATCGTCCGCACGCCCAGCTCCTTGCGCACCGGCATGACCTCACGCATTGCCGGATGCAGCTTCGGTGCGAAGAGAAACGCCAGGCCGATCTGCTCGAGCGCGCGGCCAGCCTGCTCGGGCGTGATCTCAAGGTCGACGCCGAGCGCCGCCAGGACGTCGGCCGAGCCCGATCGGCTCGACACGGAGCGATTGCCGTGCTTCGCCACCGGCACGCCGGCGCCGGCGGCGACGATCGCCGCCGCGGTCGAGACGTTGAAGGTGCCTTTGCCGTCGCCGCCCGTGCCGCAGGTGTCGACGAGATCGTCGACCGTGTGCGGAATGCCCACCGCGCGCGCCCGCATGGCCGAGGCGGCGCCGGCGATCTCCTCGATCGCTTCGCCTTTCGCCGCCAGCCCGCCGAGAAGCGCTGCCTTGACGACGTCCGAGAGCTCGCCGTCCATCAGCCGTCCAAAGAGCTCCTCGGTCGCCGCGCTCGTCAGATCGTCGCCGGCGAGCACCGTCCGCAGAGCCTGGCGAGCGCTCTCGCTGGATGCCATCGTTTTCATCACGCCAGGCCTGCGGCGGCGAGCTGCTCGGGATCGACCAGCGGCCGCGGCGGGGTCGTCGGTGGCTCGAGGCCACACAGGCCGAGGAAGTTGCGCAGCAGGTGCACGCCGTCCAGGGTCAGGACCGACTCGGGGTGGAACTGCACCCCCCAGGCCGGCCGCTCACGGTGGCGCAGCGCCATGACGGCGCCGTCGTCGGCCCACGCGATGGGCTCCAGCTCGTCGGGGATCGTGTCTTCGACCACCACCAGGGAATGGTACCGGGTGGCGCGGAAAGGATTGGGCAGGCCGGCGAAGAGCGGGTCGTCTTCGTAGCGGACCATCGAGGTCTTGCCGTGCATCAGATTTGGTGCCCGATCGATGGTCGCACCGCACACCGCACCGAGGCATTGATGCCCGAGGCAGACGCCGAGAACCGGCAGCTCAGGGCGAGCGGCGAGCAGATCGAGGCAGACGCCGGCATCCTCCGGCCGTCCCGGGCCGGGCGACAGCACGATGCCGCGCGCGGCGCGCGACAGCAGGCCCGCGGGATCGTCTGCGTCATTGCGCACGACGTCGACCTCGGCTCCGGCCTCGCGCAGAAGCTGCACGAGGTTGAAGGTGAACGAGTCGTAGTTATCGATCAGCAGAATCACGTCGGCGTCTCCTTCGGCTCCGTCCTCTTGCGACGCTCCGCATCGGCCGCGTCGAGCCGCTGCGCCAGGGCGACGGCCGCCAGCAGCGCCGCCGCCTTATTCTCGGTCTCGCGTTCCTCCGCCGCCGGATCCGAATCGGCGACGAGACCGGCGCCGGCGGAGATCGACGTCTTGCCGTCGCGCACCACGAGCGTGCGCAGCGTGATGCAGGTGTCGACGTCGCCGGTGAACGAGACATAGCCGACGGCGCCGGCATAGGGACCGCGGCGCTCGGGCTCGAGCTCGTCGATGATCTCCATGGCGCGGATCTTCGGCGCCCCCGACACCGTACCGGCCGGGAAGCAGGACAGCAGGGCATCCAGAGCGTCGTGGCCCTCGTCGAGCTCAGCGGCGACGCTCGACACGATGTGCATGACGTGGCTGTAGCGCTCGATCTGCATGAACGTCTCGACGTCGACGGTGCCCGGTCGACCGACCTTGCCGACGTCGTTGCGACCGAGGTCGACCAGCATCACGTGCTCGGCGCGCTCTTTCGGATCGGCGAGGAGATCCTGCGCCAGTCGCTCGTCGTCGACGGCGTCGGCACCACGCGGCCGCGTGCCGGCGATGGGTCGATTCTCCAGCCGGCGGCCGCTTTTGCGCACCAACATCTCGGGCGAGCAGCCGACCAGCGCCGCGTCGTCCGTCTCCAACAACACCATGTAGGGGCTCGGATTGATGACCCGCAGCGCGCGATACAACGCCACCGGACGCGGGGCGTCGGGCACGGTGAATCGACGCGCCAGGACGACCTGAAAGATGTCGCCGGCGCGGATGAATTCCTTGGCGCGCTCGACGGCGGCGCGATAGCTCGGCCCGTCGATGGAGGCCTCCCCGATCGGCGCCATCTCCTGCACCTCACTGCGGGGTGGCAGCGCCACGCCGCCGGCGCCGCCCTCGGCGGTCAGCAGGTCCACCAAACGAGCCAGGGCCTGCTCGGCTTCGAGAACCGAGACCTCACCTTCGATCTCGTTGGCGATCGCCAGCACCCGCTGCTGCGCGTGATCGAAGACGACGACTTCGTCGAAGCGCCCGAAGAGCGCGATCGGCAGGTCGTAGGGATCGTGGGCCGGCGGCGACGGCAGGTGCTCAACCAGGCGCACGATGTCGTAGCCGAAAAAGCCGACGAAGCCTCCGGTGAAGGGAATCGGCCCCTGATCTCCGGCAAACCCAGCGAGCACCGTCCGCAGCGCCTCGAGCGGCTCGCCGTTGAGGCAGGTCGTCTTGCCGTCGCGTGTCCGCTCCACGCGATCGGGCCACAGACGGTAGACCTCGCGCGGCCCGGCGCCGAGGAAGCTGAAGCGCGACACCTGCTCGCCGCCGGTGACGCTCTCGAACAGGAAGCGCACCGGCGAAATCGCCCGCAGCCGGCGGTACACGGCGAGCGGCGTCAGGCTGTCGGCGAGCAGCTCGCGCACATGGACGACCGTGCGGCGCGGCTCTCCTGCCAAGGGCGGCATCGGCGCCGTCATGCTCGCTCCTCGCCCGAAGCGGCTGATGACGAGCCGACACTCGGCGACGTCGCGTGGCGCGCCACGAGCCGTTCGGCGACGCGGCGCGGCGGGATCTCGGCGTCGAGCAGCAGGACGAGGAGGTGGTAGAGCAAGTCCGCCGCCTCGTCGACGACGTCGCCCGCGCCCTCGAGCCCGCCAGCCGAGGCAACGGCGGCGAGGGCGACTTCCGCTCCTTCCTCCGCCACTTTCTGCGCGATCCGCGGCGTGCCGGCGGCGAAGAGGCGAGCCGTGTAGCTCGCATCGGGATCGGCAGCGGCGCGGCGCTCCCGGAGCACCTCGACGAGCCAGCCCAGCTCGATCTCCCCGGCGGCCGGGCCAAAGCAGGTGCGCTCGCCCAGGTGGCAGGTCGGTCCGTTCGGACGAACGCGATAAAGCACGGCGTCGGCATCGCAGTCCATCGCGACGGTGTCAACCTCGAGCGTGTTGCCCGACGTTGCGCCCTTGTGCCAGAGCTCTGAACGCGACCGGCTCCAGAACCAGCCCTCGCCGCGCTCGACGGTCCGTTGCAGGGCCTCGCGATCCGCCCACCCCAACATCAGGACGGCGCCGGTGACGATGTCCTGCACCACCACCGGCACCAAACCCCGAGAGTCAAAGCGCAGCCGCTCGAAGTCGAGAGATCTCCAGGTCGGCTCAGTCATGAGTGATCTCCGATCGACTCGGACGTGTCTAGCGGTGGGCGCATCGCGTAGCCCCGCGCACGCAGGGCGCGCTTGACGGCGTCGACGCGGAACGTGCCTTCATGGAAGATCGAGGCGGCGAGCACGGCCGAAGATCCGGCGTCGAGCGCCTCGGCCAGATGGTCGAGCGTGCCGGCGCCGCCCGAGGCAACGATCGGCACCCGCACGCGTTCGGCGACGGCGCGCAGCAGAGCGACGTCGTAGCCATCGCGCGTCCCGTCCGCGTCGATCGACGTCAGCAAGATCTCGCCCGCCCCCAGCTCGATCCCGCGCTCGATCCATTCGAGAACGTCGAGCCCGCGCGGCGTGCGGCCACCGTGGGTGACAACCTCCCAGCGAATCGAACCGTCCGCCTGCGATCGTCGTGCAGCATCGACTGAGAGCACCACGCATTGGGCGCCGTAGCGCTCGGCGAGACGACCGAGCAGCGCTGGATCGTCGACCGCAGCGCTGTTGACGCCGACCTTGTCGGCGCCGGAGCGCAGCAGGCGCCCGGCGTCCTCAACCGAGCGCACGCCGCCGCCGACCGTGAGCGGTACGAAGACCCTCTCGGCCGTTCGCTCGACCCAGTCGAGACGGGTGTCGCGCCCCTCGGGCGCCGCGCCGATGTCGAGGAAGACGATCTCGTCCGCACCTTCGTCGGCGTAGCGCGTCGCCGACTCGGCGGGATCACCGAGATCGCGCAGCTCGCGAAACTGAACGCCCTTGACCACGCGACCGTCGCGCACGTCGAGGCACGGGACCACGCGGAAGGTCAGCTCGCTCTCGGCGCGCGGTTCGGGGGTCACGCGCGGCGGCTCGATGGCCGCTCGCTCCGGCGACTGGCTCATGTCGTCTCCTGGCCGCGTGCGATCGCCACCGCCGCGGCGAGATCGAACCGGCCTTCGTAGAAAGCGCGGCCGACAATGACGGCGCCGAGGCGCGGCTCTGCGACGGCGGCGCGCACGTCGTCGAGGCTCTCGACGCCACCAGACACGATGGCGTCGAGACCGCTCGCTGCCGCCAGACGCGTGGTCAATTCGAGATTGGCGCCCGCCAGCGTGCCGTCGCGCTCGACGTCGGTGATCAGGATCGCCGGACAGGGTAAGCCTCGAAGTCCCCGCGCCAGCTCGAGCGCCGGCGGCCCGCTCTCGCGCCAGCCGGCAGTCCGCGCCCGCTCTTCGCCGACCTCGTCGCGCGCCACCTCGAGCGCCGGCACGAGGCGCCCGGGGCGCTGACGCGCCCAGTCGGCGAAGCGCTCGGGCTCGCGCGCGACGACCGATCCAAGCACCAGGCGCTCGCAGCCCGCGTCGAGCGCCCAGGCGAGATCGTCCTCGGAGCGCAGGCCGCCCCCCAGCTCGAGCTTCAGGACGCCGCGACCCGCCAGATCCTCGATCGCTCGCCGCTGCGGGGGCTCGCCGAAGGCAGCGTCGAGATCCACCACGTGGACCCACCGCGCGCCGGCTGCAGCGAAGGTGTCGAGCAGCTCCGCCGGCTCGCGCTCGTAGACCGTCCGGCGGGCATCGTCCCCCTGCCGCAGGCGGACGACCCGACCGCCGCGGAGGTCGATGGAGGGAATCAGCTCCATGCACCTTGCCTCGTCGACAACTCGAGGAAGTTGCGCAGCAGGCGCAGACCGACCTCGCCGCTCTTCTCCGGGTGGAATTGGGTGCCGAGCACCCGCCCGCGCCCGGCGACCGCAACGAACGTCCGACCGTGGCGCGTGGTGGCCAAGCGCTGCTCCGGCGCCACGTCGATCGGCGCGTAGGAGTTGACGAAATACAGATGCGGCGCCGAGCCGAGGCCGTCGAACAGCGGATGGGCGCGCTCGATCTGCAGCCGATTCCAGCCAATCTGCGGTACCGAGACGCCGCCCTCGAGGCGCGCGACCCGTCCGTCGAGCAGCCCGAGGCCATCGGTCGCACCGAACTCGTCGCTCGAGTCGAAGAAAAGCTGGTAGCCGACGCAGATGCCGAGAAGCGCCGCGCCGGCATCGAGCGCGGCGTGAAGCGACGCCTCCAGCTCGCCGCGCAGCGCCTCGCGCGGCGGTCGAAACGCTCCGACGCCCGGCAGCAGCAGGCAGCGTGCGCGCGCCACCTCGTCCGGCTGCAGCGTCACGTGAGCCGCCCCGCCGACCCGCTCGACGGCGCGCCGCAGATTGCCCAGGTTGCCGACGCCGGCGTCGACGATCGTCGCCGCCTGGGGGAAGAGGGCGCGACTCATCGATCGAGCGCTCCCTTGGTCGAGGGCACCTCAGCTCGCGAGCCGGTGTCTGGCCGCCGCGCCAAGGCCTGGCGCAGCGCCAGCGCCGCCGCCTTGAACGCAGCCTCGGCCGCGTGATGGCCGTTGCGGGCCCGCAGAACGTCAAGATGCAGAGTGAACCGCCCGCGGTCGGCGAACGCCTGGAAGAAGTCGGCGCACAGGGTCAGAGGAAAGTCTCGCGTGACCCAGACTTGCTCCAGCGCCGTCGGCACGTTCCACACAAAGCCGCCGCGCCCTGATAGATCGACCACGGCCCGCGCCAGCGCCTCGTCGAGGGGCGCGTAGGCATGCGCGAAGCGCACGATGCCGCGATGGTCCCCCAACGCTTCGCGCAGCGCCTCGCCGAATGCGATGCCGACGTCCTCGACCGTGTGGTGCAGGTCCACCTCCGTGTCGCCCTCGGCGACCAGATCGACCGCGAGACCACCGTGGGTGGTGAGGGCGTCGAGCATGTGCGCAAAAAAGCCATCGGGAACGTCGATGCGCCGAGCCGGACCCCTCGCAAGCAGACCATCGAGGCCGAGGGTGACGCGGATCGTCGTCTCCCGCGTGGCGCGCTCGCACGACGCAAAGCGCGCCGCCAGGGATTCGATTGGCTGAGGATCGGTCATGGCGTCGCCTCCTCGCTGGCGCCGGGCAGAATCTCTCGGAGCGCCGCCTCGACGTCGCGCAGCGCCCGCCCGCTGCCCACCGAAACCCGCATGCAGCCGGACAGGCCGCGGCCTCCACTGACGTCCCGGACACGGATACCACGCGCTTCAAGCCCCGCACGGACGGCATCGATCTCGACCCCGTGCGGCGCGCGCGCGAGCCAGAAGTTGGCCTGCGACGGAAAGACCGTGAAGCCGAAGCGCTCAAGCATGGCCCGCCACTGGGGCCGCCGTCCGAGAATCGCGCGCAGGCGGCGCTCGGCGGCCGCCGGCCGATCGAGCACCTCTTCACCCAGCAGCGCGCTGGGGAACCCGACGTTGTACGGCAGCTTGACCTTGACCAACTCCGCCACCAATGACGGCGCGGCGAGCAGGTAGCCGAGGCGAGCACCGCCCAGCGACCACGCTTTCGAGAAGGTGCGGAAGATCATCAGGTGATCGAAACGCGCGAGGAGCGGTCGGTAGTCAAGGTCGCAGAACTCGGCATAGGCGTTGTCGAGCAACAGCGGCGCCTCCAGGCGCTCAAGGAGACGCTCGACCGACTCGACCGTGGCCGCATCGCCAGTGGGATTGTTCGGCGTGCAGAGGATCACCGGTCGGGTCGGATCACGCTCGATCTCGGCGTCGAGAGCCGTGAGCGGCAGCCGCAGGTCTTCGCCCGACGGCACCTCCCGGACGCTCGATCCGGCACGCACTGCGAAGACGCGGTAGAGACCGAAGGTCGGCACCGGCACCAGGACTTCGACTCCCGGACCGGCGACCGCCTCGAGGGTGGTTGCCAACAGCTCGTTCGAGCCGTTGCCGACCAGAACAGCGTCGAAGGGCACGCCGTGGCGCTCCGCCAGGCGCCGCCGGAGACCGTCGGCGTGAAAGTCCGGATATCGCTCCCATGCGCGGGCGGCGATCCGCTCCACGGCGCGCCGCTTCTGCGGCGGCGGCAGGTCATAGGGCACCTCGTTCTGATCGAGCTTGTGACGACACGGCGAAAGATCGAGGTGGTAGCGGCGCAGCGCGCGCACCTCCTGCCGCGCCAGTCGTCCCGCATTGAGGTCGGACGCCGCCGCCTCCTCAGGAGCGAGCGAGGCGACCGAGGTCATGCCTCGTCACCCCCGCCGCGCAGGCGAGCGGCCGCGGCATGCGCCGGCAACCCCTCGATGTCGGCCAGCTTGGCAGCGGGCGCCGCGTAGCGCCGGGCGGCCGCCGACGAGAAGCGCACGAGGTGGCTGCGGCGGACGAAGTCCTCGACGCCGAGCGCCGAGCTGAAGCGGGCGGTGCCGGCCGTCGGCAGCACGTGGCTCGGCCCAGCGATGTAGTCGCCGAAGACTTCAGGCGTCGAAGCACCCAAGAAGATGGCGCCGGCGTTGCGCACCCGCTCGGCGATCGACTCGGCGCCGCGCCCGACCAGCTGAAGATGCTCGGGAGCGATGCGATCGACAACCTGGAGAGCCTCCTCCAGATCTCTGACCACGATGGCGGCACCACGCGTCGCGAGCGACACGGTCGCCGTTCGGCCGGTGTCGAGATCACGGACCCGGCGCTTCGCGGCCCGACCAACCTGCCGCGCGAAACTGCGCCGATCGGTCACCAGAACCGCCGTCGCCTGCGGGTCATGCTCCGCCTGAGCGAGTAGATCCGCCGCCACGACCTCGGCGTCGGCGCCATCGGTGGCGACGATGACGACCTCGCTCGGCCCGGCGAGCGCATCGATCGCGACGTGGGTCGAGACCAGATGTTTGGCCGCCGTCACCCAGGCGTTGCCCGGCCCGACGATCTTGTCGACCCGCTCGACGCTTTGCGTGCCATACGCCATCGCGGCCACAGCGTGAGCGCCGCCAACACCCCAAACTTCGTCGACGCCGAGGCGTTCGAGCGCATGGCAGAGCGCCGGGCTGCGATCGAGCGCCGCCTTCGGCGTCGCAACGACGATCTCTTCGACCCCCGCGAGACGCGCCGGCACAACCGTCATCACCACCGTCGAGGGATAGGTGGCTCGACCGCCCGGCACATACACGCCGACCCGACGCAGCGGACGGCGCCGCTCTTCGAGAAGGATGCCCTCGTCTTCGACCCGGAAGCCGCCGTGCTGCTGCCCCTCGTGATACCGCTCGACCGCCGAGATGGCACGCTCCAGAGCGTGCTCGAAGCCAGGCGGCAGCCGGCGCCGATCAATCCGCCGCGGCAAATAGCGCAGCTCCTGGATGGCCGCGACTCGGGCACCGTCATAGCGGCGCGCGGCGCGCACCAGCGCCCGGTCGCCACCGCGTCGGACCCGACGGGTGATCTCGCTCGCGCGCCGCAGGATCTTCGGATCCAAGACGCCGTCGCCGCGCCGCTCCAGCTGCTCGAGCAGCTGCCGGCCCCGTCGGCTATCGGCCTTGAGAACGCTCCACAAGCTCATGCTGCGTCTCCTCCGGTCGGCGCATCACTCACTGACGCCAGCCTCTTCGAAACGGCGGATCCACTCATTCAAGGTCGTGCGATGGGCCTGCCAGGCGGCACGGTTGACCACCAGGACCGGGGCGACTTGACGAACAATCTCGAGCTCGCGCAGGTCGTTCTCTTGCAAGGTGCGACCGGTCTGCACGATGTCGAGCGCCACCTCTGCCAGCTCGAGCAGCGGCGCCAGCTCCACCGACCCCTGAAGCTTGAGCACCTCGGCACCCCAGGATTTGCCGGCCACGACGGCACGCGCGGTCCGTGGATATTTCGACGCCAGACGCACTTGCTGACCAGGCCGCGGCAGCTCCGTGCGACCGATCAACGACATGCGACTGCGTCCTTCGAGAAAGCGCGAGGGCACGAGCAGGTCACCGCCAACCTCCTCTAACACGTCGCTGCCCACGACACCGACGTCGGCGATGCCGTATTCGACGTAGAGCGGCACATCCCAGTCTTTGAGCAACAAGACCTCGAGCTCGCCGGCACGCGCCTCGAACCGCAGCCTCCGATCGCCAGCCTCGAGCTCTGCGATCGGCCGGCCGGCGGCGCGAAACGCTTCGACGGCGGTCTGCAGGTTCCGACCCTTGGGCAACGCCAGGCGGATCATCGGCTCGCCTCCTCGTCGCGGGCGCGCCGTGCCACCAGGCGGTCGAGGCTGAACGAGAACCCGATCGCCGATGTCGCGGCGCCGAGGCGGCCGAAGAGCCGGTCATAGCGCCCGCCACCGCCCACCGATTCCGCGCCGGCGCCGGCGAAGGCACGGAAGACGATGCCGTCGTAGTACGCCCGCGCGCCGAGCCGTCGCCGCAGATCCGGGTGTTCCACCTGCTCGGCGAACTCGGCGAGGTCGATGCGTAAATCGAGCGTCGGAAAGCGCCCGGCAAGGCGATCGCGCAGCGCCACAAGGCGTTCCAGCTCGCCTTTCGCGTGGGCACCGAGGGCGGCGGGATCGTCGGGCATGCCGCGCTCGACCACCTCGAGAAGGGCCGAGCCTGCCTGGCGAGCATGGCGACGCTCGCGCCGGACGACGGCGTCGGCGAGGGCCCCTGGATCGAGCTCACCATGGCTCTCGAGCAGCAGTCGATCGAGCGCGC
>JBCBCF010000150.1:0-10685 GCA_038530905.1 Acidobacteriota bacterium
AGCCGGCGACCGAACGCCTCCCGGTCGGACGCACGAAAGAAATGCAGCAGATCCCAAACCAGAACGAGGTCGAAGCGGTCGTCCTGAGGCAGCTCGGGTGTCGCCGCGTCGACAAATGCACGGCGACCGTCGATCATGGTTCCGTCGCCAACCCCGTCATAGAGATCCTGCACGACCACCGGATGCCCCAGCTCGGAGAGGGTCGCCAGGCTCTCGGTCGACGACGGGCCAAGATCGATCACCGCGGGATCGGTGCGCCGGGCGGTCTCCGACCAGGCGAGGGCGAGACCCGGCGAGCGGTGTTCGCCGGGGACGACGCCACCAGGTAGCGCCCCTGGCCGCGTTCGGCGCCGCAGCCAGCTCATGGCAGCGCCTCCCGCCGCGGATGGTGTTGGTGAAAGGTCTTGACCAGGGACATGCTCACGTCCTCAGGTAGGAGGCGCCGTTTACGTCGAGGATCGTGCCGGTGGCGAATTCCGCACCCTCGGCCGCCATCGCCAAGACCCAATACGCCACATCGCCGACCGTCGCCACGCGGCCGAGAGGACTCTGGTTCCGGACGGCCTGCGCCCGATCGCCGGCGAGGTGCGGGCGCGCCATGGCGGTTTCGACGAAGCCCGGTGCGACCGCATAGACGAAAATGTCGTGGGGCGCGAGCGCCGCCGCCAGACTCTGCGAGAGAGCGTTCAGGCCCGCCTTCGACGCGCCGTAGGCGGGACTCTCCGGCTCGCCGCGGAAGGCGCCGCGAGAGGAAACGTTGACGATTCGGCCGCCGCCATGGGCGCTCATATGGCGAGCGGCCGCCCAGGCGGCGTGCGCGGCACCGGCCAGATTGATGTCGAGAGCGCGGCGCCACGCGCGGGTCCAAGTCTCGAAGTCGCTGTCGAGCGGCGCGTGCAGCTCGAAGACCCCGGCGTTGTTGACCAGCACGTCGATCCCGCCCAGCGCATCGATCGCCTCCTCGACGAGAGCGCGCGCCGCCGCCGCGTCGGCGAGATCGGCGCCCAGCGCGACGTGGCCGCCTGCATGGGAAGGTTCGGCCTCGAGGGCCTGGCGAACCTCCTCAGCCGCTGCCTCGCGGCGGCCGTAGTGGACCGCGACCCGAGCACCTTCGCGGGCGAACCGGCGGCAGACTTCGGCACCGATGCCGCCGGAGCCGCCGGTGACCAGCACGCGACGCCCGACGAAGCGACCAGAAGACGATGCGTTGCTCACGAATTGGCCGGCAGCGTCGAGGCGCCGGCCGCGGCGAGCATCGGACCGCCGAGTGCTCGCTTCGCCGACGCGGTGACCATCGACACCATGCCCATGAGGCCCATGCTCTTGCCCATGGACAGCTCCCGACCGAAGATGTCGTAGACCACATCGCCCGGCACCGCCGCGACGCGCTCGAGCGTCTCACCCGAGAGATGCTCGCTCAGAATCACCGCCATCGCTTGGGCGGAGATGCCCTGCGGATTCTCCACGGCGAAGACAAAGTCCAGCGTCCCGTCGGTGCGAGGACGGGCCCACGCGTAGGCCTCGCTCTCGCAGGCGGGGACCTTGTGCTCGTCGGAGAACGGCCGCTCGGCGATCTCCGGCGGCACGTCGCGAAAGCGCTCGGCAATCGAGATCAGCGTGTCGATGCGCTCGCTGCGCTCGAGCATCGACAACAGCTCGAGCAGCTCGGCGAGGCCCGCCGGAAGTTCTGCGCTCACTTCTCGATCGGCACGCCGACCAGGTTGCCCCACTCGGTCCAGCTGCCGTCGTAGTTCCGAACGCTGTCATAGCCAAGGAGCCGACTGAGCACGAACCAGGTGTGGCTGGACCGCTCTCCGATCCGACAGTAGACGACGACGTCGTCACCGAGAGCCAGCCCTCCTTCGTCCTCGTAGATCGCGCGCAGCTCGTCGGCCGACTTGAAGCAGCCGGTCTCAGCGTCGGCCGCGCGCGCCCACGGGATGTTGGCGGCGCCGGGGATATGACCACCGCGCAGCGCTCCTTCGTTCGGATAGTCGGGCAGGTGCAGCCGCTCGCCGCTGAATTCTTCGGGGCTGCGCACGTCGACCAGCGGCAGCCCGGCGTCGACGTGGCGCAGCACGTCGTCGCGCAGCGCCCGCACGGTGCGGTCGTCGCGATCGGGTGCTTCGTAGGCGGTGGGCTCGTAAGCCGGCACGTCGCGCGTCAGAGGACGACCTTCCTGCTGCCAGCGCAGCCGGCCGCCGTCGAGCAGCCGCGCGTTGGTGTGGCCAAAGAGATGAAAGACCCAATAGGCATAACAGGCCCACCAATTGTGACGATCGCCGTAGAAGACGACGGTCGTCTCGGGCGTGATGCCGAGGCGGCTGGCCAGTTTCTCGAAACCGTCGCGCTGCAGGTAGTCGCGTCGAATCTGGTCGTTCAGGTCGCGTGACCAGTCGACTTCGACCGCGCCGGGAAGATGACCCGACGGGTAGACCAGCGGATCCTCGTTCGACTCGACGATCCGGACGCTCGGGTCGTCGAGTCGCTCGGCCAGCCAATCGGTGGAGACGAGCGCTTCGGGATGGGAGTAGCCGCGATCTTCGATCGCGGTGGGTCGGTCGGTCTCGGACATGAGATGAAGTCGTCCTCGGAGTCGTTCGTCGTGGGTCGCGATCATGTCACGCGGACCGCGCACGTCGAGGCTATACTGGAGCCAGTCGATGGCACTCGTCAGCGAAATTCCATCGACTTGCATGTCGTACGGTCTGGCGCCGGATCTGCACTCCGACGTCACGCCGTCGACCCGTCTCCGCCCGCCCGGTCTTGGCCCGCCCCACTTCTCCGCACGCTCACCCTGGTTCCGGAGGTTTCCTTGACCTCGTCGCCCTCTCGCTCGACCCGCCGCGGCCCTTGCGCCGCTCGCTCACCCGACGCCTGGAACCGAGCGCCCGCCCGGCGCGGCGGCCTCGTCGTCGCCGTCTGCTGTATGGCACTTCTCGCCGTCACCGCACTCCCGGCGAGCGCCACGGATCCGGCGAACACGCCGAGCGACCGGGAGCTGCGGCCGAACGAGCGCCTCGACCCCGTCCTGTTTCCTCTGCCTGATGTTCTGCGCGACAACGTCGCTCTGTGGACTCGGGTCTATTCGCGCTACGACTCCACGGTCGTCCTGCTGCACGACAATTGGCACACAGGGGTTGTCTACGCGGCGATTGATTTCTCGAAGCTCGAGGAGGCGTCGCTCTCCCCCGCACGCCAGCGGGCGGCCGAGAAGCGCCAGCTTCGGGAGACTCGGGCCAAATACTCGAGCATCCTGCGTGATCTGGCGGCCGGCCGTCGCTCCGAGACCTGGCCGCGAGATCAGGAGCGGATCGAACGGATGTTCGCCGACGTGCCGGGCGGCCGCCGCAAATACACGGAGGCGATCGAGCGTCTGCGCACGCAGAGGTGCCTGCGCGAACGCTTCGCCGAGGGCCTCAAGCGCAGCGGCCTGTACCTGCCCGCCTTCGAGCGAATCTTCACCAACTACGGCCTGCCGACCGAGCTGGCTCGTCTGCCCTTCGTCGAGTCGCTCTTTCAGGAGGGCGCGCGATCGAAGGCGGCAGCGGGCGGCGTCTGGCAATTCGTGCCGTCGACCGCGAAAAGCTACCTGCGCATGACGCCCGAGGCCGATGAGCGCTTCGATCCTCTCGTTGCCGCCGACGCCGCCGCCCGGCTGCTGCGCGACAACCATGACGCGCTCGGCACCTGGCCGCTGGCCTTGACGGCCTACAACCACGGTCGCTCTGGCATGAAGCGGGCTGTGCGCCAAACCGGAACGCGCGATCTCGGCACGATCACACAGCGCTACCGGTCGCGGCTCTTCGGCTTCGCGTCGCGCAACTTTTATTCGGAGTTCTACTCGGCGGCGACGATCTACGCCAATCGCGAGCATTATTTTCCCGACGTCGAGCCGCTCCCGCCGCTGGCGTTCGAAGAGTTCGTTCCCGATCGCTACGTCTCGGTGCCGGCGCTGGCGAAGGCCGCCGACGTCGACCTCGATGACGTGCGCTCGCTCAACCGCGGCCTCTCGCGGGAGATCTGGACCGCCGACCTCTACCTGCCCCGCGGTTATCTGCTGCGAGTGCCGGACGGCGCGCTCGCCGACGTGCAATCGGCCTACGGCTCACTCGAGGAGCGGGCCTCGCGGCAGATCGGCCTGTCGTACCGCGTGCGCCGGGGCGACACGCTCGGCCGCATCGCCCGGCGCTACGGTTCCTCCGTGCGGGCGCTGCAGCGCGCCAACGGTCTGGCCAGCCCAAATCGAATTCGGGTCGGCCAGGCGCTGCGCATCCCGTCGAGCGGCGCCGCCGCGTCGGCCGCGCGCCCGACAGCGTCTTCACCGCCGGCGACGCACGTCGTCCGCCGCGGAGACACCTTGTCGAAGATCGCCGGCCGATACGGCACGACCGTTCGCGCGCTGCAACGGGCCAACGGCCTGGCCAATATCGACAGTCTGCGGGTCGGGCAGCGTCTGCAGGTGCCTCGCGGCGGGCAGATCACGCATGTGGTCCGCAGCGGCGACACTCTCGCTGTGATCGCTCGCCGCTACGGCACGACCGTCAAGGCGATCCAGCGCGCCAACGGTCTGCGGACCACCGTGATCCGCCCGAGCCAGACTCTGATCATTCCCTGAAACGCGCCAGGGCGCTGTCGCGGCACTGATCCGCGGCGCCCATTGGCCGCGAGCCCAAGGGTGTCGACGAAACCGGGACGAACGACCGCCGGCGCCCCCTCCCGGCGGGCAGCGGCGTCGAATCGATCGAGAGTCGGGGTCAGCTCGCGCGGCGCATGGCTGACCGATCGAGCTCGGCCTTGAGCGCCAGCGCGAGCGGCGACGGCTTGCGTTGGTTCAAGAAAACCGGTCCGCCTTCGGGCGTGCGCGCGGAACTCGGAGGCGTCGGCTGTGGTGCCTTGCAGTCTGTCCCAACCAGCATGGGTCGTTCGTCCTTCAGATCTTGAGGCGGTCGCGGCATCTCGGATTGCAGCTCAACGTGGCGACCCGTGTGGCCACTCCCTCGGCGGCGCTCGCTTTCCACGGGCCGGCCGATGAGCGCATTGCACGAAAATCGCTGCTCCGTGACGGGGCGGGAGATGGAAATCACGAGGCCGATTGTGGCGAGAGCGTGGCACGCCCATGCGGTTCGCGCTGATAGCCTGACCGAGCCGCGCGGGCGGCGGTGACCCAATCCTCAGGAGGAGCTGCGATGGCGGTCGAGATCAGCGGAACCTATACCGGCAACCTCGGCGTCGAGGTTCACCATGGTCCGAGCGGCGCCGTGCTGCAGACAGCGGCGCCGAAGGACAATCAGGGCGACGGCAGCTCGTTCTCTCCCACCGATCTGGCAGCGGCGGCACTCGGTGCCTGCATGCTGACGCTGATGGGGATCGTCGCGCGGCGCGACGGGATCGCGCTCGAAGGCTGCTCGTTTCAACTCGAGAAGCACATGCGTGCCGACCCGCGACGCATCGACCGCCTCCCGATCGTCTTCACGATGCCGGCCGGCCTTGAGCCGGCGCAGCGCAAGAAGCTCGAGCGCGCGGCCTTGACCTGCCCGGTGCACCGCTCGCTCCTGCCCGAGATCGACAAGACAACCCGCTTCGACTACCCCGACTGAGGCGAGCCATCAGGCCTTGGCGTCGTACCAGGTCGGCCCGGACGCGATGTCGACGACGAGCGGGACGTCGAGGCTGGCGACGCCGACCATCTCGGTCTCGAGCAGCTCGGAGAGTTCCGGCACCGCATCCTCCGGGCCCTCCAGCATCAGCTCGTCGTGAACCGTCAGAACCAGCCGCGCCTGGGGCAGCTCGGCGCGCAGCCGGCGATCGACAGCGATCATCGCCTCCTTCAGCAGATCTGCGGCCGTGCCCTGAATCGGCGCGTTGATCGCCATCCGTTTCGCGTTCTCGCGCAGGTTCCAATTGCGCGAACGGATGTCGGGCAGCTCGCGGACGCGACCGTAGAGTGTTTCGACGCGGCCGCTGGCGAGGGCCTGATCGATCGTTCGCTCCGTGTAGTCGCGCACCCCGGGATAGCGCTCGAGGTAGGTGTCGATGAAGGTCTGCGCCTCGCCTTTCGAGATGCCGAGCTGGCGCGAGAGGCCGAACGCCGTCATGCCGTAGATGATGCCGAAGTTGATCGTCTTCGCCATCCGCCGCTGATCGACTGTCACCAGCTCAGGGGCGATGCCGAGGACCGCGCCGGCGGTGGCCGAGTGGATGTCGTCGCCGCGGCGAAAGGCAGCGATCATCGTGGGGTCGGCAGCCACGTGAGCGAGCAGTCGCAGCTCGATCTGGCTGTAGTCGGCGACCACCAGCAGATGGCCCAACTCGGCACGAAACGCTTTGCGGATGCGCTGGCCAAGCTCGGTGCGCACCGGGATGTTCTGCAGGTTGGGATGTGCGGACGAGAGCCGACCCGTCGCCGCCACCGCTTGGTTGAAGCGCGTGTGGACGCGGTGGCGTGCATCGACAAGCTGCGGCAGGGCGTCGACGTAGGTCGATTTGAGCTTCGATAGCTCGCGCCAGCGCAGCAGACGCTCGGGCAGATCGAAGCCGCGCGCCGCCAGCGCCTCGAGCGTTTCAGCATCGGTCGAGTAAGAGCGCGTCTTCCGCGTCTTGCGCAGCACCGGATAGCCGAGCTTCTCGAACATCACCTCGCCGAGCTGCTGCGGCGAGCCGAGGTTGAAGCGCTCGCCCGCGATGCCGTAGATCTCGTCGGCGACGGCCTCGATCTCTTGGCCTAGCTCGCTCGACATGGCGGCGAGAAAGTCGGTGTCGAGGAGCACGCCTTCCTCTTCCATCGCCAGGAGCACGGGAACGAGTGGCTCCTCGAAGCGCCGATAGACCTCGCCGAGCCCAGAGGTCGCCAGATCGCGCGCGAACCCCGGCGCCATCTCGACCACCCAGCTCACTCGTTCAGACACGAACGCGAGAAGCCGCTCGTCGCCGATCGGCGGCGGTGCGCTCTTGTCGAATCCAGCCTCCGCCTCGGCCGTCGGCGCGCGGTGCAGCCGATCCATCGCGACGGCAGCGAACTCATGGCCGCGCAGCGCCGAACGGACCAGGTACGACGCCAACATGATGTCGTTGAGCGCGCAGCGGATCTCCTGTCGGTCTCCGAGCAGGCGCAACGTCTCTTTGAGTCGATGACCGATCAGGGACGCCTGCGGGTCGGCGACGCGATGCCTCAGCGCGTCGAGAACCACCTCGCGAAAACGGTCGCGTCTGAAGTCGACCCACAGGGGCACCGCGGGTGCCTCCGGCGTCGCGTCCACAGGATCCTCGGATGACCCGGTGTCGGCCGGACCTGCCGCGCCGAAGCCGAGCGACGCCGGTCCGGCGTCGAGCACCGCCAGGCCAAGCGCCGCGTCGTCGCCGCTCGGGTCCGACACCCGCGTGATGGCGAGGTGGGGACCGAACGTCTCGAGCCGCTCGACCAGATCGTCCACTGACGATGGCTCCTCCGCGCTCGCCGGCGGCGGCGCCGCGGCGCCGCGGTCGGTCTCGATCTCGCGCGCCACCGCCTGGAAGTCGAGCTTCCAGCAGAGCTCGAGGAGCGCGTCCCAGTCCGGCTCTTCGAGCTTGAGCGCCTCCGCGTCGAGCGGCAGGTCGAGATCGCGGTGGATGGTCACCAACTCTTTCGACAGCAGCGCCGCCTCGCGATGGTTGGTCAGGCCTTCACGGTAGCTCTTGCGCCGGATCGACTCGGCGGCATCGAGCAGCGATTCGAGATCTCCATGCTCGAGGATCAGCTTCTTCGCACCCTTCTCGCCGATGCCCGGCACGCCGGGGACGTTGTCCGAGCTGTCGCCCATCAAGGCGAGGACGTCGACCACCTGACCGGGCGGCACGCCGAAGTCTTCCTCGATCCCGCGCGCGTCGTACAGCTTGTCGCGGCCCGTGTGGTGCAAGAAGACGCCGTCACCAACCAGCTGCATCAGATCCTTATCCGGCGACACGAGGACGACCTCAAATCCCTCCTTCTGCGCCTTCTGGGCGAGGGTGCCGAGGACATCATCAGCCTCGTAGCCCGGGCGCTCGAGCAGGGGGATGCGGAACGCCTCGACCAGCTCGCGGATCCACTGAATCTGCGGGCGGAGGTCTTCAGGCATCGGCTTGCGGTTGGCCTTGTACTCCTCGTAGCGCTCCTTGCGGACGGTGACGTGCGAGACATCCATCGCGATGCCGAGATACTCAGGCTGCTCGTCGCGCAACAGCTTGCGCAGCATCTGCAGGAACCCGAACACCGCATTCGTCGGTTCACCCGCGGTGTTCGAGAGGTTGCGGATCGCGTAATACGCGCGGAAGATGTTCGAGTAGCCGTCGACCAGATACAGGCGGGGCGCGCGCAGCTCACGCTGAGCGGTCGATGTCGAAGAGGTCATGCGGCATTCTAAGCACGCTGCCCGGCGGAAGCGCATCAGGCGCCCGACGCCGCGGCCGACTTGCTACGATCGAGCGCTCACCTCGAGCCGACACCTCATGCCAACGATTCCCCTCGCCCTTCTCGCCTGGCTGTTGACCGGCGCCGCTCTCGGTCTCTTGGCCGCCCGGCTGCTTCCCGGCCGCCCTGCCCTCGGCTCGATGTCCGCGGCACTCGTCGGTGCGATCGGGGCTCTCTTCGGCGGGCTTCTCGCCACACTGCTCGGCTTCGGCGGGCTGATCGGCGTCGACGGACGGGCCCTCGCCGTCGCCACCGCGGCGGGCCTCCTGACGCTCGTCTGGCTGCGGGTCGCCGGCCTCGCAAAGCGCTGATTCGGATCGCGTAGGCGCCGAACGCGCCCTAGCGCGGGGCTGCGGTCCGAGCGATCGACGACCCACGACGACGCCGACACCTGGCCGCCAGGCGATCGTCATCGCGCGCGCCGAACCTGCTCCGCCTCAGTTCGACACGGCCTGCTCGACCCTCTCGTCCTGGCCTTCGCGGTCGAATCGAGCATCGAAGGTGATCTTGGGATCCTGGAACAGCCCCGGATTGCCGGTCTTGGCCAGATCCTCGCGCAGCACGTCGTAGACGAAGGCAATCTCCTGGCCCGCGGCCAGCCGATTGGCATCGAGCTCGGCCCGACCGGTGATCTGGATGCCCTCGATCACCTCGCCATCGCGGCCCTTGCCGCGAAGGTTGATGAAGAGCTGGACCGACGACACATCGGTCGCGCCGTTGTTGCGAAGGCGACCGGTGATGATGTAGCCGGCGTCGCTCTGCTCCACCGCCGGATCGTAGGTCCAGGTGACCACCTCCAGGTTGCCCTCCTGGACTTCATCTTCCGCTTCCGCGACCACGTCGGGCTGCGCGCGGGCGATGTCCTGATCGGTCAGGACCAGCACCGGCTCTGGACGTTCGGCGTCCGCGGCAGGTTCTTCCTCGGCGGTGGCGGCACGCGCGGTCGCCTCCTGGGCGGCGCGCGTCGCCTCGGCGCTGGCTTCGAGATCGACTTCGGACGCTCGCACCGAGGAAAGCTGGCCGTCGGTGGTGGTGAAGCGAATCAGCCGCCCGCGCTCCTCCCACGTGCCGTCGATTTCAATGCGCGAGCCGTCGCGCAGCACGAGAACATCGGCGACGGCGGCGGTCGAGACCATCGCGAGAACGATCGGCAGAACGAAACGAGGAAGTCTGCGGCGCATGAGTGTCTCCTTGTGGGCCTCCTGCCGCAGGCTACCGCGTCTGGTCACGGCCACCAAGGACGGCTTTGCGCGGCCCAACGCCGCGCAAAGCCGTCGGTCACCGCGAGGACTGCAGAACGAGCGATAGACCAACGCGCAGCTCGACCTCGCCCGGGCCCTCGTACCAACGGGCCGCCAGCTCAGGTCGAAGCAACGACTTCTCGAGCCCGATGTCCCAGCCGAGGCCGGCACCGATGGTCAACGAGTCGTCGAGGTCGTCGAACCCCAGAGCCGCCGACGGGATCTCCAGGTCGCGCGGCGACGGCGAGAGGAAGGCGTAGCCGAGCGAGCCGCGCAAGAAGGCGCCCTCGCCGACCTCACGGCCGAAGGGGTAGTAGCGCCCCACGAGATCGAAACTTGTGATGCCGAGATCGATCAGATCGCTCGACGGCTCGGCATAGCTCGCTGCCGCACCGACGGTCGTCCGACGGCCGACCGGAACGGCGATCCCTAGTTCGAGATAGCCACCCGAGGCGTCTTCCGTCGCGCCTCGATTCAGCGAAGCAGCAGTAGCCGGCGCCTCGCGGAGCGCGAAGCCGTCGCTCCAACCGGCACCGAACGAGAACTCGGTTTCACCCGGCGGTGCCACGGGTGGCGGATCTTCGACGATGATCTCCCGGATCCTCGACTCGTTGTAGACACAGGAAACACAGCGAGTTCCGGCGCCGCCGCCGTTGCAGACCGGACTCAGGTCGTAGCCGATCTGAGTTCCGGCGTTGTAGTTGCTGAACGCCGGCGCGTTGTTCTTCGCCTCTGGCATCGCCGCGCTGCACACGGCGAGGAGCTGAACCGCCGTGATCGGCGAGTTGCCGCCGGTGAGGCAGGTGCCGGCGATGCCGCAGCCGTCTCCTTCGATGTCGAAGACCAGCGTCTCGAGCTGACCGTCGCACGTGGCGCCAATCGACAGGTCCCGTGGAGAAATCGAGTCAAGCGAGACCTCTTCGGAGCAGCAAGGCTCCTCGGTGATGACCCGATCGAGCGTGACCTCGATGCAGGCTCCGCCGAACTGCGCCTCCGCTTCAGGAGCGACGCCAAGA
>JBCBCF010000151.1:0-10526 GCA_038530905.1 Acidobacteriota bacterium
CGGCGCGCCCACCTGCCGCATGGAGATCGAGGTGACGGCAAAGTCCGGCGGCGCCGAGGGCGCCGCCGTCACATCGAGATCGAGCCCTTGCGGAAGTCGGTGGAGTCGAGCACGACGTCGACCACGACCGGTCGGCCGCTGCGCGCCAGGCGCTTCGCCTCGAGCAGCGCCGGTCGCACCGCGTCCATCGTCTCAACGCGGATGCCTTCGCCGCCGTAGCCGCGCGCCACCTCGAAATAGGCGCTATGCGCCAGCACGGTGCCGGTCGCGCTGCCGAGAATTTCGACCTGCTCGCGGGCGATCTGTGTCCAGCCGGCGTCGTTGCCGATCACCGCGATCACCGGCAACCCGTGGCGAGCGAAGGCGTCGAACTCGGCGAGGCTGTAGGCCGCCGAGCCGTCGCCCCAAAGCAGCCAGACCTCGGAGGTCGGCCGCGCCGCCTTCGCGCCGAGAGCGAAACCACCTCCGACTCCAAGCGTCCCGAAGACGCCGGGATCGAGCCAGCGCAGCGGTCCGCGCGGCCGGATGGTGTACGAGGCCGTGGCGACGAAATCACCGCCGTCCGCTACCAACACGCTGTCGTCGTCGAGTAGCGCGTCGATCTCGCGGCAGAGGTGCAGTGGGTTGACGTGCTCACCTCGCACCTCGGCGCGACGCGCGATGTCGGCCTCGCGCGCGGCGTCGCGCGCCCGCAGCGTCTCGACCCAGCGCGCCCGCGACCGCGCGCGCCGTCCAGCCGTTCGAAACCGTTCGGCGAGAGCGACCAGGGTCGCGCCAGGATCGGCCAGGATGCCGAGGTCAGGCTTGCGATTCTTCGTCAGATCGACCGCGCTACGGTTGATCGACACCAGCTGGGCACTGCGCGGTACGTGGCGCCCATAGTCCAGGCGGAAGTCGGCCGGAACGCCAGCGAGCAGCACGAGATCAGCGTCTCGCAGGGCGTCGCGCCGCTTGTGACGCAGCTGGATCGCCGGCTCAGCTCCGAGCAGTCCGCGCGCCATGCCCGAGAGGTAGGTCGGCAGTCCAAGACGCTCCACCGCCGCCGCCACGCGCTCGATCCGGCCGGCATCCAGGGTCGCCTGGCTGCCGACCAAGAGCACCGGGCGGCGCGCCTTGCGCAGCGCCTTCGCCAGCTTCGCGACCTCGCGCGGGCCGGCCGCGGCGGGCTCGACAGCGCGCAGCTCGGGGATGCTCGCGTCGCGCCAGCCGGCGAAGAGCTTGGTCACGTGGCGTTTGAGAACGAGCTGCACACCCAGGGCAACGAGTGATTTCGATCGCTTCGAGGACGGGCCGACGCCGTATTGCTCGGCGACGAGCTCCTCGGCATAGAGCAAATCGACCGGGCACTCGACGAAGACCGGACCAGGGACACCGTCGGCGGCCTGGTGCATCGCTTCATCGATCGCCGCCGGCAGCTCGCGGACCCGCGAGCAGGTCGTCTGCCACTTGACGTGCGGCGCCATCAGTGCCTGCTGATCGATGTCCTGGAGCGAGCCGCGCCCTTTGAGGAACGTCCCCGTCGCGCCGCCGAGGACGACCAGCGGCGACTGCGCAAGCTGCGCGTTCTTGACCGCCGTGATGGTGTTCGTGAGACCCGGGCCGGCGGTCACTGCAGCGACACCCGGCGTGCCGGTGAGCCGCGAGGTGGCGTCGGCGGCGAAGGCGGCGGACGCTTCGTCGCGCACGTCGAGAATGCGAATCCCGCGCTCCTCGGCGGCGGTGAGAATCGGCGAGATATGTCCACCACAGAGAGTGAAGAGGGAGCGCACGCCGTGGCGCTGGAGGACCTCTGCGACAAGGTCACCTCCATGACGAATGGCGACCGCAGGTGCCGGTCCGTCGGACTCCCTCGGGGCGGCGACGGCAACTTCAGCCGCGGCGCCTGCGTCTGGCGCGCTTCCGGTCTCGGCGTCGGGGTCGATCGGCTCGGCCGGCATCGGTGTCTCGGTTGTCGCGTCCACCATCGCTCACTCCTCCTCGCGCGCGGCGAGAACGTGGCGCGAGGGCACGAAGCAGGTGAAATCGCCCTCGAACACCAGATCGGCCGCTGCATCGTCGATCTCGCCTGTGTCAGAGGCCTCGGCGGGCTGCGCTCCGTCCGGAACGCGGACGACCCGCACGTTGACTCCTTGTTTTTTGCCGTCGATCGCGTCGCGTTCGGCGATCGCCTCGAGCACGTCACCAACTCGCACCGGAGCGAGGAAGCGGCAGTCGGCGCCACCGAGCACGACCGTCGGCTCGTTGATCGCCAGCATCGCTGCATGGTCGGCGAGCGAGAAGACGAAGCCGCCGTGCACCAAGCCCTCCGCGTCCGCGCGCATCGCTTCACCGGTGACGAGCCGCACGCGGGCGGCTCCGGAGCCGATCTCGACCGGCTCGCCCGAGAGATCGTGGCGCAGCGAGCCGTGGGTTTGGACGGCGACGCTGGCAGCGTCGGTCACTCTTCGCTCTCCATGAACGGATAGTGGACATCGGTCGGCGGCACGAAGGTCTCCTTGATCGTCCGCTGAGACACCCAGCGCAGGAGGTTGAAAATCGAACCCGCTTTGTCGTTCGTTCCGGACGCGCGCGCACCGCCGAACGGCTGCTGCCCGACCACCGCACCGGTCGGTTTGTCGTTGATGTAGAAGTTGCCGGCGGCATGGCGCAACGCGGTCGACATCGCCTCGAGCGCCTGACGGTCACGGCCCCAGATGGCGCCGGTGAGGGCGTAGGGACTGGTCGCATCACACAACTCGAGCGTCTCCTCGAGCGCCTCGTCGTCATAGACGTAGATCGTCAGCACCGGACCAAAAAGCTCGACCTCCATCGTCTCGTAGCGCGGATCGTCAACCACCAGAACCGTCGGCTCGATGAAATAGCCCGTCGAGTCGTCGAAGCCGCCGCCGCAGAGAACTTCGACACCCGCCGCCGCCCGGGCCCGCTCGATCGCGCTCGTGATGCGTTGGAAAGCCGGCGCGTCGATGACCGCGGTCATGAAGTTCCCGAAGTCGACCGGCGAGCCCATCGGAATCGCCGCGACCTCCTCCGTGAGCCGCTCCGAAATCTCCGGCCAGAGAGAGCGCGGCAGGTAGGCGCGCGACGCCGCCGAGCACTTCTGGCCCTGAAACTCGAAGGCGCCGCGAACGAGAGCGGTCGAGAGCGGTGCGACGTCGGCCGTTGGGTGAGCGAAGACAAAATCCTTGCCGCCGGTCTCACCGACAAGACGCGGATAGGTGTCGTAGCGCTCGATGTTGTTCCCGACCTCGCGCCACAGGTGCTGGAAGGTGCCGGTTGAGCCGGTGAAGTGCACGGCCGCCAGCTCACGCCGCTCGAGAAGCGGCCCGCCGACAGTCGGCCCGTCGCCGGGCAGAAAGTTGACGACGCCCGCCGGCAGACCGGCCTCTTCGAGGATCTGCCACACCATCCACGATGCCAATGTCGCCGTTTCGGCGGGCTTCCACAGCGCCACGTTGCCGAGCATCGCGGGTGCGGTCGGCAAGTTGCCACCGATGGCGGTGAAGTTAAACGGCGTGATCGCCAACACGAAGCCTTCAAGCGGCCGATACTCGACCCGATTCCACACGCCCGCAGGCGAGATCGGCTGCTGGCGATACATCTCGTCCATGAAATGGACGTTGAACCGCCAGAAGTCGATCAGCTCGCACGCCGAGTCGATTTCAGCCTGATAGACGGTCTTCGACTGACCGAGCATGGTGGCGGCGTTGACCGTGTCGCGCCACGGCCCGGCAAGCAGATCGGCGGCCTTGAGGAAGATCGCCGCTCGGGCTTCCCAAGGCATCTCCGACCACGCCTGCCACGCGGCGAGGGCATCGTCGGCGGCCTGCCTCGCTTCTTCGGCACCCGCCTGGTGAATGCGCGCCAGAACGTGGCCATGATCGTGGGGACAGACGACCTCTCGAAGATCGCCCGTGTGCAGTCGCTCACCGCCGATGACGGTGGGGATCTCCGGACATTCTTCGAGCATCTGCCCGAGGCGGGCCTGGAGGGAGGCGCGTTCGGGGGTCCCGGGGGCGTATGAGCGCACCGGTTCGTTGACCGGCGGCGGAAGCTGCACGATGCCGTTGGCCATCGTCTGAAGGCTCCTGCGGAAATGGGCGATGCGAGAGAGGTGCCGACTGGGCGACGGCGAAGCCGAGCGCGGGCCGCCGTCGCGGCCGCTCGATGCTACACCTCGACCCTGGGCGTGGCGAGCCGCAGCGCGGCGTGCAGCGCGCGGCGTGCAGCGCGCGGCGTGCAGCGCGCGCTCAGCGAGACGAAGCGCCGCGGACGAGACCGAGGGCGAGAAGGGCGAAGCCGACCAGCAGGCCCGTGCCGCCGAGGGGTGCCACCGCGCCCAGCCAGCGCGGGCCGCCGAGCGCCAAACCGCCGACGGCGCCGAAGAAGACCAGCCCTCCGACAAGGCAGGAGACGCTCGCGCCTTGCGCCCGGGCCACGCCGGCAAGCGTCACAACGCCGCCGATCAGGGCGCCGAGGCCGCCGATCAGCAGGTACAGAACGGCCGTCCGCCACTGCTCAAGGGCGGCCGGCTCCAGGTGGTCGCGCAACGCGTGGGCGCCGAACGCACCGGCGCCGATGGCGAACGCGCAGGCCGCCGCGCCGAGTGCGGCGACGCGTCGCCCAGCAGGAGGCGTTGAACGCTCCACCACCGAGATCCGAAGGGCTCAGAGCTCTCCGAGGCGGCGAATCGAGGTGACGCGGGCGCGATCGAGGACCAGGCGTTCGTGGGTCTTGAACACTCCCCACTGCGCGGCGCGCTCAAGGTAGGCAGCGCGCGACAGCTCGTGCGCGCCGTCGCGATGCACATCGACGTCGCGCAGGACCACGCGGTCGTCGAGGATGTCGTCGCACCGCCCGACAAAGAGGTCCGGCCCGTCGGTGTCGACAACGACGGTGATGCCGTGCAGCTCGTGCTTGCCGTGATGGAAAGTGCCCATTGCCGGCCGGCGCTCAGGCGCAGTGCTCGGCAAAGGCGGCGCGCAGATCCTGCGCCACGTCCTCGGCGGTGCGGCCTTCGATGCGATGCCGCGGCACAAAATGGACCAGCTCACCGTCCTTGAACAGCGCCATCGAGGGACTCGACGGCGGCACCTGCGGCATGAGAGCGCGCGCCGCGGCGGTGGCCTCGCGATCGACGCCAGCGAAAACCGTGGCGAGATGATCCGGCCCGTCGCCACCTTCGTTGAGGGCGGCGCGCACGCCCGGACGCGCCATGCCCGCGGCACAGCCGCAGACCGAGTTGATCACCAACAACGCGGTTCCCTCGGCCTTCCCGGGCCAGCCCGCCACCTCGTGCTCGGTGGTCAACTCGAGGAAGCCGGCAGCCACCAACTCTTCACGCATCGGGTTCACCATCAGCGGGCTATACATCATCAAGGTCCTCGCGGGTCGGAATCGTCTGATCGCCGCAGTCTGGCGCCGCGGCGCAGCGACGGTCGGTGTGGGCTGGCGCGGCGATTCGCCGCGATGTCCGCCTCGGCAACTCGGGCATCCGAAGCAATATTCCTCGATGCGCTTGCGACCGACCGGCGGCCGACGCTCAGCCGGACATCGGCTCGCCGAGCAGTTTCAAGAAGCCGGCCTCGTCGACCACGTCGACGCCGAGTCGGCGCGCCTTGTCGAGCTTCGAGCCGGCTTCTTCGCCCGCGACGACGAGGTCGGTCTTGGCGGACACGGACGAGACGACGCGCGCGCCGAGAGCCTCGAGACGCGCTTTCGCCTGCGCTCGCGTCATGCGCTCGAGCGTGCCCGTGAGCACCACTTTCTGATCCTGGAACGGCCTTTCCGCCGGCTGCGGCTCGGGCAGCGGCTGGGTCGTCGTGACGCCGGCGGCGCGCAACCGCTCCAGGCGCTCGACGTTGCGCGGTTCGGCGAAGAAGGCCAGGACGCTGCCGGCCACCTTCGGGCCGACCTCCGGCGTGTCCTCGAGCGTGGCGCGGTCCGCCGCGCCCAGCCGATCGAGGTCGCTAAAGCGGTCCGCCAGGATGCGCGCGACCCGCTGGCCGACGAAGCGAACGCCGACAGCGTAGAGCAGTCGACCGAGATCGCGCTCCTTGCTCGCCTCGATCTGCGCCAGCAGAGCATCGGCCGAGGTCTCGCCCCAGCCCTCGAGAGCGATCAAGTCGTCGCGCTCGAGGCTGTAGAGCGAGGTGTAGTCCTTGAGCAGCCCTTGCTTGAGGAGCTGCCGGACCGTTTTTTCGCCCAGGCCCTCGATATCCATCGCGTCGCGCGACACGAAATGTTCGATCGATTGCGCGACGATGGCCGGACAGGCCGGGTTGGTGCAGCGAAGATCCACTTCGCCCTCGAAGCGCACCACCGGTTCGTCGCAGCGCGGGCACCCAGTCGGCACGACGAAGGGCTTGGCGCCGTCCGGCCGCGCCTCGACGACTGCCGCGACCACCTTCGGGATGATGTCTCCACCCTTCTCGAGCACCACCAGATCCTTGACGCGCACATCCTTGCGCGCCAGATCTTCGGCATTGTGGAGCGTCGCTCGCTGCACCACCGTTCCGGCAAGGTTCACCGGCTCCAGCTCGGCGACCGGCGTCAGTTTGCCTGTCCGCCCGACCTGCACCACGATGTCGCGCACGCGGGTGCGCGCCTGCTCGGCGGCGTATTTGTAGGCCACGGCCCAGCGCGGTGCCTTCGACGTAGCGCCGAGCGCGGTCCGCTTCTCCATCGAGTCCACTTTGACGACGACGCCGTCGGTCTCGAAGGGCAGGGCCAGCCGTGCCGTGCTCCACTCCTCGACGTACGAGCGCACGGCCTCGAGCTCGCTGCACCGCCGCCATGAAGCCTGCACCGGCAGCCCCCACGACGCCAGACGATCGAGCTGCTCCGCCTGGGTGCCGGCGACCTCATCGGCAGCCGCGAGACCGGTGAAGATGGCGACCTCGAGGCGGCGCCGCGCGACCTCGCGACTGTCCAGCAGACGCACCGTGCCCGCGGTGGTGTTGCGTGGATTGGCGTAGAGCGCCTCCCCCTGGCGCTCGCGCTCTCGGTTGATCTCGTCGAAGACGTCTCGCGGCATGAAGATCTCGCCGCGCACGAGGAGCCGGCTCGGCACGTCGTCTCCGCGCAGGCGCAGCGGCAGACGACGGACCGTCCGCACGTTGGCGGTGACGTCATCGCCCATGCGGCCGTTGCCGCGCGTCAACGCCTGAGCGAGGACACCGTCCTCGTAACGGATCGAGATCGACACGCCGTCGATCTTCAGCTCGCAGACGAGCGGCGGCGTCTCCTCGAGCTCGAGTCGCTTTTCGATCCGCCGCGCCCAGGCTTCGAGCTCTTCGAAGCTGTAGGTGTTGTCGAGCGAGAGCATCGGCGGATCGTGAGGTACGGAGGGAAAGCCCTCGACCGGCGCGCCGCCGACCCGCTGCGTTGGGCTGGTCGGCGTCCGCAGGCTCGGATGCGCCTCTTCCAGCCGCTGCAGCTCTTCGAGAAGGGCGTCGAAGGCGCGATCCGAGATCTCCGGACGACTCTCGACGTAATAAAGGTGCTCGTGACGCTCAAGTTCGGGAACCAGCTCGGCGACGCGCGCGCGCGCTCCCTCAACGTCGATCGGAACCCCGTCCGGCTCACCCGCCGTCTCGCTCAAGACGACACCCGACCGACGCGCGGCGCCGTTGGACGCACGAGCCAATGGGCGACCACGCGTGCTGTGACCTCGCCTGATCGGTCGCGCACCTCGACCTCGACCTGATGGCGGCCTTCTTCCGGGGTCGTCAGGATCGGCGCCCGCCCCTCGGCGGTCAGGACACCGCGCGACTTCTTCAAATAGTCGATTTCGAGCCGGAACGGAATCGCGCGGGCGTCTGCCGGCAAGGCGTACATCAGCGCCAAGGCGCTGACCATCTCGCTGAGGTTGAAGAGAGCTGCCGCATGCACCGAGCCGAGGTGCTGACGCAGCCGAGGCCGGTCGTGAATGCGCGCGCGCGCATAGCCAGGGATGACGTCCTCGACCCGCGCGTCGATCGAACCGGTGTAAGGCGCCATCCGACCCAGCGCCTTCGAGAACAGCCAGCGCCCACCGGGCCAGGGAGACAGCACATCCCAACGGCGAGCGAGCGCGCCGCGCGGCGACGCGGGGGCGGCAGCGGATGCGTGAGATCGCGTGTCGGTCGTCATCCGATCTCTCCTCGGTCGGTCGGCGAGGCAGGCTCTGTATTCGGCTCGCTCGGCATTGCTTCCTCGTCCCACCGCACCTCGAGGGAGGCGCGGCGCAGATCGACCGCCAGCAGCTCGATCTCGACTCCGCAGCCGGTCATCACCGGCTCGCCGATCGACAAGGTCAGCGTCTCGTCCACCGAGTCGCAGCGCAGGCCCAGACGCGCCTTGTCGCCTCGCCGGCGCTCTTCGAAGGTCAGACCGGCGCGTCCGCCACCCACGAGGGCCACGCGATCCTTCGCCAGCTCGACGCGCTGCGGACTGCGGGCGTAGTCGCCAAGCCCGCTCTGATACATCATCAGCTCGAGCGCTCCCCAGCCGCCGAGCAGGATCGCGGCGATCAGCCACCACTTGCGGGTCACGCGGCGATCCTACAACGCCGTATCATCGCGCGATGTCCCGCGCCGACGGCCGGTCGCCGACGCTTTTCGAAGACCAGATTCCGACCTCTGCAGCGACGCGGCTGCGGCTCGAGGGAGCGGTCGAGAAAGTCCTCTACGCCGATCCCGAGCGGGACTTCGCGATCCTGCGCCTACAGGTCCGTGGCCGTGGCACGCAGGTGGCCATCGGCCCGCTGGTTGGCATTCAGCCGGGTGAAACCGTGCGCTTGGTCGGGCGCGAGGAGAGCGATCCGCGCCACGGCCGAAGATTTCGCGCACGCCGGGTCGAGGCGGTGCAGCCGACGACCCTCCTGGGCATCGAGCGCTACCTGGCCTCTGGCCTGATCGAGGGCATCGGACCGGAGATCGCGCGGCGGATGGTGCGGCGCTTCGGTCTCGACACGCTCGAGGTCATCGAGAGCCAGCCGGAGCGTCTGCAGGAGATCGAGGGCATCGGGACGGTGCGCAGTCGACGCATCCGCGAGGCCTGGGAACGCCATCGCGCCGGCCGCGAGACGCGGCTGCTGCTTGCCGAGCACGGCATCGCCGGCGCGCTCGCCACGCGCATCGAGCGACATTTCGGAGATCGAGCTCCCGACATCGTCCAACGCTCGCCCCACCGGCTGGCGCGCGAAGTGTCCGGAATCGGCTTTGCCACGGCCGACGCTATCGCGCGAGCGCAGGGCCTGGCCGCCGACGCTCCTGAGCGGCTCCAGGCCGGGCTGCTGCACGCCCTGCGTTCGGCCAAAGACCGCGGCCACTGCTTTCTGCCCGCGGCCGAGCTGGTGCGCCTCGGCGCCGATCTGCTCGACCTTCCCGTCGGCCATCTCGAAGGCGTCATCGACGATTTGGTGGCAGCCGGCGAGGTCTCTGCAGTGCGGCGCCCCGAACGGGTCGAACGGGCGATCTACCTGCCGGCGCTCGAGCGCCTCGAGACGAGGATGGCCGCTCGCCTGCGCCATCTCGCTGGGCAGAACGAGCTGCCCTCGACGCTCGATGTCGGGCGCGCCGTTCAGTGGTTCGAGGAGCGCTCGCAGCTCACGCTGGCACCCGGCCAGCGCCGAGCGCTGCAGACCCTTCTCGACGCGCCTCTCGCCGTGCTGACCGGCGGCCCCGGCACCGGCAAGACGACGCTGGTGCGCGGTCTGGTCGAGATCCTGGCGGCGAAGAAGCTGCGCGTCGAGCTGGCGGCGCCGACCGGGCGGGCGGCCCAGCGCCTGGCCGACGCGACGGGGCGACCGGCGAAGACCCTTCATCGGCTCCTGGAGTTCGACGGCCGCAGCCGTCGCTTCGGCCGCGACGCCGAGCAGCCCGTTCCATGCGACGTTCTGGTGGTTGACGAATCCTCCATGGTCGACCTGGCGCTCGCGGCCGCGGTGGTCGACGCGCTCCCAGAGCGCGCGCGCCTGGTTTGGGTCGGCGACGTCGATCAGCTGCCGTCGATCGGTCCCGGGCGGGTCTTGGCCGACCTCCTGGCCTCCGGCCTGCTCGCCGAGGCGCGGCTCACAGACGTGTTCCGCCAGGCCCGCCGCAGCCTGATCGTGCGCAATGCGCACCGATTGACCCACGGAGAGGCACCGATCTCGGGGCGTGAGCCGACCGGTCCGCGCAGCGAGCGCGGCGACGACGACTTCTTCTTCATCGAGCGACAGCAGCCACAGGCGCTCTTCGACACCCTCGTCGAGCTGGTGGTCGAGCGCATCCCGGCACACTTCGGCTTCGATCCGCGGACCGAGGTGCAGGTGCTGTCTCCCATGCGCAAGGGCGCGCTCGGCGCCGATCGACTCAACGCCGAGCTGCAGCTGCGGCTCAATCCCGAGGGCCGCGAGGTGGTGGCCGACGGCGTGCCGCTGCGCGTCGGTGACCGCGTGATGCAAACGCGCAACAACTACGACCTCGGCACGTTCAACGGCGATATCGGACGGGTGGCAGGCTTCGAGCCGTCAGAGCGGCGCGCCTCGATCGACTTCGACGGTC
>JBCBCF010000152.1:0-10487 GCA_038530905.1 Acidobacteriota bacterium
GACCGACTGTCTCCGATTCCTCTTCTGCGCGTGCCTCAGCCGGACCGACGTGGTCGACCGCCTCGCCGCGCTGCTCGAGACGACGGGAGAGCGGCGGATCGTCGACTTCGCGTCGGGCAGCTCCGGAGTCATCGGCCCGCTGGTGGAGGAGCTAACGCGCCGCCGCATCGACGTGCGCGCCACCTTGAGCGATCTCTACCCGCAGGTTGCCCGTTGGAATCGGCTGAGCGCCGAGCAACCGCGCATCGACTTCCTCACCGAGCCGGTCGACGCACGATCGCCGCCGTCCGAGCCAGCCGGCGTCCGGACGATGTTCTCCGCCTTTCATCACCTGCGTCCGGCCTGCGCGCGAGCGGTCCTGACGGACGCTGCGCGCTGCGGTCGGCCGATCGCCGTCTTCGAAGTGTCGGAGCGCAGCGTCGCGACCCTCGCCACGCTCCTTTTCATGCCACTCGCCGTCTGGCTCTCGACGCCCTTCCTGCGACCGTTCAGCTTGCGTCGGCTGGTCTTCACCTACCTGGTGCCGGTCGTTCCCGCGCTCGTGACCTGGGACGGCATCGCGTCGTGCTTCCGAACCTACTCCTGTCGGGAGCTGCGGGCGCTGGCGTCGGAGTTGCCGGCCGCCGGCTATCGGGTCGACATCGGCCGCCGCCGCGTCCGCGGGCTGCCGGTGGCCGTTCTCTGGTTGATGGCTTGGCCCGAGCCTTCTGGATCCGCCGTGGCGCCGCCCGCGGCCGCTGCCTTGCAACGTCTCGAGACCTCGGAGATCTGACGATGGGAGCCTTGATCATGCACCGTTCGCTGTCCGCGCTTCGATCCACTCGCTCGTCCGCCCGGGTCGCCCGCGTCGTGGCGATCTTCGTTCTCGCCGTCGGCCTCGCGGCGGCCGGCCAGGCTCAGATTCCCGACGGCCCGCCGCGCGTCTCGCCGCCGGCTGTCACGTCGCAGGTGGTCGGACTCGCCGAGGTCTCCGTCTCCTACAGCCGGCCGGGCCAGCGAGGTCGCACGCTGTGGGGTGAGCTGGTGCCGTACGGGGAGGTCTGGCGCACCGGCGCCAACGAGGCAACGACGATTACATTCAGTCACGACGCGACGATCGAGGGGCAGGCGATCGCCGCCGGGACCTACGCCTTCTTCACTGAGCCGGGTCCCGACTCCTGGACGTTGATCTTCAACTCCGAAGCGGAGCAGTGGGGGTCCCTGCGGCACGATCCGGCGAAGGATGTGCTGCGGGTCGAGGTGACGCCGCAGGCGGCAGACCCCACCGAATGGCTCACCGTCGCGTTTCCTGAAGTCGCCTTCGATCGGGCCGTCGGCGAGCTGCGCTGGGGCGCGCTGCGCGTTCCCTTCGAGATCCGATTCGCCACCGAGACCGAGGCGCTGAGTCGGGCGCGCCGGCTGGCGGCGATGGCGACCGACACGCCGGAGGGGGCGCGCGGTCTCTACAGCTGGGTGGCCTGGATGGCCGCGAACGACATCGCGCTGGACGAAGCTGGCGACTGGGCCGCTCTTTTGGCCGAGGTCGATCCGGGCTACCGCACGCAGTCGCTCCACGCCCGGCTGCTCGCCGCCAACGGCGAGATCGAGGCGGCGCGCCGGGGGGCCGAGCGAGCGCTGGCGCTGGCCGCCGAACAGCCCGACGCTCGCCGGGTGCAGCAGGACGCGGCCCGGCTCGCCGAAGAGCTGCGCGGTTGGTGAGGCGAGGTTTCGCTCAGCGCTGACAGCCGGGGCAGTAGAACGTACTACGGTTCGACTGCACGATTCGGCGGATCGACGCCGGGCAGCGGTCGCAGGCCTCGCCCGCCCGTCCGTAGGCGGCGAGCGAAACCTGGAAGTCGCCAGCGTGCCCGCCGCTGTCGGTGAAATCGTTGAGCGTCGTGCCGCCTTCACGGATGGCGTCGGCGAGAGTGTCTCGGACGGCGCCCGCGACGCGCTCCCACGTGGCAGCCGAGACGCGCGCGACGGATCTGCGCGGGTGCACACCGGCCCGCCACAGGGCCTCGCTGGCGTAGATATTGCCGACTCCGACGACCACTCCGGCGTCCATCAAGAACGTCTTGATCGGCCCGCGGCGGCCGCGAGCGGCCCGCTGGAGCACCGCGCCGTCGAAAAGATCCTCGAGCGGCTCTGGACCGAGGTGGGCGAAGTGGCGGTCGCGCTCAAGAGCGTCGGTGGCGATGACGAACGCCTGCCCGAAACGTCGTGGATCGACCAGGCGGAGCCGCCTCCCATCATCGAGTCGCGCAGCGACATGCTCGTGCCGGACCGGGGGCGTGTGGCTTGGAACGAGAGTCAGCCGTCCGCTCATGCCGAGATGCAGCGCCAGCGTTCGCCCGTCGTCAACGTCGATCAACAGGTACTTCGCGCGTCGCCTCAGCGTGCCGACCCGCTGGCCGGCCAGGCCTTCGAGGGCGGTTCGGTCGAGGGGCTCGCGAAGGGCCGGCGATCGAACGTCGACGCAGACGATCCGGCGTCCAGGCAGGTGCGGGACGAGGCTGAGGCGCACGACTTCGACTTCGGGCAGCTCCGGCATCGGCTGACTTTATCGATCGCAGGCTCGCCTGGAGAGGCGAAAGTCGAGCGGTGAAACGATCGGATTTCGCTTGACGAGGGCGGTGAAGGGGCGTAACATGGCGGAAGTAGGGCGGCAAGACGCCGCCCCTGTCATCCACTCGAGCATCTCCTTCCACTCGAGCACGTTTTGAGGTTTCGCCATGCTCCGCACTGCCACGTTGCCGCTCGTTCCCGATCTGACGCCTTCACGGCTGGCTGGCTCACCGGCCGGCGCCGCTCTCGATCGGCCGGCAGGCGGGCGCTGGTTGGAGAATGCTCGGCGCGCGATCGCGGACTCTCGTCGCAGCGTCGGGCGCCGGCTGCTGCTCGAGCGGGTCGAACGTCAGGCGCGTCGTCCCGGCGCGGTCGTCGAATTGGGCACCACCGAGCGCCCGTTTGAGACGCTGGTCGGCGGCGAGGCGGCGCTCCGCCTGCTCCGCGACCGGCCGGGCCGGGCGCTCCGCCTCGTCTGTCGCCGGGCCCCTGCAGCCGCCGCGGTCAGCCTTCTGGCCGAGCTCGACACGGATCATCAGGTGACGATCGAGATGGTCTGCACAGCTCGCCCGAGCGATGCCGGCAAGCCGTCGACCGTCGCGGACATCGAGCGTCTCGCTGCTCAGGGCCTGGGGGTTGTTGCTCGGCTCGACGTCGCCGACGAGCCATCGCCGGGCGACCTTGCGGCACTCGAAGATGTGGCGGTCGCCGCCCTCGAGGCGGGCGCCGTCGATCTGCGGCTACCGGCCGACGCCGCGCTCGCGGCGCAGCGGCTGGTGCGCCGTCTGGCTCTTCAGTTCGCGCTGCCGCGCCGTCTCGCCGGCCGCGGCTGACTCCTCTCGGAGCTGCCCGACGGCCATTTGCCGAACCGTGGAGCCGCCGGCCATGGTCTCGCGCCCCGGCCGGTGAGAAGCCTCGAGGCTCTCGGGGCCCCGAGGCTCTGGCGGTCAGCCGCGCGGTCCTTCTCCCTCCCACAGGTGATCCCAGAGCGCCGGATCGTCCTTCAGATAGCGATCGAACCAGGCGACGATCGTTTGGCTCCACAGCCGCCGCTGCGCCGGCTCGAGAATCCAATGATCCTGCCCTTCGATCTCGATCAGCTCGACGTCGCGGCCCAGCACGCGGAGCGCGGTGTACATCTGCTGGCTCTCGTCTGCGGGGACGTTGGTGTCGGCATCACCGTGGAGCAGCAGGAGCGGCGTCGTGATGTCGTCGGCGGAGAACAGCGGGCTCTGATCGACGTAGAGTTCCGGAGCGTTCCACGGATAACTTTCAGCCGAGGCCGCGCTCTTGTAGAGGTAGCCCCAATTCCCGGCGCCCCAATAGCTCGTGAGGTTCGAGATGCCGGCGTGACTGACCGCCGCGGCGAATCGATTGCTGCGTGAGATCAGGTACTGGGTCATGAAGCCGCCGTACGAGGCGCCGATGCAGCCGAGACGGTCGGGATCGATGAACGGGTGGGAAGACACGAAGGCCTCGACGCCGGCCAGGATTTCCTGGCCGACTCGCCGTCCCCAATCATTGGCATGACGAGAGGCGCGTTCCTGGCCGAAGCCGGCGGCGCCGCTCGGCTGAAGCACCAGAACCACATAGCCGTTCGCGGCCCAAAAATGCTTCGGGTAGCGGCCGCCGAACGTGCGGCTGGTCGGCACGACGCCGCCGTAGTAATTGACGATCGCCGGCCAGCGGCGCGACGGGTCGAAGTCCGGCGGATAGTGGACGCGGCCGACGATCTCTTCTCCATCGAACGTGAAGGAGAAGTCCTCGACGGCTCCCAGCGCCAGGCCCGCGAACCGCTCCGCGTCGGGGTCGAGCAGCAGGCGCGGCTCGCCGCCGGAGCCGCTCAGGTCGCGCAGATAGACCGCATGGGGGCGGTCGGATGACGTTCCGAGGAACGCGATCCGTTCTCCGGACGCTGAGACTGACGCGGTGGTTGCCACCTCCACCGTGCCCGGCTCGATCGCCGTGTAGGTCTCTGTCCCCGGGTCGAACGTCACGAAGCGACGGAACGGCCCGTCCTGAACGTGGAACACGATCGACTCGCTGCCGGGTGGCCAGTGCGCCTCGAGGATTGCCGGATCGAAGTCGGCGGAGATCGCTCGCACGGCACCGGTCTCCGGATCGAGAAGGAATGCCTGCCCCTCGTAGTCGTTGGCGAAGGCGCCGTCCGGCACTCGCTCGCCGACTCCCCCGAAGAGGGACGGGCTGCCGAGGACGACGAGGCTGCGGCCATCAGGCGCGTAGAGTGCTGCGTCGAACCAGCCGAGATCCGGTCCGAGCTGACGTCGCTCGAGCGTGTCGAGATTCAGCTCGATCAGTTGCGTCGACGAGAACGGACGCTCGGTCAGACCGTGTTCGGTCGTCGCGATCAGGAGCGCACGACCGTCCGGGCGAAGATCTTGCAAACCGTCGTTGGTGGACCCGCTCCACACCCGCACCCGCACGTCGCCGTCGAGGGTCACGACCTCGAAGCGTCGGGCATCGCGCCCGTCGCTCCAGCGATCCGTCAGGCCGCGATAGCGCTTGACGCGCCGTTCGTCTGGCTCGGGTTGCTCGTCGAAGCGCAGCAGGAGCCCCTCGCCGTGCGGTAGCCAGCGATGGTCTGCGAGGTGTTCGAGATCCCGCGCGATCGACAAACGCTCACCACCTTCGACCGGCTCCCGCCAGAGATCGAGCGTTTCTTCGCGGTCTCCAAACGTCGCGTAGGCGATCCAGCGCCCGTCCGGGCTCCACGCCACCTTGCCGACGTCGAGCTGCCGAACGATCTCGCCGGTTGCGGTCGCGATCAGGTCGACGCGTTGGCGGGAGCCGGCGTCGTCGAGCTGTGCATGCCGGCGATTCAGCAGAAGGTGCTCGCCGTCCGGCGCCAGGTCGAGGCCGGTGACCGTCGGCGTTGCGAGGATGTCGCCGATCGACAGGTGGCGATCGACTCCGAGACCGGTCGACACCCGCGCGACCTGCTCCGACTCCGTCCCCTCGAGCCGCGACGTGATGGACCAGTCCTCGCCATTGTCAGACGACGTCGCCGGCCGCGCGGCGACGATCCAGAGACGGTGGCGGCCAGGAACCAGCTCCAGCGATGCCTTGGTTTCGCCCGCTTCCGCATCGGCCTCGTCGACGCCGGCCTTGGTTGCCACCTCGTGACCGTCCGCCAGCAGGCGGAGGGGTCCGCGGCTCGTTACCGCCCAGTCCAGGCGCACGAAGCGTTCGACATCGATCTCCGTGCTCCACATCGCCACCTGCCCATGGTCCTGCGACGTCGGCAGCGCCAACTCATCGACATCCGTCAGGCGGCGCCAGGTCGGCGCATTCGCCAGCGGCCAAGGAAGCGCCTCGCCGTCGGCCGGGACGAAGCGATGCGCGTCGAGGGAGACCGCGTCGAGCAGGTCTGACGGCTTGTCGTTCTCCGACGCCGCGGGGACGGCCAGCGGTCCCACCGCAAGCCAGGCGTCGAGGACGATCTCGGTCGGCGGGCTGCTCGGTGATGCGTCGGCGTGGATCGCCGGCATGGCGGTGAGCGCGAACGCCGTCACCGCCAGCATGGCGATGAAGTGAACAAGCCGTCGGCGGGTGAGGGCGAGCGTTGGGTGAGGGGTCGTCAGGTCGTGCGTCATCGGGCCTCCAGCGGTCAATCGCGTGCGTTGAGTTTGGGACCTGCCACCGGCCGGCTGGGCCCGGTCCGTTGAGCCCCGTCAGTGGCGTCCGGTCAGCTCGAGGATCTCGCGGGCGACGACGCGATGCCCCTGAGCAAAGTAGACGACGTCGTGACATCCGACGGCGAGGCAGGAATGGATGGGAAGAACATCGATCGGGCGCAGTGGGTCGAGGAGCGCTTCGACGTGGCCGTGCTCTTGCGACAGCCCGACGATGCGCGGCAGCGCGTCGAGCGAAGAGAGGTCCGCCGGCCGATCGTGCAGGGAATCGAGTTCGAGAATGCGACCGAATCCGTCGCGTTGCGGCGCGCCGGCGTCGTCGCGGGAGAGAGACAGCGCGCCGGCGTCGATCACGGTCTGCTCCAGATCGTCGCGGCGCGAGATCACGCTCGCGCGCACACAGGCGGCCACCTCGTCAACCGTGCAGGCGCCGAGGCGGACCTGCATGAGATCGAAGTAAGCGTAGTTGCCTGGTCTCGCCTCGTCGATGCCCTTGAGTGAGCGGGCATAGCGCATCGCCGGCGTCGAGCCGACGCTCACGGTCGGCACGTCGAGGCCGGCGTTGCGTAGGCGTCTGGCCGCTCCGGCCATCGCCGCGCGCTCATGCTCGGCGATCGAGGCCAGGGCCTCGGCACCACGGGCGGCGTAGGCCTGCCCCGAATGGCTGACCAGGCCGGCAAAGCGCAGTCCGCGTGTGTTGTGAATGCGGCGCGCCAGGCTCTCGGCCGCTGGATCATCCGGCCGCACGCCGCAGCGTCGGTTGCCGCAGTCGATCTTCAGCCACGCGTGGACGTCGGGCATCGGCGCGCTGTCGGCGATGGCCTGTGCAAGTCCGTCGATCGTGCACCGTGCGTCAACCAGCAGACCGAGACGTCGCCCGGCTTCCGCCGCTCGTCGATGGAGTGCCAGGGCCTCGTCGCGTCGGGTTGGCGCCAGCGGCACGGCCCAGAGCACGTCGGTGGCACCGAAGACGTCGAGCAGGTCACGCGCTTCGGCGAAGGTCGAGACGGTGAAACCGGCGGCGCCGAGGTGCTGCTGGAGGGCGGCGACGACGAGACTCTTCGGCGTCTTGAAGTGCGGGCGTAAGCGGACGCCCAGGCGCCGGCAGCGATCCGCCATGTCGGCGAGGTTGCGATGCAGCCGCTCGACGTCGACCACCAGCGCGGGCGTCGCCAGGGCGTCCAGGGACTGATCGACTCTCTCGATGCGTCGGCCCCGTTCCCCGTTCTGGATCCGTGCGCTCAGCGCGTCGACGATCTTGTGGAACGCATTGGCTGGCGGCAAGGATCCGGCGCCGGGATCGATCTGCATCGGGGGAGTTTCTCGCACGCTCGGGGTGCTCGCAACCGAGCCACCGGTCGACAGCTGTGTCCTGTCGCGGTGCTATGCTGCGCCCCCATTCACGCCCCGTCCTTTTTCCCCTGATGCTGCCCGCTTCGACGCCGTCCGAGAGACCTCCCTCGAGTTCCGAGCCGGTCGGCCAGCTGACGCGGACACGCGATCGACTGCTGGCAGGCGTCGAGCGTGGCCAGCATGTCGGCGGCCAGGTCTTCGTGTCGCGCGGTGCCGGTGCGCAGCCACGGGCTAGGCAAGCTCAGGAGGCGTCACCGCAGATCGAGCGGTGGAGCTTCGCGATCGGCGAGCGGCTGCCCGGCGTGCCGATGTCGACCGCCGACTCGATGCTCTGGATGTCGGCGACCAAACCGGTCACCGCGGTGCTCCTCGGCCTGCTCTGGCAAGAGGGCGCCTTCGACCTCGACGATCCGGTCGCGAGGTTCATTCCGGAGTTCGCGGCGCGCGGCAAGGACGCGATCACCGTTCGCCATCTCCTGACGCACACAGCCGGGATCCGCCTGATCGACCTTGGCTGGCCGGAGCGCAGCTGGGACGAGATCGTGGCATACGTCGCTGCGCACCGTCCGGAGCCGCGGTGGGTGCCCGGCGACCGCGCCGGCTATCACCTCGCTTCAAGCTGGTTCGTTCTGGGTGAAATCGCTCGGCGTCTTGACGGTCGGCCCTTCGCCGAGCTGGTGCGGGAGCGAGTCCTGGAGCCTGCCGGCATGCTGGACTCGTGGATTGGCATCCCGGAAGCGGAGTTCGATGCCGCGACGTTGGCGCCGGTTTGGGACACCTCGGGCGCCGAACCCGTGCAGCGCGGTCATCATTGTCGGATCGAGGCAACGCAAAGTCAGCCGGGTGGCAACGGCTGGGGGCCTGTGCGCGATCTTGGACGTTTCTACGAGATGTTGCTGCGGCGCGGTGTAACCGAGGCCGGCGAGCGGCTGCTGTCGCCTCAAACGGTCGAGGCGATGACCGTCCCTCAGCGCGTCGGCCTGCACGATCGCACCTTCCAGCAGGCGCTCGACTGGGGCCTTGGCTTCATCATCGACTCAAAGCATTACGGCGCTCCGTCCGTCACCTACGGCTACGGGCCGCATGCTTCACGGCGCACGTTCGGCCACAGCGGGTTTCAATCATCGGTGGCCTTCGCCGACCCGATGCACGATCTGGTCATCGCCCTCGCGGTCAACGGGCAGCCGGGAGAGGACGCTCATCGCGAGCGATTCGACCAGCTGTGCGGGGCCATCTATGAAGACCTCGGCCTGGCCGAGAATCCCGACGTCGCCGTCGGACGCTAGGAGACGCGATGCTGGTTTCGGTCCTCTTCGTCGTCGTTGGCATCGGCCTGCTGTATCTCGGGGGTGAGTTGCTGGTCGATCATTCGATCCGCATGGCGCGTCTCTTCGGCCTGAGCCCGATCGTCATCGGGCTGACCGTCGTGGCCTTCGCCACCTCGGCACCGGAGCTCGCGGCGGCATTGGCCGCCACGCTCCGTGGCGCGCCGGATCTGGCTTTGGGCAACGCGCTGGGTTCGAACCTGGCCAATATCGGGTTGATCCTCGGCGCGTCGGCATTGGCCTTTGCGCTTCCGACGACCGTCCGCTTTCTGCGTCGTGAGATGACCTTCATGCTTCTCGCCACCGTCGCGATGTATCCGATTCTGGCGACCGGAGGGCAAATTGGTCGGGCCGAGGGCGCCCTCCTCGTGGCGTTGCTGGTCGGCTTCCTGGTCTGGCTGCTGCGCGACCCGGCCAGCCAGCACGAGTGGCAGTCGGAGGTCGGTGAGGAAGCGATCGGCCCGCTCTGGAAGGCTCTGATCGGCGTGTCCGCGGGCGTCGCGCTGCTCGTCGGCGGGGCGAATCTGCTGGTGACCGGTGCCTCCGATCTGGCTCGGGAGATCGGCGTGCCGGAACGCGTGATCGGGCTGACAGTGGTGGCGTTGGGCACCAGCCTGCCAGAGCTGGCGGCCAGCCTGGTCGCTGGCCGCCGTCAGCAGGCGGATCTCGTGCTTGGCAACATCGTCGGTTCGAACATCTTCAACTTGCTGTGCATCCTCGGCTTGACCTCGTTGGTGCAGCCAATCGCCGTGGCGCCGGAGATCGTGCGCATCGACTTCTGGGCGATGCTTGGGATTTCCGTCCTGCTCTTCGCCCTGCTCGCGACGCGCAAGCGGCTGTCGCGCGGCGAAGGCGCCGTGCTCCTCGCCCTCTACGTCGGCTATTCGGTGTGGCTCTTCCTCTAAGGTCACCCGCTGGGTCTCTGCACCGCTCTCGGTCAGCCTGCGGCGGGCTCGCGGCGTGTCGTCAGTTGTCGTCGAGGCTCAGCCCCATCACGTGGAAGCCGCCGTCGACGTAGACAGTTTCTCCCGTGATGCCGCTCGCCAGCGGCGAGAGAAGGAAGAGGCCGAGGTTCCCGACCTCTTCGTGTTCGACGTTGCGGCCGAGCGGAGCCATGTCGCCGACACGCTTGAACATCTTGACGAAGCCGGGGATGCTTCTGGCGGCCACGGTCTTGACCGGGCCGGCGGAAATGGCGTTGACGCGGACGCCTTGAGCTCCAAGATCGTATGCGAGGTAGCGAACGCTCGCTTCGAGGGCGCTCTTGGCGACGCCCATAACGTTGTATTTCGGAACCACTTTCTCGGCGGCGTAATAGGTCAGCGTCACGATCGAGGATCCCTCGACCAGCAGGGGCTCGGCTGCGCGCGCGGCGGCGACCAGTGAGAATGCCGAGACTTCCATCGCGGTGACCCAATCGTCGCGCGTCGTGTCGAGGTATCGGCCTTCCATCGCCTCGCGCGGCGCGAACGCGATCGAGTGGACCAGGTGGTCGATCCGCCCCCAGCTCTCATTGAGCTGGCCGAACATCGCGTCCAGCTCGTCCGGCCGGGTGACGTCGACCTGGAAGAGCTGCACGTCATCGAGCCCGCTTGTCAGCTTCTCGAGC
>JBCBCF010000153.1:0-10399 GCA_038530905.1 Acidobacteriota bacterium
GTTTCTCAGAGATCGTTTCTATTCAGTCTCGCCTTCGACCGCTGCGCGTGACGGCTCCTCCGACGCTCGCCGGACGCTCGAGACGAGAAAGGCCCACGTGACGCAGAAGATCCTGGCGATCGACGACGAGCCGGACGTCTTGCACTTCTTGAAGGTGCTGCTCAATCGCAGCGGCTTCGACACGCGGACCTGCTCGAACGGCACGGACGGCCTGATTCAGGCGCACGCCGAGCGGCCCGACCTCATCCTCTTGGACATCATGATGGAGGAGATGGACGGCTGGGAGACTCTGCGGCTGCTGAAGCTCGACGATGCGTGTCGCGACATCCCGGTGGTCGTCTTGTCGGCGCGCGCCGAGCCGAAGGACAAGATCCGAGCGCTTCAGGAAGGCGCGGTCGACTACATCACCAAGCCGTTTTCGGTCGTCGACAGCCTGGCAAAGATCCGCGCCATTCTCGAGACGTCGGATGACGAGGCGGGCGCATGAGCCTCACCCGGCCTGAGATCAGCGCCAATGCGACGCGGTTCTACGCGGACTGGCTCAAGCTGCGTGGCTGCTTGGTGGATCCAGAGACGCGGCTCGCGTCGCTCCCGATGGTGCTCGACGACGTCCGGCGCCGGCTCGAGGCGGGGGAGTCTCTCGCGGTCGTTTACCTCGACTTCTCGACCGGTGGATCGAGCGAGGTCGCCTGCGGCTGGCAGCTCTACGATCGGCTGCTGACGGAGGCTGCGGGCGCGCTGGTCGACTTCTGCGCCGGCACCGGCTCGGCCGACGATCTCATCGCTCAGCTCGGCGTGCGTTCCGATGTTTTCCTGATTTTCGCCGAAGCGGCCGATGGCGAGGCCATCGAGCGCCTCCATCGTGGTGCCGTGGAGGCGCTGACTCATCGGATCGAGACGGTCCTCGGCGACGAGCTGCCGTCGGTGCCCGCCGTCGACTCGGCGGTCGTGCCGCTGCGCCCGGAACCTAACCTGCGGCTCGAGCGGGCCATCTACACGGCTCTGCGCCAAGCGCGCGAGGTCTGTCGCCAGCACGGAGAGGCGCGTCTGGGCGGCCGGCGCGCCGAGCTCGATCGCATGCTCGCGGAGCGCGATCTCGAGACGCGGTTCCAGCCGATTTTCGATCTCGACGTTGGTCCATCGCGTCGGATGCACGGCGTCGAGGCCCTTTCTCGAGCGCCCTCGCGAGACGTCTTCGACAACGCTGAGGAACTCTTCAGTTTCGCCGAGGAGCACGGCGGCATCGTCGAGCTGGAGCGTCTGTGTCGGCGCCTGACGCTCGAGCGCGGTGCGGCGCTGTTGGGCGCCGGCGCGGCGGTCTTCGTCAACTGTTCAGCGCACGCATTTTTCGACCCGCGGCTCGTCGCCGATCTGATCACCGGCGCCGATGAGGCCGGCGTGGCTCCCGAGCGCATCGTGCTTGAAGTGACCGAGCGGGTCGCGATCACGGAGTGGGAGGCGTTTCGAGGCGCCCTCGCCGCGGTGCGCTCGGCCGGCCTGCGGGTGGCGATCGACGACATGGGATCCGGCTATTCGTCGCTGCAGGCGGTTGCCGAGATCCAGCCTGATTATCTGAAGTTCGATCTCACTCTGGTCCGCGGCATCGACTCCAGCCCGATCAAGCGTGACCTTTTCGAGACCCTCAGAACGCTGGCGCACAAGATTGGCGCCCAGCCGATCGCGGAAGGAATCGAGACCGAGAGCGAGCTCGAGTGCGTGCGCGCGCTCGGCGTCGGGCTCGGCCAGGGTTATCTGCTGGCGCGACCGGTAGGTGCAGCTGAGTTTGGTCCGCAGCATGTCGAGGAGACGCCGTGACGATGGAGCCGACGATGAAGCGCATTGAGCGCAACGTTCTGGGTGGCGAGTTGGCTGACTGTTCCCACAGTCCGACCACCGGCTACTTCCGCGACGGCTGCTGTCGCACTGATTCGACGGACGTCGGTCTGCACGTCGTCTGTGCCGAGATGACGGAAGAGTTTCTCGGCTTCACTCGCCGGCGCGGGAACGACCTCTCGACGCCGTACGGCTCGTTCCCCGGACTGCGCGTCGGCGATCGCTGGTGCCTGTGCGCCGTACGGTGGGCCGAAGCGCTGTCCGCCGGCGTCGCGCCTCCGGTTCTGCTCGCGTCGACGCACGAGCGGGCGCTCGAAGTGGTTCGCCTCGAAGACCTTCGTCGGCACGCGATCGATGCCGGGGCGCCCTCTTGACCGAGGTCGCCGGGACCGAGGCCGCCGCCAAGGCGCCGGCCTTCCGCCAGCTTGAGCTGCGGATCGAGGGACGGGTCGCGCGGCTCACCCTCGCCGCGCCTCGACGTCGCAACGCGCTGGATCTGGCCATGGTGCAAGAGCTGGTGGTGGCGATGGATCACCTCGAAGGGCGGGACGATGTCGGTGCCCTGATCGTCACGGGGCAGCCGCCGGCGTTTTGTGCGGGTGCCGATCTCTCCCAGCTCGAGGGCTCGACCCGCGAAGGTCTCCGGCGGATCTACGCGGGTTTTCTGCGCGTTGCGAGCAGCGACCTGCCGACGATCGCTGCGGTCAACGGTCCGGCGGTCGGTGCCGGCCTCAACCTCGCCCTGGCCTGCGATCTGCGGCTGGCCGCGCGCTCGGCCCGATTCGACGCGCGCTTTGTCGATCTCGGCCTGCACCCGGGTGGCGGCGCCACCTGGATGTTGCGACAGATCGGCGGCGGCCAGCTGACCACAGCGATGATTCTCTTCGGGCAGGCGCTGGACGGGGAGCAGGCGGCGGCGCGCGGGCTGGCCTGGGAGTCGGTGGACGACGACGATCTGCTGCCGCGCGCCCGGGAGTTGGCGGCCGGAGTCGCCGCGGCCCCCCGCGCGCTGGTCGCCGAGATCAAGGCCACTTTGCGCGACGGCCCGGCGATTCCGAGCCACGCAGCCGCCGTCGAGCGTGAGCTCGGGCCGCAGGCGTGGTCAGTCGAGCAGCCGGCGTTCCAGGAGCGACTGGCGGCTCTGCGCAGACGCATCGCGGAGCGTCGCGCCGCCGGCGAGCGCTCCGAATCCTGATCCTTCATCAGGCTAGGGAGGTCGTGCTCGGGGTCAGCTCGCCGCGCAGAGGACGCTGCATTTGGAGGCGCACCTCATCGGTCGACAGCCCGAGCGACAACAGCCAGTAGAGCTTGGTCAGCGCCGCCTCAGCGGTCATGTCGTAGCCGCTGAGCACGCCGGTGGCAGCGAGCGCGTTGCCGGTGGCGTAGCCGGTCATGTCCACGCGACCTTCCAAGCATTGAGTGCAGTTGACCACGATGACGCCTCGATCACAGGCATCGCGGAGTGGTTTGAGGAATGCCGGATCGTCAGGTGCATTGCCGAGGCCATAAGTGTGGAGCACGGCGCCCTGCAGCGGCGGCTGCAGGAATTGCTCGAGCAGCTCGGGCGTGATGCCTGGGAAGAGCCGGATGTCGGCCACCTGCTGCTTGCCGACCGGCCGAAACCGCGTCGGGCGCTTCGGAGGCGTGAGCACGCGGTTCTGGTGGATGACCAGCTCGAGGCCGGCGTCGCCGAGCGGCGGGAAGTTGGGCGACCGGAAGGCGCGAAAGCGATCGGCGGAGACTTTGGTCGACCGATTGCCTCTCAGGAGGCGGCTGCCGACGAAGAGGCAGACCTCGGGCACGCGCGCATTGGCGGCGATCAGCAGGCTGGTGATCAGATTCTCGCGCGCGTCGTTGCGGAGCTCGACCAGCGGAATCTGGGAGCCGGTGAAAACGATCGGCTTCGACAGGTTCTCGAACATGAACGACAGCGCGGAGGCCGAGTAAGCCATCGTGTCCGTGCCGTGCAGGACGATGAAGCCGTCGTACCGGTCGTAGTTGCGGAAGATGTCGGCCCCGATCTTCACCCAGTCACGCGGCGTCATATTCGAAGAGTCGAGCAGCGGGTCGAGCTCGTGCACGTCATAGAGCGGCATCTCCGGGTGGCGCAGCACCGGGATGCTCTCCATCTGCACTTCGAGGAAGCCGGGCTCCGGTCGGTATCCGGAGGCACCGCGCTGCATCCCGATCGTGCCGCCGGTGTAGGCGATATAGACCGAGCTTCGACGCTTGGCGTCGGGTGACGAGACGGACGCGGGCGACACGCGGAGCTCCTGCAGCGGTTCAAGGGTCTTTCCATTATCTCCGACCTGTCAAAGGGACGTGTCGGCCGACGCACCGGTGCGCGGCGGTGCCTTGACCGGACGCGCCGCGCCTCCCTACAATCACCCACAGTTCGGTCCCGAGTCCGCCCGGTCCTCGCGCTGCTCGATCCGGCCTGCGTTCGGCCCCGTCAGGTGGCCTCCGCGGCTCGCGGGCGCGCTCGGGCCGGTCCCGAGATCGCCCAGCCCCCGCTCCCATGATCACCGGCCATAACACCGACGTCCGCTACGGCGAGGTCGTCCTCCACGTCCAGACCGAGGACAAGGGGCACTCCAACCCCTACATCGAGAGCCTGATCTACTACGGCGGCCAGGTCGTGGTGGCTAAGCGAGGCTCCTACGCCGATCTGCTCGAGCACGGCAAAGGCGATGACGAGGTGACGGCGCTGATGGATCATCAGCACCGCACCATGATCAAGGCCATCCAGGCCGGCAAGTTCGACGACCGAATCAAGGCGTTTCTACCGGACCCGAGCAAGCTGCCGACCCGCGGCGCGACCAGCTCGTCGACCGCCATCAGCCGCGGCTTCGATATGTCCGCCGACAGCGGGCGGACGCTCGATCAGGTCATCCTCGAGTATCTGACCAGCGAGGCGGAGCAGGAGCAGCTTCTTCTGGTGATGGTGGAGGAGCCCGAGATCCGCCCGGGCGAGCCGACCGAGCTGCCCCTGCGCACCAGCTCGTCGCGCAGCGGTCAGCCGATCGCCGGCGCCAAGGTCTCGGTCAAGATGATCTCGACCTTCGGCGGTCCGAAGACCCTCGGCGTCGGCGAGACCGACGGCGAGGGGGCGCTGCGCCTGCCGCTGCAGGTGCCGGTGGTCGATCGCGGCACGGCGGCGCTGATCATCTCGGCCTCGAGCTCGATCGGCCAGGCCGAGCTGAAGCACCTTCTGTAGGAGGCGTGGCCGCCGGCCATGCTCCGAAACCTCGAGCCGATGCAGGACGCCCTCGGACTTCAGATCGTCGTCAACGGCAACCGGCGCCGGGTTGCGGACGGACTGACGCTCGCTCAATGGCTTGCCGGCCTGGGGCGCGATCCCAAGACCGTGGCGATCGAGCGCAACGGCGTCATCGTGCGGCGCGCCGATTACGGCTCGACCCACCTGGTCGAGGGCGACGTTCTCGAGCTTGTGCACTTCGTCCAGGGAGGCTGATCCGCGCCGTACGCGCCGCCCGGGTCGGGGTCTTGCCAAAGAAGACGCCGTGCGTATAATCACGCGTCCGTGGGCCGCTAGCTCAATTGGCAGAGCAACAGACTCTTAATCTGTGGGTTCTAGGTTCGATTCCTAGGCGGCTCACCATCCCAGCCTCTCCTGCGGTCGCCGGCCGCACACCTTCCCCAGGACGCGTCCGAGAGCGTCTTCTTCCCGGGTTTTCGGACCCGCCGAGCGGCTGCACCCGTCCGGGCGCCTCCGCGCCGCGATGCGAAAGTGGCGGAATCGGTAGACGCGCTAGACTTAGGATCTAGTCCCGCAAGGGGTGGGGGTTCGAGTCCCCCCTTTCGCACCATCTTCTCCGTCTCAATCCACTCTCCGAGAGGTTCGTCGTCCCGATGAGCGTCGTCACCGCCATGGAAGAGGCCGGCCCCTGCCGCCTCAAGCTGACCCTCGAAATTCCGGCCACGGCCGTCGATGCGGAAACCGGGCGCGTGGTCTCCGAATACCGCAAGCATGCCGCCTTTCCCGGCTTCCGCAAGGGCAAAGTGCCGGCCGGTTTTCTGCGTAAGCGGTTCAAGGATGAGATCCGCCAGGAGGTCGTCGACCGTCTTCTGCCTCGTTACTGGCGCCAGGCGGAGGCGGAGAAGGATCTCGATCCGCTCCTGCCGCCCACGGTCGAGGAGCTGAAGGTCGAGGACGGCGAGCCGATGGTGGTCGTTGCCGCGGTCGAAACCCGTCCCGAGATCACCATCGGTGAGGTGCGCGACATCGAGCTGCCCGAGGAGTCGACCGAGCCGGCGCCCGACGAGCTCGAGGACGCCTTGGCCGATCTTCGGCGCAGCTTCGCCGAGTGGAATCTCGTCGAGCGGCCGGCTGCGCAAGGGGATCTGGTTGTCGGCAGCATGGTGCAGCAGTCGGTCACCGAGCCAGCCGCGAGCGCGGACGACGCCGCAACCGAAAGCGCGGACGACGCCGCGGCCGACGAGCCGGCGGAAAGCCCGTTCCGCTTCGAGATCGGCGCTGAGGGTGCCGACGAAGAGCTGTCGCTGGCTCTCGTCGGCAAGCGTTCGGGTCAAGAAGTGGAGCATCGCGTGACGCTGCCACCCGCCGAGGGGGAGGGCGTCGGCGCCGAGATGCTCTATACGATCCGCATCGATCAGGTGCAGGAGCAGGATCTTCCCGAGCTCGACGACGCTCTGGCCGCCCGCGTCGGTGATTTCGAGACGGTCGACGGACTGCGCGAGGCCGTGTCGCGCAGCTTGGCCGAGCGCAAGAAGGTCGAGCTGCGCCAGCGGCGTGAGACCGCCCTCCTCGAAGCCTTGCGCGAGCGCCATCCGGTGACTCTGCCGCAGGGCGTCGTCGACCATGAAGTGCAAACGACACTCCGCCGCTACGCCGAGAACATGGCGCAGCAGGGTGTCGATCTCGACGACGGCCGGGTCGATTGGGATGCGATGGTCGACAGCGTGCGACCGCAGGCCGAAAAGCGGGTGCACGAGCGCCTGGTCCTCGACGCGATCGCCAAGCACGAGGAAGCAACGGTCGACGAGGCCAAATTCGAGCGCATCCTCGGTGCCGTCGCGACTCAGCAGCGGACCACGTCGCACGCGTTGCGTCAGCAGCTTGCAGAGGAAGGGCGGCTCGAGGATCTGCGTGCTTCCGTCCTGCGAGATCAGGTGGTCGCCGACCTTCTGGGCGAAGAGTCCTCGTCGGAGGACACAGAGGCGCTCGCCGCCACCTCGGAGGCAGGTGCGCCGGCGTCTTCGCCGGATCCGTATGCCGACGCCTTGGACGACGGCGACGACGCAACGACATCCAAAAGCGATCCGTACGCGGAACTGTTCGACGAGGACGACGACTGACCTGTCCGTCTCGTCTTCGCTTCCCCGATCGCTCGTTGCCGGGCTCGGGGATCAGGAACGGGGCTTGCATCTTCGCCGAGGTCGAGCATGGAATATCGATCTCGAGGCGAGCGTTCGACATGAGGAGCCGAACATGCTGATTCCGATGGTCGTCGAGCAGACCAACCGTGGCGAGCGCTCGTATGACATCTACTCTCGCCTGCTGAAGGACAACATCATCTTCCTCGGTCGCACGATCGAGGATGACCTGGCTAGCTTGGTGATCGCGCAGATGCTCTTCCTCGAGGCCGAGAACCCCGAGAAAGACATCGCGCTCTACATCAACTCGCCGGGCGGCTCGATCACCGCCGGGCTCGCGATCTACGACACCATGCAGTACATCAAGCCGGACGTGGCGACCGTCTGCGTCGGGCAGGCGGCGTCGATGGCGGCCGTGCTGCTCGCCTGCGGTTCCGCCGGCAAGCGCACGATCCTGCCCAACAGCCGCGTGCTGATTCACCAGCCATGGATGCGGGGCGTCGGCGGTCAGCAGACCGACATCGCGATCCAGGCGCAGGACATCATGCGGATGCGGAAGCGGCTCGACGAGATCCTCGCCGAGCACACCGGTCAGGACCAAGAGAAGATCCACCGCGACACCGAGCGCGACAACATCCTCACGGCCCAAGAGGCCGTGGAGTACGGCATCGTCGACCACGTGATGACGCGTCGGGACGAAAGCGCGGACGACGACTGATCGCGGCGGCTCCCTGAGCCGCTCGACCGGTCGAGGAGAGATCCCATGGCAAAGAAAGATGCAACCGACGACACGCTGCGGTGTTCGTTCTGCAATAAGAGTCAGCGTGAGGTCAAGAAGCTCATCGCCGGCCCCGCGGTCTTCATCTGCGACGAGTGCGTCGACATCTGCCTCGACATCATCGCGGAGGATCGTCTGCACGAGCAGCAGCAGGAGACCGACCTGCCGAAGCCGCAGGAGATCAAGGCGCTGCTCGATCAATACGTGATCGGCCAGGAGCAGGCCAAGCGCAAGCTGTCGGTGGCCGTGTACAACCACTACAAGCGGATCGACCACGCCGATCGCTCGCGCACCGATGTCGAGCTGCAGAAGTCGAACATTCTGCTGATCGGCCCGACCGGCACCGGCAAGACCCTGCTGGCGCAGACGCTGGCCAAGATCCTTTCGGTGCCGTTCACCATCGCCGACGCGACGACCCTGACGGAAGCCGGCTACGTCGGTGAAGATGTCGAGAACATCATCCTCAAGCTCTACCAGAGCTCGGGCAGCGACAAAGAGAAGACCCAGCGCGGCATCGTCTACATTGACGAGGTCGACAAGATCTCGCGCAAGTCGGACAACCCGTCGATCACCCGCGACGTGTCCGGAGAGGGTGTGCAGCAGGCGCTGCTCAAGATTCTCGAGGGTGCGCAGTGCAACGTGCCGCCGCAGGGCGGGCGCAAGCATCCGCACCAGGAGTTTCTGCAGATCGACACCACCAACATCCTCTTCATCTGCGGCGGTGCCTTCGTCGGTCTCGAAGACCGAATCGCGCAGCGCCTCAACAAGAAGACGATGGGCTTCGGCGCCAAGGTGGTGAGCGCGGAGAAGGCGAAGCGCGAAGGGCAAGTGTCGCTCGAGCAGGTGCAGCCGCAGGACCTGATCAAGTACGGCATGATCCCCGAGTTCGTCGGCCGTCTGCCGGTCGTCTCGACTCTGCAGCAGCTCGACGAGGATGCCTTGGTGCGCATTCTCCAGGAGCCGAAGAACAGCCTGTTGCGTCAGTACGAGGTGATGTTCGGCTTCGAGGACGTGACGCTCAAGGTCACCGACGAGGCGCTGCGCGCCATCGCCCGCGAGGCGATCGAGCGCAAGGTCGGCGCGCGCGGGCTGCGCATCATCATGGAAGAGCTGATGCTCGATCTGATGTATCAGATCCCTTCGCGGGCGGATGTCGAGGAGGTCGTCATCTCCGAAGAGGTCGTCCTCAACAAGGTTCAACCGCTGATGGTGTACCGCCAAGCAGGCTGAACCTGCGTTCCGGCCGGCAGCGTCGCTCCGCTTCTCCGGGAGTCGTTTCCATTCCTTTTCCAGATCGGGTCCAGAGATGTTCCAGTTCAGCTCACTGAGAGAGGTCAGATGAAGACCAGCTTCGTCGAGGTCGAAACGATGACCCTGCCGGCCGTGCCGCTGCGCGACATGGTTGTTTTTCCGCACATGATGGCCCCGTTCATCGTCGGCCGTGAGAGCTCGGTGCGCGCTCTTGAGGTCGCGCTGTCGCGCTCCGGCAAGCGACTCTTCCTGATCAGCCAGCGCGATCCGAAGGTCGACGACCCCGGCCGCGATGATATTCAGGACATCGGTGTCGTCGCCCGCGTGATCCAGAACCTCAAGCTGCCCAACGGCAACGTGAAGGTGATGGTGCAGGGTGAGCGACGCGGTCGCCTGGTCGATCTCATCGACGAGGAGGGTGCTCTCGAGGCGCGCGTCGAGGCCTTCGACGTCAGCTACCCGATGAACAGCAAGCTGCAGTCCTACATGTCGAAGGTGCTGGGCGCGTTCGAGCAATACGCCAAGATGTCGCACCATCTGGCGTTCGAAGGGCTGATGCCGACCCTGAAGATGGACGATCCCGATCAGTTCGCCGACACGCTCGCGGCGAATCTGATGGTGCCGACGTCCGAGAAGCAGGGCATTCTCGACCTGGTGAATCCGTACGAGCGCCTGCAGCGTCTGCACGACCTCATCGACGTCGAAATCGAGAAGGTCAACATCGACAAGCGCATCAACGTGCAGGTCAAGAAGCAGATGGAGAAGGCGCAGAAGGAGTACTACCTCAACGAGAAGGTCAAGGCGATCCACGACGAGCTGGGTCGCAAAGACGACCGCGCCGACGAAATCAAAGAGCTGCGCGAGCGAATCGAGAAGGCCGGCCTACCGAAAGAGGCCAAGACGCGGGCCGAGCAAGAACTGAAGCGCCTCGAGGCCATGCCGCCCGTCTCGGCCGAGTCGACGGTGTCGCGCAACTACATCGACTGGTTGGTCAGCGTGCCGTGGAAGGCAAAGAGCCGTGAGAACACGGATCTCGTGCGCGCTGAGGGGATTCTCGATCGCGACCATCATGGTCTCGACAAGATCAAGGAGCGCATCCTCGAATTCCTCGCCGTCCGCGCTCTGACCAAGAAGACTCAGGCGTCGATCATCTGCTTCGTCGGTCCTCCAGGCGTCGGC
>JBCBCF010000154.1:0-10384 GCA_038530905.1 Acidobacteriota bacterium
CGGACTCTTTGACGATCTCGGACGACCTGATCGTGCTCGAGAAGGAATTTCTCGACGATCCGGTGGCACCGGGTGGAACCGTGCAGCTCGAGTTCCGTTTGATGAACACGAGCGCGACCGACTCGATCGTGGCTCTCTCGTTCACGGACGACCTCGCGGCGGCGCTCTCCGGCCTCGTGGCGATCGACACGCCCATGATGAACGTCTGCGGGGCCGGCTCGTCGATCACGGGAACCTCGCTCCTCACCTTCACCGCCGGCACACTGCCGGCGGGCGGCATGTGCGCATTCACGGTGACCCTGCAGGTGCCGGCAGGCGCTGATCCATCGACCGTCCAGCCAAACATCACTTCGGCGCCGACCGGCATGTCGGCCGGGCTGATGGTCGAGGGCACGCCTGCTCAGGACACGTTGATGGTCGACCGCCTGAGCTTCAGCAAGAGCTTCGGCGGCGACAGCGCACCCACCGGTACGACAACCCTGACGTTCACGATCCAGAACCTCAGCGGCACCATCCCGGCGTCGCAGCTGAGCTTCACCGACGACCTCGATGCCGTCCTCTCTGGCCTGGTGGCGATCGACACTCCGATGTCGGACGTGTGCGGGACCGGCTCACAGATCTCCGGCACGTCGCTTCTGGCCTTGACCGGCGGCACTCTGCTGCCGGGCGGCTCGTGCACGATCACCGTGACCGTGCAGGTGCCAGCCGGCGCAGCGCCGGGCACCGTAACCAACACGAGCAGCGATCTCTTCTCCGCCGGCCTCAGCGCGGCGCCGGCGGCGACAGCGGACCTCCTGATCAATCCCGCCCCGACCTTCGCCAAGGTCTTCACGCCCGACGCGATCGGCGTCGGCGGGATCTCGACGCTGACGTTCACGATCGACAATACGGGCTCGACGTTGGCGGCGACAGCGCTCGACTTCACCGACAGCCTGCCGGCCGGTCTCGAAGTTGCGGCGACGCCCAACGCCTCGAACACCTGCACCGCCGGTACCCTCACCGCCGTCGCAGGCTCCGGAACGATCTCGTACACCGGCGGCACAGTCGCCGCTGCGGCCGCGTGCACGCTCGCCGTCGACGTGACGCCGACGGCGGCCGGGACCCTGGTCAACACGTCGGGGGCCCTGACCTCGTCGTCTGGCTCGAGCGGGACGGCCACCGACACGCTGCGGGCCGATCCACAGCCGGGCTTTGCCAAGGCCTTTGCACCGAATCCAATCGCCATCGGCACGACGACGACCCTCACCTTCACCATCGACAACACGGGCAGTCTGAACGCTGCGACGTCGCTCGACTTCATCGACGCCCTGCCGGCCGGCCTCGAGGTGGCGGCGATGCCCAATGCCTCCACCACCTGCACCGTCGGCACCCTCACCGCCGTCGCAGGCTCCGGAACGATCTCGTACACCGGAGGCACAGTCGCCGCATCCTCCTCGTGCACGGTTCAGGTCGATGTCACCGGAGTCACTCCCGGCATGCTGGTCAACACGTCCGGAGCCTTGACTTCGTCGCTCGGCTCGAGCGGGACGGCCACCGACACTCTCGAGGTGACGGTCGCTGCCTTGACCTTCGCCAAAGCCTTCGCGCCGAATCCGATCGCCATCGGCACGACCACCACGCTCACCCTCACCATCGACAACCCCAACGCGGCCGACATCAGCGGACTCGACTTCAGCGATCCCCTGCCGACCGGACTCGAGGTCGCCGCCGCACCGAACGCCTCGACCACCTGCACCGGCGGCACGCTCACCGCCGTCGCCGGCACCACCACGATCTCCTACACCGGCGGCACCATTCCGGCGAACGCCTCGTGCACGGTCTCGGTCGACATCCTCGGCGCCGACAGCGGGATGTTCCTCAACACCTCGAGTCAGCTCACCTCAGACATCGGCACCACCCCGGCCGCCACCGACACTCTCGAGGTGACAGTCGCCGCCCTCACCTTCGCCAAGGCGTTCGCACCGAATCCGATCGCCATCGGCACCACGACCACCCTCACGTTCACGATCGACAACCCCAACGCGGCCGACATCGGCGGACTCGACTTCAACGATCCCCTGCCGACCGGACTCGAAGTCGCCGCCACACCGAACGCCTCGACCACCTGCATCGGCGGCACGCTCACCGCCGTCGCCGGCACCACCACGATCTCCTACACCGGCGGCACCATTCCGGCGAACGCCTCGTGCACGGTCTCGGTCGACATCCTCGGCGCCGACAGCGGGATGTTCCTCAACACCTCGAGTCAGCTCACCTCCGACGCCGGCACCGCGCCCGCCGCAACCGACACCCTCGAAGTGACCGTCGCGGCGCTCACCTTCGCGAAGGAGTTCCAGCCGGACACGATCGACGTCATGGACACGTCGACGCTGGTCTTCACGATCGACAATCCCAACGCGGCCGACATCGGCGGACTCGACTTCAACGACACGCTTCCGTCCGGTCTGGAAGTGGCGTCGCCAGCGAACGCGGCCACGACCTGCATCGGCGGCACGCTGACCGCCGTCGCCGGGTCGGGCTCGATCACCTACTCGGGTGGCACAGTCGCCGCAGGCTCGACCTGCACGGTGTCGGTGGACGTCCTGGCGCCGATGACCGGGACCTTCGACAACACCTCGAGTGATCTCACCTCGGACGCTGGCACCTCGCCGCCGGCGACTGACACGCTGACCGTCGTCGAGATGCTCGAGTTCTCGAAGAGCTTCGGCGCCCAGCCGGTGCTGCCCGGCGGCTTGGTGACGCTGACCTTCACGATCGAGAACACCTCGCCGACTTCGGCCACCGCCCTCGCCTTCACCGACGATCTCGACGCGGTGATTCCGGGCCTGGCCGCCACCGACACGCCGGTCAACGACGTCTGCGGCGCCGGCTCGACGCTCGCCGGCACCACGACGCTGACGCTCTCTGGAGGCACGCTCATCTCCGGCGCTTCGTGCACGTTCGATGTGACATTGCAGGTTCCGAACGACGCGGTGACCGGCACGTTCACGAACACCACGAGTGCTCTCTCGGCCACCTTCGGGGCGACGACGACAGAGACAAACGCGGCGACCGACGATCTGACGACGGCCTTCCTGGGCTTCGAGAAGATGTTCGGGGACGCGATGGTGTTCGGTGGCCAGACCACGACACTGATCTTCACGATCACCAATCCGGACCCGTCGAACGCGGCCACCGACCTGGCGTTCACCGACGACCTCGACGCCGCGCTCTCGGGTCTCGAGGCGATCGATACGCCGCAGTCCGACGTCTGCGGCGTCGGCTCGACGCTCACCGGCACGTCGGTCCTGACTTTGGCCGGCGGCTCTCTCGGACCAGGCGCGACGTGCACGTTCCAGGTCACTGTGATGGTGCCGGAAGCCGCTCCGGACGGCACGGTCACCAACGTGACGAGCCCGCTTTCGGCGTCGATCGGCGGCGGCACGACCACCGGCGGGCCGGCCGACGTCGCCACAGCGACGCTCGGCATCGACGCCAACGCCATCGCCATCCCGACCCTCGGCACCTGGTCGATGGCACTGCTCGCCGGGCTCCTAGCGTTCGCGGCGACGGCCCGCCTGCGCCGCCGGGTCGACTGACCGGCGACCGACCTCCGATCAACGACGACCGTCCGTGGCGTCGGCCATGAGCGACACCACGGACGATCGTCAGCAGATTCGGCCTCAGTAGGTCCCGGGCCGGCGGCCGCCGAAGCGCGGCTCGGCCTTGGGAACTTCGATCAAGGCGGGCGAGAAGAGCGGGTTGCCAACCGCGAAGAGGTACGTGCGCAAGAGGTCGGCCTGCACCTCGAGCAGCCAGGCGTTCGCCAGGTCACCGAAGTCGACGGGCGTCAGACCGAGATCGCGCAGGAGGCCACCGACGACCCGCTTGGCATCGTCACCGGCCAGGAAGCTCTGCACGGCAGCTGCCCGGAGCGCCTCGGGCTCGGCGTGGAAGACCTCCATCGCGTGGTTATTGAGCGCTTTGACCACGCGGGCTTCGGGGACGTCGGCTTGTGCCGCAGCAGCGAGTGAATGCACGACGTTCTCACTCTCGACGTCGCGAGGAAAATCGCGATTGTTGAGGTCGATGAGAATCTTGCCGGCGAGAGTGCCCGGCGACGCGATCCGAAAGAGACGTCGTGACCCGCAGCCGCCAGCGCACCGTCGACCACTCGCGACATGTTGCCCGTGCCGAAACATCCGATCTTCATCGCGTCTCCTTCGAAAGGTGTTGTGTCGGCGACCGCAAAGCGGCGACGTTCGGCTCGCTGTCAAGGAGCCGCACCACACGTTCGGTCCGTTTGCACCTGGAGCGACGGCGCGTTCAGCTCTAGGCTGAGCTCGGCGCGACGCGGCCGGCGGACAGACGCTGGCCGATCACGCTCGCCAGCCATGCCATCGGGAGATATGCCACCACCAGATCGAGGACGATGAACCATAGCGGCGCCGGAATCATCAGGCTCGCCGCAATGCCACCGAGCAAAAAGAACGCACCGATGCCATAGGCGAACGCGCGTCGATGCGTCGCCGCGAGCAGGAAGGCAACCAGGGCTCCCACGAGCGAGCCAAGAGCATGCGCCAGGAACGGCATGGCGAAATGCTGCGGGCCGAAGAGGTGCATCGAGTCTCGCAGGCTTGCCGGGTCGGAGACATCGACCCCTGCCGGTGCCGGCACGATCAGCGGGCCGGAGGTGACGATGGCCATATTCACGACGCTGCCGAGAACGACGCCGGCGAGGACGGCGAGGACGTTGCGCACGATCGGTTTCATCGCGGTCTCCTGTCGAGGTTGCGTGGAGCGGCAACGGTCGCCACCATCACGGAGCGAGCGGCAAAAAACGGCGCTGCCAGGCTCTCGTCACCCACAACCCGAGCCCGGGATCGGGCCGTCTGCGGATCGAGAGCATGGTAGAGGGTCTTCCACGCCGTCTCCGGATCGAGGTCGATCCGCGCATCGAACCGCTGCGGCGAGCCTTCGAAGAGTTCCCATCGGCCTGCCGAGCGCACCAGGGCCCAACCGACTCCAGACCCGTCGACTTCAACTGCGAGCGTTGCTCCTGTTTCCGCCTGCACAGAGCGATAGGCCGTCGGGAGCACACGCATCGAAACGTCGAGCAGCGGCTGGAACCAGCGCGGATCAAAGAACGGCGGTGCGCCGACCGCCTCTCGAATCTGCGCCTGATGGTGCCACCACTCCGTGAACTCGCGGCCTACGTGCATCCAATTCGTCGATTTTCCTTCCCCCGCCCATGCGACGGAGAAGAGCGCGGGCTCGTGAAGCGGCAGTGAGGCAAGGGCAGCGGCCGCCTCGGGTCCGACCCACGCGAGGAGGTCTGTGATCACCCGCTCGCTCAGCCGCCGCGCCACGGCCACCCAACTCGCGTTGAGGTGGTCGAGGAAGCCGACAAGATCTTCGTAGGAGTCGATCGGCCTGTCCGGCGGCGGCAGATGAGCGTCGCGGAACGACGACACCGTGCGCAGTTGGCCATCGAGGAGGTGCGCCGCGACGTCTCGGACGCGCCAGTCGCCGGCGACGGTCGGACGGTTCCACGCCTCCTTCGACAGGCCGCGCAGCAGCTCGATCAGCTCAGCGTGGAGCGGCGCGAGGAGGTCCCGCGTGTCGATCGGGGCCAAGGCCTTCATCCTGTCTCCAGAATCGCAAAGGGGCTTCGACACCCCACCCGACTCGCGGACTTCATGCCGGCGCGTTGGGCTGAGGAGGCCTCCAACGATAGAACGCGAAGGCGATTCCCGCCTCGCCGGAGGCCGGGATCGCCAGCGACACCGTCGGCGGTGGCCTCCGCGCATCATGGGCGAAACGCGGCGAGGTCAGAAGATGCCCTCGACCGGCCGCCCTGCGCCAGGCGAGAGGTCGCTGGAAGCCACCGATCTCGAGGTGCGGATCCAGGCTGGCGACCGAGGGCTGCGGCACCCAGACCTCGACCGTGTACCAGCCGCTGCCCAGCTCGTCGGGCCAGGTGATCTGCAGGCGGCCGTCGATGGCCTCGGCGGCTGGCTGCACCGCTCCTCCAACCGCACTCCACGGCCGCGCCCGCACGGCGACCGCCGGGCCTCGAGCGTGCAGGAACGCCGGCTCGATGCGGGTCTTCTCGACCTTCGCCAGCGCCGACCACGGACTCGCGTCGACGCGGGCGGGCGGCCCGAGCACTCCGTCGTAGACCGGCGGCTCGATGCCGATCTCGGTGTCGGTCCACGGAAAACGGACCAGCACATTGCTGCGGCCGAGCGTGGCGCCTTCCCATCGGTATCGCCCGACAGGCGCTTCATCACTCAGAAGGTAGAGCGGCTGACGGCCCAGCTCGGCCTTGAGCCAGTTGTTCGCCAGATCGTGGGTTGTCGGGACGACGCTCTGGTAGACGTAGGTTGTAAGGCCCGACGCCTGCGACGCAACGGCGACCAGCGCGAAACTCGAGGCGAGTCCCAGGACCAGACGACGCGGAAGGCGGGCCGGGATCTGGGCCAGCCGGCGCCCCACGAAGACGGCGAGCCAGCCAGCGCACAGCGCGAGCGGCGGCAGGATCGACAGCACGTTGTTGCCTTTGAAATGGGGCGTGCTCGCCGCGAACGCCGCGAGATAGAGCGGAGCAAAGAGCCACAGAAGAGCGGGCGCCGGGCGACGCAGCGGCGACTCCGGATGCACGGCGGAGAGCCCGAGAACGACGAAGGCCAGCAGCGCCAGGCCACCGAGCATCGGCCCGAATCCGAACTCGCTCGTCACCAGCTCGAGGCTGCGCCGCACGACACCCCAATGCGTGCCGCCGTACGCCTTCGCTTTGTCGGCATATTCCGCTGAGAGCCGCTCCATGAAATGGAGGTAGAGCCGCAGATGCGGATTGAGAAGCAGGAAGAAGGCGAGACTGGTCGCGCCGGCGACTCCGAGGCCGAGAAGGCGCCGAGGAGCCCACCGCGCCTGAACAACGCTGACCAGCGTGAGCGGCACCGCCGTGATGCCACCGGTCAGCTTGCAGCTCATGGCTGCCGCAATGGCGGCACCGGCGGCCGCATACCGTCCCCATCGGACACGATGCTCCGCCGCCCGCGCCGACAGCCAGAGAGCCAGAATCGAGGTCGCCAGCAAGGAGATGTCGGGCTTGAACTTGGCGGCGCTCTGAAGAAACCACGGGGACGTAGCCAACAGTCCGACCGCGATCAACGCCGCCGGCACGCCGAACGCACGGCGGCCGAGCGCGAAGAGGAAGAGGAGGGCGGCGATTCCCCAGAGAAGCTGAATCCCACGGCTGACGCCATACGCCAGCGGCGTGAACGCGGCCCCGGCGGCGGGTGGATCGGCATCGGCGGCCGGAGGCTCGGCTACCCGGTAGATCATCGAGCCCCCGTAGCGATCACCGCCTGCTGCGTCGATCAGGCCCAGCGCCAGCGTCTGCGGTAGGTACGAAAGCGTCGGGTAATAGCCGTTGGCTGGCTCGAGCGCTCCCCGCTGCAGCACCGAATGCACGTTCTGCAACGCGAACCGCTCGTCGTAAAAGCGGCCGTGCGCCGGATGGAAGCTGGCGTAGAGCGCCGTAAGAGCAGCGAAGGCCAGGAGAATCGCTGCAAGAACGCCCCAAGCCCAAACGCCAACGTCGCGCCGGCCGACTCCAGATGCCGGTGTCTCGTCGTCAGTCTCAGGCGCCGCGTTCACGAGCGAAGGCTAACGCAGTCTCGACACGAAGAAGCAGCCCGGGACACTGCCTCCGATCGCGCTCGGACCCGGTCGGCTCACTCAGAACGAGTGCCCGATCAGAGCTCATGGGATGGATCGGAGACCGCGTCGGCGACCCGATCAAGCTGAGCCAAGTGCTCGAGGGTGTGGACCCGGAACGCGACCGCAAACGCCTTCCAGTGAAGCTCTTCGACCCACTCCAACACTTCGGGCGTGCCGTCGGACGCTTCGGCCCGCACGACCATCACGACCGGAATCTTGGAGCTCGAGGGCCCCCCGATCGCGCTCGGGTCCGCGGCCTCGGAGAGCGCGTCGAGGAACGATCGATGGACCGCCTGGAGGGCCGCCACCGTCTCGGACCAGCCGACCGATCGTGCCGCGTCGGACACGAGACCGGCCGGAATCGGCGGGCCGGGATCCTCACCTCGCAGAGCCGCTCGAAGCTGGACGACAGCGGGCCGATGACTCTCGACCAGATGATCGACGATCTCGACCAGACTCCAGACATGCTCGGACGGGCGATCGTGGGTCGGATGCCCAGCGAGGCTCTCCAGTCGGGCCTCCAGCCGCGTGAACGCCTTCTCCATCTGGCCTCGGACGTCGGCCGCCGACGCCTGCGTGCCTTTGCGCTCGAGATAGTCGAGAGCGCGCTGCTGCTCAGGTCTCATCGTCATCCTCGCTTGTTGAGGGATGCGCAGATCGAAGCTCCCCCTCGTCTTGTGGAGCGGCCGACGCTCGGCTGAATCGCAGCGTCACCGCGAATGAACGGCACCTGCCAACCTGCCGAACGTCGTTCAGCTAGGCCGCTCTCGACCTGCGCCGCGCGACCCAAATCAACATCGAGAACAGCGGCAGGTAACACAGATTGAACCATCCACCGATCACGATGACATTGAGCGGTTGAGGAAGCAGCGCGCCCAAGTCGCTGAACCAGAAGAACAAGAAGGGCGTCAGCAGGACAGACCAGCGAGGCAGCGCGGTGCGACCGGCGGCGACCAGGATGCCGAACCAACCCCAGGCAAGGGCACCGAGTCCCAGATAGGAAAACAACAGGAGAAGAGCGTACTGAGCCGGCTGCTCCGCAACTCCGGGAAACGTCTCGCTGGGCGGCAAAATCCCGGCCTGCACGGCGTCCACGTGGAAACCGAGCAAGGGAAACTGGGCGTGGTAAGCGCCGCCAATCGCCATCATGAAGGCGAACAACGAGAAGATGCCAATTCGACTGCGCGGGTGACGCCCATCAATCAGCAGAACTGCGAGAAGGAACGCTGCCATGTAAAGGACCGCCGCGACGGGCCCGAGGATGCCGCCGAGCGCAACCCGGCTGAAGTCGTGGTCTCGAATGATCTCGAAGATCCGCTGACCGAACTCTTCTGAACTGGTGGCCTGGAAGTACAGCAGCAGATCGCCAGCGAACATCAGCAGCGGTCCAGACAGCCCGACCCAGCCGAGGGCGACGAGGGCTCGTCGATCCTGAGAATGCTCGGGACGTTCACCGCGCGAGAGGTCCATGCGGAAACTCTAGCGGACCTGGGCTCGCACAGCGAGACAAGGTCGAGTGGGGTTGGCGGCCCCCGATCGGTCAGATACGCGCGTTCAGGCTCTGGACCGCTGATCGCTGGCTCAGCCTTCCGAGGCTTCCCTCGTCACCGGCCGCGCCAGGGAGATCTCAGACGGGCCGGCATCGAGATTGACCATCGCGCACAGCATCATGTGCGGAACCGTCAGCGCCGCCAGGCCGATGAACAAGACCTGAACGACGGCGGGAGCGACCGCCGAGCCGGACGCTCTCAGGAACGCCCAGGCCCCCGAGGCCAGCAGCAGAGTGATCACGGTGAGAGGGGTCGCCATCGCCGCGAATCGGAGAAGCGCACGGCGGAGCCCTGACGGGTCCAGGCTGGACGCCGTGTCCAGCGTGTGGCGCAACGAGTGCCAGAGGCAGAAGTACACGAGGAACGAGACCAATGGCGGCGCGAAAACCCCGACGGCGACGATCGCAAAGAGCTCGACGAGGATATCGCCGTGCCCTTTTCTTCGAGCCTGGATGAGCCCGACCAGGTGATGACCGACGGTCCAGACAGCCGCCGGAGCCAGCAACGCCACTCCGAGCCGGGCCGCGGCCGAGATCTCGGCACCTGAGGGAGCGGCCTCGGATCCGACCAACCATCCAAAGAGCCCGGCCACCTCAGCGCTGTGGAAAAACATCGGCAACAGAACGGGCAATGAGCCGCGGGTCAGGACTTCGAGCGGATAGAGGGCGCCGGTCGACAGCTCGCGACGAGCATCCCCGAGCCCAAAGTGGACGACCGAAAGTCCTAAGAACGCGGCGAGCGCGATGGTCGGATGGACGACCCAGACGGCGATCACTATCGCGCTAAGGCCGAGGTAGAGAATCAAGAACGTCGGGATCCAAAGAGGCCCGAGGCGGGGTCGCAGCAGACGACGACCCAACAGGTGATCGAGGGCACCGTGGGGGACGCCGAGACACGCCACGCCGACGGAAAGCAGCAGAATCTGCTGAGATCGAGTTGGAGAAACGATCCACATCGCGAGCAGCCCGAGGCTGGTGAGTCCGGCGGCAACGCGGCAATGCACCACCCACCATCTAGGAATCGACGCCGACTGGGAAATCGAAGCGATCATCTCGCCCCCAACCTTTGCAGAGTGCTCCATAGAAGCGCTTGAATCAATGGCCTCTTGGGCAACGCGCGCCCAAGAG
>JBCBCF010000155.1:0-10372 GCA_038530905.1 Acidobacteriota bacterium
GGGCGATCGGCGTCGGCATGTAGGCGCCGCCGCGGAAGTGCGCCCAAGGAATTGCCTCGTTCGAGGATGCGCCGCCGGACAGCGAAACATCGCCGCGCGCCGCCTGGTCAACCACGAAGATCGGCGACGACAGCCCGTGCGAGCTGCTGAAGACGATGCGGCCCTGATGCTCGAAGGGCGTCGGCACGGGGATGTCGCCACCGCCGGGCATCCACCACAGCGGCTCGCCGGTGGCGAACGAATAGCCGCCGAGGCGCTTGTAGCCGTTGATCACGACCTGCAGACCACCGTCACCGTCGTCGATCACGGTCGGAGAGCTCCAGGTGGGAACGTCGCGCCGCGGCGTGCGCCAGATCACCTCGCCGGTGTCGGCGTCGAGGGCGGCGAGAAACGAGTTCTCCTGAACGTCGACCTGGATGATGACCTTTCCGTCGTGCAGCACAGGCGAGCTGCCGAAGCCCCACTGCGCCTCCGGGGCGGCGAAGTAACCGGAATCAAGGACTCCAAAGTCGACCGACCACAGCTCTTCGCCGTCGAGGTCATAGGCGTGCAGTCCTTCGGAGCCGAGAAATGCCACGACCCGTTGACCGTCGGTTGCCGGGGTCGAGTTGGCGTGGGTCGCCTTGGTGTGGCGCTGGATCGCCGGCACGCCGCGATGCGCTTCACGCCGCCACAGCTCCTCGCCGGACGCACGGTCGTAGGCGATCACCAGCCATCGGTGCACTCCTTCGTCGGTGACGGGATCGATGTCGCCGTACAGTCCAGGCTTGAGCGATTGGTCGCCTTGCTCGCGCACGGCGGTGGTCAGGAAGACACGGTCGCCCCAAACGATCGGCGCCGAGTGCCCGAGGCCAGGCACGTCGATCCGCCAGAGCACGTTCTTGCCCGTCTCGAGATCCCAAGAGGTCGGCGCCGGTGCTGACGACAGCCCCTTGGCCTCTGCGCCGCGGAACTGCGGCCAGGCGACGGCGGCGCTGGCAGCGTCGGTCGATGCGGGCGGTGTGCTGTCGTCAGCCAGGCAGGCTCCGGAGGCGTACGCGGTCGTGCAGAGGACAGCAGCGGCAAGTGCCGACCGCAGGTCGAAGGGGATGCAGCGGATGGGGAGTCTCGTCATCGGGAAGCTCCTGTGCGAGTGGCGTGGAGTCGAGTCAGGACGTGCCGTTCAGGGAGGTGGCGGGATCGACGGTCGGCCTGTCTTCGGTCGTCGCGGGCGCCGAGTCGACGGCTGCAAAACTCCCGCGAGCAGCCGGCCAATCGTAGGCGTGGGCGAGTGCCGCCACGATCCGGTCCGCCAGAGCATCAGAGTCGCGTCGATTCAGCAGGACCACTGCCCCATGGCCGCTAAACACGAAGCCGACCAGGCGGGCGGTGAAGCCGGCGTCGCGCGCCGCATCGCCGCCGTGCGCATGAAACCAACGGGCCTGGCCGTCGCCTTCGATCGAAAGTCCGAGCTGCCGCTCCGACTCCGCTTCTCGCTCCAGCGCGAAGAGCTGTCGCGCCGTCGTTCGATCCAGTCGACGCGCCGGCTTGCCGGCATGCGCCTTCTGAAGGTCAGTCAGCCACAACGCCAGAGCATCGGCGCTTGCCCAAAGGCCGCTCTCCGCTGTGCCCGCGACGAGAGGACGTCCGCCGACGTCGTGGCCGAGCGCGCGCGTCGCGCCGCCGTTCCCTTGTTCTTCGACGCGTTCGGGCGACGAAGGTTTCATCCCGGCGGTCTCTCGCCACTCGGCGTTCATGCCGAGCGGCGCGAAGACTTCTCGCCGGAGGATGGCGCCGAGCGCGTCGGCACCCTCCGGGAGGCTGCCCGTCGCGCCGTCCGCGGCAAACCGCGCGCGCAACGTCCCGAGCACCGGTTCGGCAAGCCGACCGACATGAAAGCGCGTCGTGGCTTCGATCGGCTCCTCGCCGCCGGCTTCGGCGACGCCGTAGCGCTTCGACCACAGAATCTCTCCGCCGTCGATCAGAACAACGGCCGCTCCCGGCGTCGACAGTCGGTTGAGCTCCTCGGCCAGCGAGGCTGGCTCCGGCCCGCCGGGCAGCGAGGCGAGGGCTTCGAGAGCGCGTCGCTCCACCTCGGCGTCGATCGTCCGAGTCGGCGGTGGCGGCTGATCGCAGGCGAGGGCGAAGGCAAGAACGGCGGCGAGGACGCCGGCGGCTGATCGTCCGATGAAGAGGCCAGATCGGTGGTGCGGCACACGGGCAAGGTCCGGTGGCAGCAGGTCGGATGGCGGTGTTGGGATGGCTCGATCGAACATCGCGGGGAATGGGCCTCGGCCGGCACGCGGCCTGGTCGACTGAGGGATGGACCGGAACGGGCCGGTGACTTTCCGAATTGTCTCAGGGCGCGGGGCCTTTGGTCCGTAATGGTCGCTGTAAGGCCAGATCGTCAGGATCAAAGAGTTGGAAGAGAACGAAGCGGCTGATTTCGGTCGTCCTTTCCCAACCTGCGGCGCCCCAAACCCGACGTGCACGATCGGGCGCCGAGATTCTTTCCCGCTTCGGCGGATTCAAAAAACGCACACGGCCGGCCCACCTGGTCGAGATCGGACCCGGTTCGACATCAAATCAGCTCCGCTTCGGCGGAGCTTTTTTCTTGGCTCGCGTAGACTGGATCGGCTAGCGCACTGCAGATTGCCGCGCCAGGTCTTCGTCGCCGAGGGATCCGTTGGGCAGGACACGCCGCCGCGTCACCATCCTCGTCCTCTCGCTCGAGGCTCTCGGGCTGCTGCTCTTGGGCTTCGCGGCCTGGGCGGCCGGCGAGAGGCGCCTCGAGTGCATGCGCGTCCAAGAAACGGTTGCCTGCACGGCGGAGGTGCGCCGAGCGTTCGGGCTGATCGCTGTTGGGAGCCGGCGGTTCTCGCCGGTCGACGCGGTACGCAGCGAACCTCCGGCGGTCGGCGATTCTCGGCACTGGCTCGCTCTGGTCGTCGACGATCGCTCGACCCGCGTCCTGCCGGGTGAGGCCGCGGAGGTGGCAGAGCAGGTCGCACGGATCGAGGCGTTTCTCGCCGATCCTGAGTCGGAGGATCAGCTCGTGCTTCGGCGGAGCCTGGGCTGGATCGCCCTCGGTTTGGCGATCTTCGGCGTCGGCTGGCTGCTCGTCATTTCCCTGATCATGCGCGAGTTTCTCGGCTTTCACACGCCGTGGTGGTGGCGGCTGATCCGCCGCTCCTGAGCGCTGCCGGCTTCGATCGCCGCGGCGGTTCAGCTCTTGGGCAGGCCAGGGAAGAATGCATTGGTGCGTTGCTTGTAGGCGGCGTACTCGGAACGACGATCGGCAATGTCGCTCTCAAGCAAGGTCACGCCAGACACCTTGAGCAAGAGAACGCTCATCAGGAGCGGGGCGGGGAGTGACCACCAGCCCCCAGCCGCTGCTGCCAGTGCGAAGAACCCCCACCAAACGCAGAAGTCGCCGAAATAGTTCGGATGTCGGGTGTAGCGCCAGAGGCCGCTGTCGAGGACTTTCGATTGGTTTGCTGGCGCTGCCTTGAAGCGGGCGAGCTGCCAGTCTCCTCCCGCCTCGAAGATCATGCCGACGACCCATAGCGTCACACCGAGCCAATCGAGCCAGCCGAGCGGTGGCCCGCCGTCGGCGCCGGCGAGCAGCGGCAAGGAAACGACCCAGGCGAGCGCTGCCTGCAGCCAGAAGACGGTGATCAGACTGCGCCACCAGAAGGCGGGGCCGGCCTTGGCGCGCATCGCCCGATAGCGACGATCTTCCTCATTCTCTTTGACGTTGCGCCAAAGAAGGTAGCCGCCGAGCCGCAAGCTCCACAGGGTGACCAGCGCCAGCATCAACATGGTGCGTGGTCCCTGCGGCGCGGTCGAAGCGAAAGCGTAGGCAACCGCCGCGAAGAGGAACGTCAGCGGCCAGGTGGGGTCGGCGACAGACGCGTCGCGTCGCCACAGGCTGATGACCCAGGCGAGGGACAGAGCCGCGAAGATGCAGGCACCACCGAGAAGATAGGCGTCGAGATCGAACATCGATCAGAAACCGCGCTGGCGCAGCGCCTGCTCGACGCGCTGGACGGAGACGTCGAACGCCGCGGCGCGGAAGGTGCCGTCGATCGCCTGCTTGCGCTCGAGCAGTGCCTTCCAGGCCCGATCGAGACGGGCTTCCAGCTCGCGCTGAACGCGATCGAGATCCCATTGGTAGCGCGACTGGTTCTGCACCCACTCGAAATACGAAACGGTGACGCCGCCGCTGTTGGCGAAGATGTCGGGAAGGACGACGACGCCGCGCTCGGTAAGGGCGCGGTCGGCGTCGTAGGTAATCGGCGCGTTGGCCCCCTCGACGATCAGCTTCGCCGCGACCGATTCGACGTTGTCGGTGCGGATGGAGTCTTGGAGAGCCGCAGGAATCAGGACGTCGCAGTCGACGCCGAGCAGCGAGTCGCGCTCGATCTCTTCACCCCGGCTCGAGGCGGCGGCAGGCGTTGCCGGCAGCTCGCTCGATTCGTAGGCCGCGAAGAGCTCAGGGACGTCGAGACCGTCGGGGGCATGCACCGCGCCTTCGACTGTCGAGATAGCGACGATCCGCGCGCCCATCCCATCGAGGAGGCGAGCCGCATGGCGTCCGACGTTGCCAAAGCCCTGGATCGCCACACGTGCCCCCTCGACTCCGTCGAAGAGCTCGTCGAGCACCCAGCGGGTGGTCAGCGCGACGCTTCGTCCCGTCGCCTCGATGCGGCCGGGTGAGCCGCCGAGCGACACCGGCTTGCCGGTCACGACCCCCGGATGCTCGCCCGACTGCTGAGCGTAGCGCTCGACGATCCACGCCATCTCCCGCCCGCTCGTGCCGACGTCCGGCGCCGGAATGTCGACGTCGGGGCCGATCAGCGGGCCGAGGCGATCCACGAAAAGCTTCGTCAGCCGTTCGAGCTCGAGCGTCCGCAGCTCGCGGGGATTACAGTCGATCCCGCCCTTGGCGCCGCCGAACGGCAAGAAGACCAGGGCGGTCTTCCACGTCATGAGCGACGCCAGCAGGCGCACATCTTCGAGATCGACGGTCGGGTGATAGCGCAATCCGCCCTTGAACGGTCCGCGCGCGCGGCTGTGCTGCACTCGAAAGCCACGAAAGACGCTGATCGTGCCGTCCTCGCGCTCGATCGGCAGCTCGATGCTGACCTCGCGATACGGCGAAACCAGCAGTTTGGCGATGTCGTCGCCCAACTCGAGCCGCTCGAAGCTCTCTTCGAGGGCTGCCTCGGCGACGTTGCGGGATGTTGCGCTCATGAAAGTCTCCAGAGGATCGTCGTGGAAGCGGCGGGGCCGGCACATCGGATCGGACACGGCGGCTATGCCGGCCTGCTCGCGACCGCGCGCCGCCGATCCGACCAGCGAAGTCGAGACGACGATCGACACTTCGCGGTGCGAGTGTCGGCGGATGGTGCCTTCGCTGCCCGAGTGTGGTCGACGGAGAGGATCTCATCCGCACGGCACGATGGACAGAGCGTGCCGCCGAGGATCGCGAGGCATGTGGTTTACTCCCGAGACCGAAGCCCTTTTCAAGACGACGACGGAGCGCGAGCGATGGCGCTCTGCCACTGATCCGAGGAGACACCATGGTTCTCATCAAGATTTTGCTGGCGATCTTTCTGCCGCCGATCGCCGTGTTGCTCGAGCGCGGCCTGAGCAAGAGCCTTCTGCTCAACGTGATTCTGACGATCATCGGCGTCGTTCCGGGCATCATCCACGCCCTGATCGTGGTCCTTGGCAAAGACACCTGATCTCGCACCGCCCGTCTGTCGACGCCCCGATCCAGGCCGAGTGGTCGTCTCACCTCTCGCTGATGAAGTGCGGGCACGGTTTGGCGATGTCGTCCGGTGGCGAGTGCGTTGGTGAACCGACCCCTCACCGAAAGGAGCCAAAATGCTCATGACCCGTGAGACCCTCGATCGGCTCATCGAGGAAACGACATTCCCCTGCGTGTCGATCTACTTGCCGACGGTCGAAGCGGGGGCGGAGACCCAGCAGAATTCCATCCGGTTCAAGAATCAGCTGGCGACGGCGGAGACGATGGCACAAGCGCGCGGCGTCGAATCGAGCGCTCTCGAGGGACTGCTCGCACCGGCCCGAGCCCTGCTCGACAACTTCGAGTTTTGGCAGCATCAGAGCGCCGGGCTCGCTGTGTTCCTGACCGGCGGCGAGATCACGACGCACCGACTGGCGTTCGACCCCTCCGAGGTCGTCACCGTCCACGATCGGCCGTATGTCAAGCCTCTGCTGCCGCTCCTCACAGGCGACGGCCGCTTCTACCTGCTCGCTGCATCGCAAAAGCAAGTGCGCTTCTTCGAAGGCTCGCGCTCCGCGATCCGGCCGCTCGAGATTCCAGACATGCCGGCGAGTCTGGATGCCGCTCTCGGCAGTCGGTCGGAGGCGCCATCGCTGCAGCTTCGCACCAGCTCGGGGAGCGCCGGCGGCGCGCCGATCTATCACGGCCACGGCGCCGGGGACGATGACCAGAAGGGCGAGCTGCAGCGGTTTCTGCGCCGCGTCGATGACGCGATCCGTGGTGTGCTCGCCGGCTCGGATGCGCCGCTCGTGGTGGCGGCTGTCGAGCGCACCGTCGCCGCCTTCCACCAGGTCACGCACCTCAGTCATGTGCTCGAGGAGGGTGTCCTCGGCAACCCGGACGACCGGACGCCACAGGAGCTCCATGCTGCGGCTTGGCCGCTCGTGGCGCCGACCTTCGAGGCCCAGCGCGACGAGGCGCATCGTCAGTATCGACAGCTCAGCGAGACCGAGCGCACAACGACCGATCTCGAAGCCATCGTCGATGCCGCGACCTTCGGGCGCGTCGAAACGCTCTTCGTTTCCCAAGAGGGCAACGTCTGGGGATCGTTCGTAATCGACGGCCCGGCGACGCGGATCGAGCGTCACGACGAGCGGCGGCCGGGGGATCGTGACCTCGTTGAGGAAGCGGCGCTGCAGGCGCTGCGCCACGGCTCCCGCGTGTTCGCGCTGCCGGCGGCCGCGCTCCCGGATGGTGCCGCCGCTGCCGCCGCCGTCCTGCGGTTCTGAGCGGTCAGCGGACCGCGGCGCCGCTGCGCCGGCCGGCCGGCGCGGCAGCTCGCGACGGTCAGGTGGCCCGGTGGCCGACGACTCGCTCGAGGAGTGCGACCGCGTTCAGCGCGCCAGCCCGCGTGAGGTTGTCGACCACCGCCCAGATCGCGTACGTGCCCTCGCGCGTCGCGTCCACCGAAGCGATGAGCATCTCGTCGCGCGACGCCGCGTCGACCGGTCCCAGGAGGTCGGCGTCGCCCTCCGCCACGTCATTCGGCGGGTGGGCGGCGAGAGCCTCGCGGACGGCGTCGAGGCCGGGGTCGTCGGCCAGCTCGACATGCAGCCCGAAGCTGACGCCGTGGAAGATTCCCGCCTGCAAGACCTGGAGCGAGAGCGGCACTCTCTCCTCGAAGATTGCTTCGAGATGCTCGGCGACCTGCGCTGGCGGGTCGCCGCTCCGCAGCACGTTGAACGCCAAGCGCGTCGGCAAGACCTCGTGCTGAACGTTGGTCTGGAAGCTCAGGATGTCGCGGGTCTGCTCGAAGAGCTCGTCGAGACCGCGGCGTCCGAACACCGACACGGGCAACATGGCCGTCGCGGCGACATCGTGGAGCCCAAAGCCGCGCAGCGGCGCCAGCAGATGCGCTAACCCCACGATCACCGGATGTGGCGACAGCAGTGGCGCGTCGACGGCCCCGGGAGAGAGACGAGCGAGGTTGACGTCTGCCACCCACGGCGCGCCCGCGTGCTCCTCACCATCGGCCACCAGCACGATGGCGGTGGTCGTGGCGGGCAGCGAAGCGAGGACGTCGCGATGCGCCTCGGTCGGACCGGCAAAGAAGGCGACATCGACATCGTCGAATGAGCCCGGCTCGATCGCCGCCACCATGGTGGCGGCGCCGGCGACATCGGCCAGCGTGCCAATTTCGTCGTCGCGATTCGACAGCAGACGCAGCTCGCGCCAGGCGTCGGGGCGGCGTTCGAGCGTCTCGCGCAGCTCGAGCGCCAGGAGGTCGGTGGGATGAACGAGGGCGAGAGTCGTCATGGCCGCGGAGCCTAACCCACTCCGGGTCGGCCGCCGTTGCGCCATTGGCTCAAGACGTGGGTGCCGTTGGTCCGGCGTCGGCGGTGGCTGGCTCGCTGGCGGTCGACGGAGCGGACCGGCGTCGACGCCGACGCCCGAGAAGCCAGCTTCCGGGCCCCCAAAGGACGTAGATCACGGCCAACGACTGGAAGAACAGCTCCGGCTCGACCGCCAGCAGCAGCAGCACGACGGCGATGAGCATGGCGCTGCGATAGCTCCGCCGTTCGCGCAGGTCGAGACGCTTGAACGACGGGTAGCGGAAGGTGGAAATCATCAGCGCCCCGAAGAGAACGAGCGCCGCGTAGAGGCCGATGAGGATGATCAGATCAAATCCGTCGCTCGGCCGCAGCTCGAGCTGCTCGCGCAGAAAGAGAATGCAGGCGATGGAGCCGGCGGCGGCTGGGGACGGCAGGCCGACAAACGAGCGACTGTCGACGGTCTTCGTTTGGACGTTGTACCGCGCCAGTCGGACGGCGGTGCAGAGCAGAAAGAAAAGCGGGATGACCCAGCTCAGGCGCTCGAAGCGGTCACCGCCCCAGAGATAGGCGAGGTAGGCCGGCGCGGCGCCGAAGGTGAGAACGTCCGCGAGGGAGTCGAACTCCCTGCCGAATTCGCTCTCGGTTCCAGTCAGTCGGGCGATGCGCCCGTCGAGACCGTCGGCGACGCCGGCGATCAAGATCATCCATGCGGCTTCGTAGAACTGGCCGCGCACGCCGCAGACGACGGCGTAGAAGCCCAGCAGAATATTGCCGAAGGTGAAGAGGCTGGGCAGCAGGTAGGCGCCGCGACGCAGGCGGCGGTGCGGTTTGGCGATGGTCACGATCTGCTGAGGTTCTGTGGCGCGAGCGCCTCGGGATGCACGGTCGATGGTGGATGGCGAGAGAGGGTGATGCCGGTCCGTGACTCCAACGTACGAGCGGAGAGGCCGCGAGGTGTGCCTCTCCGCTGCGGATCGCCGCTCGGTGTCAGCGGCGAGGGCTGGGTGGCGAAGGCGAGCGCTCGCCCTCGCGGCGCCGTCAGGCGACGGCGTGCTGCTGATGCTCTCGGAGGCGCGCCTCCATCTGGTCTTTCAGGTGGAGCTTGTGGACCTTGATCCGTTTCATCTCGATCTCGTCTTCCTCGGAGGTGAGCGTCTTGTGACGATATTCCTCGAGTCGAGCCTTGTACTGCTGGTGCTCGTCGTAGAGGCTGCGGAATTCCTCGTCGCTGGCCAGGAGCTGCTCTTTGACGGGATCGTTCTCATCCATGCGTGGATCTCCCAGGGTTCGGTCGTTCGTGGATTGCTACAGAATGACAGGCTGCACGGCGGTCAAATCGATCATCGCTCGACGCCGCGATCCAGGGGCCAAGATGCGGCCCATTAGGCACGGCAAAGCCGATCGAGCACGACGCGCGCTCGAGTCGAGTGGTCCTGGCGATCGGGGTCCGGGGCCTCGCCGAGGCGAGCCGGCGCAACTTCGATCGATCGATGGACACGGCACTGTGCATCAGGTCAACGACCAGAATAGCACCCGCCGAGTTCGTGTCAAGGAGAGATGAAGAGCCGCTGATCGCCGATCAGTTCGGCGGTCGGCGACGCCGTAGCAGAAGCGCGTCGTCGCGTTCCGCGGTTGCGATCGCCCGGTAGTACCCACGGCGCCGGCCGACCTCCACGAAGCCTTGGCGTCGATAGAGAGCGAGCGCGGCGCTGTTCGATGCGGCGACTTCGAGATGGCACTCCGCGACTGTGTCGTCGAGCGCCGCCAGGCCGCGATGGAGGAGCCGAAGACCGAGGCCTCGCCGTCGTTGATCGGGCGCCACCGCGATGCGCAGCAGCTCGGCTTCCGCCGCGCCGGGAAGCGGACGGAAGAGGATGTAGCCATGGATCCGACCGGCGCCCGCTCGGTCGGCCGGAGCGTCGCGGAGAGACTCGACCGCAACCCGCGCCAGCGCCTCTTCGGCGTCGAGCGAAGAGCGCAGCGCGTCGATCGTCCACGGACGCTCGAAGGCTTCGCGCTCGAGCGCCGCGATGGCTTCGAGGTCTTGCGGCCGGTAGGGCCGGATCACCGCCCGCTGGTCGCCGCGGTCGGGCCGCGGCGCTTCGGGGGCGTGGTGGCTGGCGGTCGGAAATAGATCGGCTCGACCAGAGTCGCCAGATCCCAGGTGGCTGCGCGCGCTTCGGCGAGCGCCGCCGCTGCGAGCGGTGGCGGCTCGAGGACCCGCGTCGAGTCGGTCGACAACGCGCCGGTGCCAAACCCGACGATCGGTAGGTCGAGGGCGAGAAGCTCGTCTCCAGATCGCAGC
>JBCBCF010000156.1:0-10352 GCA_038530905.1 Acidobacteriota bacterium
GTGGCTGCTCAAGGCGCTCGATCGTCAGCCCGCGGCGCAGGGCGAGGCACAGCGCGACCGCTTCGCCGGCCTGTCGCCGATCGACGCGCTGCATCGTCGGCTCGACGAGATCGACCTCGACGACTCCGTGGCCGCCCATACGCGATCGAGCCGCGCATTGCGCATCTTCCTCGACCGTCGCCTCGAGGTGTCGGCGGTCGAGGCGACGACCACCGAGATTCAGCGGCACCTGCATCGGACGTCCCTCACCAGCGAGGAAGTCCGCGAGATTCTCGACCTCCTGCGCGCCTGCGATCGGGTCAAATTCGCTCGCGAGGCGGTGGTTCCCGCGCGCACCGGCGAGCGCGTTGCGACCGTGCGGCGCATCGCCGATGGCGTCGAGCGGCAGGTGGTCGCCCGACTCGCGGCGGCGGCTGATCGAGCCCGCGACGCGAAGCGGCGGAAGGCGGCATGAGCACCGGCCTGCATTTCCAAGACCTGTGGGTGCTGGGCTTCCTGCTGCTGTTGCCGATGCTCGCGGTCTGGCACCACCGCCGACGGGCCTATGGAGAGGTCACCTACAGCGGCCTCGACGGACTGGGAGGCGGCGGCTGGCGGCTCCACGCCACGTTCTACGTTCGCCTTCTGGCGCTCGGACTGCTGGTGATCGCGGCGGCGCGACCGCAGCTCGGCTTCGCGCGCGAGGAGCAGCTCACCGAGGGAATCGACATCCTGGTCGCGCTCGACGTGTCGGGCTCGATGGCGGCCGAAGACTTTCAGCCGCGCAATCGTCTTGAAGTCGCGAAGGATGTCGTCCAGGACTTCGTCGCCCGGCGTCAGGGCGACCGACTGGGCATCGTGGTCTTCGCCGGCCAGGCGCTGACCAAATCGCCGCTGACGACCGACCACAGCATGCTGCGTTTGCTGCTCGACTCGATCGCGCTGCACACGCTGCCTGACGGCACCGCCATCGGCCAGGCGCTCGCCAGCGCGACGGCGCGGCTCAAGGACAGCGAGGCGACCACCAAGATCGTCGTCCTCGTGACCGACGGCGTCAACAATCGAGGCGCCATCGACCCGGACTCGGCCGCGGCGGTGGCGGAAGGCCTAGGGGTCAAGGTCTACACGATCGGTGTCGGCACGAGGGGCCGGGTACCGGTGCCGGTGCGTCAGGTCGACACCTTCGGCCGCGAGGTGGTGAGCCGCCAGATCATGGAGGTCGACATCGACGAGGAGCTGCTGACCGCGATCGCCGAGCGCACGGGCGGGCGCTTTTTTCAGGCCACCGATCCGGAAGCCCTGCGTGCGATTTTCGAAGAGATCGATCAGCTGGAACGCACTCCCATGCAGGTCCGTCGCTACGTTCGCTATCGCGAGGCCTTCCAGCCGTGGTTGCTCTCGGGCCTGGCTCTGCTCCTCGCTCCCCTTCTGCCGGCGCTCTTCGGCGTCTTCGTTGAGCCCTAGCGATGCACTTCGCTGCCCCGAACTTCTTCTGGCTGGCCCTCGCCGCTCCGCTCGTCGCGCTGATCGCGGCGTGGTGTTGGTCGCGCCGGGAACGTGCGCTGCGCCGCTGGGTGCGGCGCGCTCTCTGGCGTCGGCTGGCGCCGGGTCAAGAGCGCGGCCGTCTCGTGTGGTCCGTGAGCCTTCTCACCGGCGTCGTGGCAGCGGCGGCGGTGGCGCTGGCCCAGCCGCGTTGGGGGTTCTCGGAGCAGGAAATCGAGCGGCGGGGCGTCGATGTCGTCTTCGTTCTCGACACGTCCCTGTCGATGGCGACGCGCGATGTCGAGCCGAATCGGCTGTGGGTGGCGCAGACGGTGGTGCGCCGACTGGTTGAGGATCTCGGCGGCCACCGGGTCGCTCTCGTGCAGGCCGAAGGGGACGGCGTCGTCATGGTGCCGCTGACCGCCGACGTCGCGGTCGTCGACCTGATGCTCGACTCGGTCTTCCCCGGCTCCCTACCGACTCCTGGAACCCGCTTGCGCGCCGCCCTCGAGCGCGGCCTCGAGTTGTTTCCCGAGGGTGAGGACAAGCACCGAGTGATGGTTGTTCTGTCCGACGGTGAGGATCACGGCGAGAGCCTCGTCGCCGAAGCGCTGGCGGAGCGCGGCGTGATCGTTCACGCGATCGGCGTCGGCACGCTGGACGGCGATCCGATCGAGCTGCCGACGGCGGGCGCTGCCGGCCGCCTGCGCGACGGACGCTCCGGCGACGGGCGATTCAAGCTCGACGAGTCCGGTCAGGTCGTCGTCAGCCGGCTGGTCGAAGCGAAGCTCGAGGAGCTGGCGCGGGAGACCGGCGGCCTCTATCTGCGGGCCGGCGACGCCGGGGTCGATCTCGAGCCCATCGCCGATCGCATCGACGGGATGGAGGGCCGCAGCTACGGCAGCGAGACGATCGACGTCCTCGAGGAGCGTTTTCAATGGCCGCTGGCGCTGGCGATCGCGCTCTTGGCGCTGCAGCTCGCCACCGGCCCGTTCGTTGCCGTCGCCGAAGCAGATCGCCCGACGGCGGGCGCGAGGCCGCCGCGATGAGTCGACGCGCTCTCTTCGCGATGGTCGGCGCCACGGCGCTGGGGCTTGCCTTGTGGCCGAACGCCCTCGCCCAGCCGAGCCCTGCAGCACCAGGCAGCAGTGCGCCAGCCGCCGGGGCGCCAGCCGCCGGGGATCCGGCCGCCGGGGATCCGGCCGCCGGGGATCCGGTTGCAGGCGCGCCAGCTGATCCGTTAGCGGCCGCGCGCGGAGCCAGCGGCCGGCCTGCGATCGAGCCCCGCCCATCGCTCGTCGAACGAATCCTGTTCAATCCGCGCGAGCGCACCGCAGCGGCGCGGAGGGCTCTGGAGCGCGGCGATGCGACCGCCGCAGCCGCCCGCGCCGAGACCGCCCTGCGGTTGGCGCCCGACGATCCAGCGGTGCGCTACAACGCCGGCACAGCGCGTCTGGAGGCCGGACTGGAAGGCGCCGCAGAACTCCTCGAGGCTGCGGCGGGCGGCGAAGAACCGGTCGCGTCGCGCGCGCATTACAACGTCGGCAATCTGCGGTTCGGCGAGGAGGATTTCGCCGAAGCCGTCGCCGCGTACCAGCGCGCTCTCCTCGCCGATCCGGGGTTCGACGACGCCAAGTTCAACCTCGAGCTGGCCCGGCGACGACTCGAGGAACAGCAGCAGAATCAGCAGCCCGGCGGCCCGCCGGATCCGGACCAGGACGGCCAGCCGCAGGACGACGGCGAATCTCAAGGCGATGGTCAGCCCCAAGACGATGGGAATCCGCAAGAGGACGGCGAGCCTCAGGACGATGGCGATCCAGAGAACAATGGTGAGCCTGAAGACGAAGGCCCACCGCAGGACGAGGGTGACGGTCAGGGCGATCAGGAGCCTCAAGACGGCGACCAGCCTCCGGAGGGCAGCGAGCAGCCCTCAGACCAACCGCCACCGGACGGTTCGGGGGCCGGTCAGCAGGAGCGTCCGCTGCCACAGTTCGAGAACCTTCCCGACATGACCGCCGAGGAGGCGGCCGCCATTCTCGAAGCGATCGAGAATCTCGAGCGCGAACAGCGGACCCGCCAGGCGCTCGAGACGGCCCGTCAGGCCGGCCGTGCGGAGAAAGACTGGTGACCCCGCGAGCTGCGATTCTCGGCCCGTTGCTTGCCCTGCTCACGCTCGCCGGCGGGTCGTCGGCGGGAGCGCAGCAGGTGACCGTCGCGTTCGACCCGAGTGGCGAGGTCGGCGTCGACGAAGTGCTGCAGCTCACCATCCGCATCGAGGCGAGCGGCTCGGTTCGCGTGACGCCGCCTGCGATCGAGCTGGACAATCTCGAGATCGTCGGTGGACCGAGCCGCACAACGAGCGTTCAATTCGTCAACGGTCGACGCTCCGACAGCCAGACCTTTGTCTGGAGTGTGCGCCCCCGTGCGCTCGGCACCGCGGGCCTCTCGGAGGGACGCGTTGCGATCGGCAGCGACATCGTCGACCTACCGCAACGCACCGTGTCGGTGGTCGAGAATCCGCCCCAGCGGGTGCCCCGAGCCAGGAGCGCCGATCCCTTCGACCGCATGTTCGGCCGCGATCCGTTTGGTCGCGATCGCCGCCGCCGCGGTCTCGACGACTTTTTCAATCGCCGCCGGGTCGAGCGCCGCGAGCCCGAGATCTTCCTCGAGGCCTCGCTGCTCCCCCGGCAGCCGTGGGTGGGCCAGCAGGCGCTCTACACGCTGCACCTCTACACCGACGTCGGCATTCGCTCCGTGACGCCGAGCCAGTTGCCGGACTTCAAAGGCTTTTGGACGCAGGTGCTGCCGCAGGAGACCGACTCGACCCCCGAGAGGGTGGTCCGGGACGGTCGCGAGATCTATCGCATCAAGCTGCTGCAGCGGGCGCTCTTCCCGCGCCGCGCCGAGTCGCTGCGCATCGAACCGGTGGCGACGCGCATGGTCGTGGCTCGCCAGGGCTTCGGCTCGCCGTTCGAAGACGTCGGCGAGATCGAACGGCGCAGCAACCCGCTGCAGATCGAGGTGCGGGAGCTTCCGGAGCCGGCACCGCCGAGCTTCAACGGCGCGGTCGGCGATCTTCGACTCGAGGCCGAGCTCGAGCCGCGCCAGCTGCAGGTGGGCGAAGCAGCGACCCTGCGCCTGACGCTTGCGGGCCGCGGGCATCTCAAAGGGCTCCTACCGCCGACTCTCGACGTGCCGACCCTCGACGGCGTGCCCGCGTTCGAGGTCTTCGACCCGCAGACTCAGAGCAGCGAGGAAGTGCGCGGCACGCAGGTCGTCGGGGAGAAGGTCTGGAGCTACGTCCTGCTGCCACAGAGGCCGGGCACCATCGAGCTGGCCGACATCGAGATTCCGTATTTCAACGCCCGCACGAGCAGCTACGAAGTCACCTCGGTGAGCGATCTGACGCTCGACGTCGCGGCGGCAACGCGCCTCGAACGGGCCGGGGGCAGCGTCGCCGAGCTGCATCCGATCCGTCAGATCAGCGGCGCCCCGCCGAGCCAGTCCTGGCCCTGGCGCCTCTGGCTCTTCGCGTCGCCGCTGGTGGCGGCGGCATGTCTGCTGATCGTCCGGCGGACGACCGGCGGATGGACGCGGACCGACGGCTCACCGGCACCGCGCCGGCACCTTCTCCGCGCTCTCGACGACGCCGCACAGGAAGACAGGGCCTCCCAGCTCGCGGCTCGGCTCGAGGCCGCCTGGCGACATTTCCTCGAAGCCCGATGGGCCCTGCCACCTGGCCTGGCGAGCCGGCGCTGGAGTGAGGAGCTGGTGGCCCGCGGTGCCGCCGCGGACGCGGTGAGTGAGTTGGTTCAGCTGCAGGAGGATCTGCACTACCTGCGCTACGCCCCCAAGCTTTCGGAAACCGACGAGATGCGGGACGAAGTCCTGGCTCGCTCTCGCAAGCTGGCCCGTCGCCTGCGATGACGGCTCCAGCCGAGAACGCGAAGGCCAACAGATGGCGCTCGGCGACGTTCGCCGTGCTGCTTGCGGCTGCCTGGCTGGCCGGCGTGTCGGTCCCGGCGCTGCCGGTCGGCGCCGACAGCTCGGTCGCCTCAGTAACCGAAGAACGCGACGCCCTCGGCGCCCTGGCCGCCGGCAACGATTTGGTCGAGGCGGGCGAGCTCGAGCGGGCGATCGAGGTCTACCGCAGCGGTTGGTCACCGCGGCGCCAACATCCGACGTTGGCCTACAACTTGGGGACCACGCTGCACCTGTCGGATCGCCTGCCCGAGGCGATCCTTTGGTACCGGCGCGCGGACGCCGACGATCCTTGGGTCGAGGAGAACCTGTGGCTTGCCCGGCGCAGCCTCGGCAGCCGCCGCATCGCCACCGGAGGGCCGTGGGCCCCCGTGGCGGCGCAGGCTGGAACCCTCTCGAACGTTGGCATCGGACTCGCCTGGCTGGCCTTGCTCGGCCTCGCCTTCGAGCGGCGGCTGCCGCGCGCGACCTGGCTCGCTCTCGCGCTCGGGGCGATCCTGACCTTCGGCGCCGCTCGGGCGCTCGAGCGCTGGGGACCCCGCCCGGCCGTGCTCTTGGCAACCTGTCGATCGCCTGCCGGAGACCTGCCCGCCGGCACGGAAGTCGAGGCCCGCTGGGACGGCACCTGGCGCGTCGCGGGCGAGACCTTCGAATGCCCGGATCAGGCCGTCGAACCGATCGATCCCGCACTCTGACCCAGAACGGCGCAACGCCCGGAGACTCCGGCCAGACGCCTGGCTTGGGAGCCCTTCGATCGTTCTGGTAGGTTGGTGGCCTTGTCGGTCCACGGCCTCGCGTCGTCGACCGCATCTGATGTGTTTTGGGTCCACACGTACGAGGTAGGTTTGACGATCGACATCCAGGTGCTCGAGCCGCGGATGATGGGTGCGTTCCTCGAGCGACGGCGCGCCACCTTCGGCTTCTCGTCGGAGATGAGCCTGGCGGACAACCTCGCCGAGATCCTGCGCAAGGCGAACGAGTTCGTTCCGTCCGAAGCCGGCTCGATCCTGCTCGACAACCCCCTCGACAAGCGCGGTGATCGACATCGCAACGACCTGACCTTCGTCGCCTCTTTCGGCGAGCGCGCGAGCCAGCTCGTCGGCCGCCGCATCTCCGGATCGCGCGGGATCGCCGGCCACGTCTATGTCGACGGCGAGCCGTACCACGCGTCCAACGCGCACGATGACGAGTTCTTCTTCGCCGGCATGGATCAGTCGATCGACTACGAGACGCGCTCGGTGGTCGCGGTGCCGATCCGCATCGAACAGGACGTCTGCGGCGTCCTCGAGCTGCTCAACCGCGTCGGCGCGCCGGAGTACAGCGACGGCGACCGCAACCTGCTGCGCATCTTCGCTGGCTACATCTCCGTTTCGATCCAGAACATCCTGGACGGACGCCGCGCTCAGGAACTGGCCAAACGCGACAACCTGACCGGCCTCTTCAACGATCACTACCTGCACGTCGCGCTGACCCAATCGATCGAGCGGGCGCTCGCCGAAGACGTCGATCTGGCGGTGATCTTCCTCGACCTCGACCACTTCAAGACAGTCAACGACACGCATGGGCACCTCGCCGGCAGCCAGGTCCTGCGCGAGATCGGCCATCTCCTAAAAGGCGCCCTCCGGCCTTACGACGACGGCACGGCGGCGCGCTATGGCGGCGACGAATTCGTTCTGGTCGTGCCAGGTGTCGGCCTCGACGAAGCGGTCGATCTGGCCGAGAACATCCGCACCGAGATCGTGCATACGACCTTCTGCAACAAGCCGGGGGATATCCAGCGTGAAGCACTGGATCTTTCAGGCATCACCTGCTCGATCGGCATCGCGACCGTGCGTCGACACGTCGCGGCGGTCGATTCAGTCGAGGAGTTCAAGAGCACGCTCCTTCGCGTCGCCGATTCGGCGATGTACGTCGCCAAACGCACGGGACGCAATCGATGCGCAGTGGCCAGCGAGCCGGTGACGCCGCGCCGGTTCCAGTCGCACGGCTGACCCCCTGCCCCACGTGGTTCGATCTGGCGCCGGAATGCGCAGAGGGCACAGAGGGTTGACTATGCTTTCAGGCCATGCGATGTCTCCCGGATGGCCCCCGCCCCTCATGCCGATCCCTCTGCTCTCAGCGCCCGGCGCCCTTCTGCGCTCTCTTCGTTGCGGTCCCGACGCGCGGCTTGCTCAGCGGCGCTTGAGTGCCACTCGGCACCGCGCTCTCACCGCCTGTCTACTCATCCTCGTCTTCGCGGCAGCGGCAGCTCCGGTCGGGGCCGACATGCTGGTGTCGCCGATTTCGGACGCCGAGCTCCTCGAGCGGTCGCCGATCGTCATCGTCGCCAACGTCAGGTCGGTTCGCTCGGCGCCTGGGCCGTCGGTGGAGGTCATCCTCGAGATCCTCGAGAACGTCCGCGGAGAGATCGGCGAGGGAGCGACGCTCCGTCTGCCCGGTGGCCTCGACACCGACGGCACCGTCCGCAGCGTCGGCGGCACGCCGATCTTGCTGCCGGGCGACCGGGTCCTGCTCTTCGCGAGAGCGACAGACGACGGTGAGCTGCGGCTGGTCGAGCATGGTCTGGGCGCCTTCGAGCTGATCGACACACCGGCCGGAATGATCGCCCGACGGCAGATCGGCGACATCCATCGCCTCGAGTCGACGACGCTCGGAGCCGACCTCGGCGGCCTGAAGCACGCGGATGCCGACGCGCCTCTGCGCGACGCCGAACGCTTCGTCACCTGGCTCGAGCGCCGCACTCAGGGCCTGACCGGTGGCGAGCTGGAGGCTGCCGACTACCTCATCGCCGGCCTCGATCCGGCCAGCCTGAAGTACCGCATCCTGACCAGCTCGTCAGCGCCTCCTCCGTACGGCTGCGGCGACGCCGCGGGGTTGCCCATGCGCTGGTTCACCTTCGACACCAGTGGGCCGATCGGCTTCCGATCCTCGGTCCTCGGCCAGCCCGAGCTCAAGGAGCATGGCGTGTACGCCTTTCGGCGGGCTCTCGCGGCATGGAGCGCAGATCCTCATTCCAACGTGGAATTGGTCTACGGCGGCTTGACGTCGGCGACCGGTGGCCCGCATCGACGCGACGAGGTCAACTCGCTGCTGCTCAACGACCCATTCGGCGATCTGAGCGGCAGCTATAGCGAGGGGGGCGTGATTGCGGTGACCGCGCCGTGGGTCTCGTGCGAGCCGCGGGCCCACGCGCTGCAGGCGTTCCATCCGATCGTCGAGGCCGACATTGTGCTGCAGGACGGAGTCGGCATTCTCTTCGCACTCTCCGAGACGCCCGAACGCCTGGCAGAGCAAATCTTCGGTCATCAGCTTGGGCACGCCCTCGGCCTGAGCGGCTCGCGCGATGAGGGCGCCCTGATGTCCGAGGGCCCGCAGCTCCATCGAGCGGGCGCCCTGCTCGCGGCCGACGACCTGCTGGGCCTGTGGACGCTCTACGGCACGGCCGGTCCGTATTCGCCCGAGACCGCCCCAGCCGGGCTCACTGCCGAGGCACAGAGCTCCGGTGTTCTCTTGACGTGGAGCGATCGGACAGAGACCGAGAGCCTCTTCGCGATCCAGCGGTCGGAAGCGGGCGGCCCGTTCGAACCGATCGGCTACGCCGCCGTGAACACCGAGAGCTATCTGGACTCGCTCGCCCGCCCCGGATGGACCTACTCCTATCGGCTGCGCGCGGTCGGTGCCGCCGGCGCGTCAGCCTGGAGCTCGGAGGCAACGGTCGAGGTGGTGGTTGGCGATCGCCCGGCGGCTCCAGCGGCGCTGCGTGCAGTGGCGCTCGGAGCAGACGAGGCGCTCTTCCAGTGGCGCGATCCGAACTGCGGGGCCGCCGAGCAGAGGCTTCAAATCCTCGCCCCCGGCCGGCCGTGGGAGGACGTCCCGTTCGCGCTGCCGACCGGCGCCGAGCGGCTGTCTCTTGCCGGCCTGGCGCCGGCGACGACGTACCGGCTGCGGTTGGTGGCGGACGGCGGCCCGGCCGGCCAGGCAGTCTCGCAACACGTGGCGGTGACCACGCTCGCCGCCGACTCCGCCTGCAACACGGCAGACGCCCTCTGCCTCGATGGCGGTCGATTTCGCGTCGCCGCGTCCTTGCCGTCACCCTTCGATGGATCGCTGCTCCAGGCCCAGCCCATCCCGTCGAGCGAGCGCTCGGGGTTCTTTTGGTTCTTTTCGCCCGAGAACGTCGAGCTGGCGGTGGAAATCACACAGCCGGATCCGTTCGACTTCGTGCAGGTGAGGGTGGCGGCGGTGACGGATCTGCCGGTGACCATCGAGGTGACCGACCTTGAGACCTCGGAGACGCGGTTCTACTCGACCTCTTCGGATGCCGGCCTGTGTGGTGCTGCAGATCTCGCCGCGTTCCCGCCGCCGCTGCCGCCGCTCGAGGCGGTGGCGAGCGCGCCGGCCGCATGGATCGGCGAAGAGGCCGAAACACAAATCGACCGCCTGTCCCTCAAGACCGCCGAGCCGCTGACCACGATCTTTGGTGCACAGAGCGCCGATGCCCCGGTCTGCCCGCCCCACGACGGTCCTCTGAGGCTGCGCGACGGCCGGTTCGAAGCGACCCTGACGCCGCTGTCGCCCGACGCGTCGACCGTCCACAGCCTGCCGCTCGGCGACGCATCGGTCTCCTTCGGCCTGGGCGCCGCAGACGATGTCGCGGTCGTGCTCAAGGTGCTCGACGGCGGCGTCATCAACGGACGCTTCTGGGCCTTCTCGAGCGTCACCGACCGCGAGCTCTTCGACCTCGAGATCTTGGATCGGCAAACGGGTATGCTCCGCTCCTACCGACTGCCGCCGGCGGTCGACGTGTGCGGGTGGCTGGACGCCCAGGCGTTTCCTTCGCCCTGATCCACTCGTTCGACCACGTGGCGAGGAGACACGATGCCACGGATCACCAAGGTGTATACCCGCAC
>JBCBCF010000157.1:0-10340 GCA_038530905.1 Acidobacteriota bacterium
CCAGAGTTTCTCGAGCTATCAGCTGGGTTTCGACTCATTCGGCGAGGTCGGCGTTCAGGTCGACAGCAACCTCGGCTCGCACGAGAGCCGAGCGTTCCGAGTCAACGCCTTCTACGAAGGGCTCGAGAATCATCGCGATTTCTACGACGGTGATCGGATCGGAATCAATCCGACGATCAAGTTCGAGTTGACGCCGGACACGACGTTGGATCTTTCGTATGAGTATGCGGATCATCAGCGGTTCGTCGACCGCGGGATTCCGACGGGGTCGGATGGACGCCCCGTCGAGGCGCTCGAAGACGTCGTCTTCGCGGACCGAGACCTCAACACCACGGAGCTCGAAGCTCATTTGGTCCGCGCCAGGCTCGAGCATCAGTTCTCGGACCGACTGAAGGGCAACTTCAGCGCGTTCTATGGCGACTACGACAAGCTCTACCAGAACTTCTATGCCAGCGGCTACGACGAAGCGACCAACATCGTGGAGCTCGACGGCTACGTGGACGCCACCGATCGTCAGAACACCATCGTCTCGGCGGACCTGATCGGTGAGTTCGACACGAGCAATGTGCGCCACACGGTCATCGGAGGGATCGAATACATCGATACCTCTTCGGATCAGTTCCGCTTCAACTCGTTCTTCGATACCTCCGCCGACGACGTCGCGGCAGGCGTTCCGGGTGCCAGCACGGACCGCGCCGACTTTTTCGCGGATCGTGAGATGAGGCTGATCAACGGCGTCGGCACGCTGGCCGACGGTCGGACCACGACCAACAGCTTCTCGACGGATCTGAATGACGACACCCGTGTCGGCGTCGAGGTTGTCTCGGCCTACATCCAGGACGAAATCGAGCTGTCGGAATCGTTCGACGTCACGATCGGTGCCCGGTTCGACAGCTTCGATATCGAGGTCTTCAACGTGCCGGCGAACGAGACCCGGACCCGGACCGACGAAGAGATCTCACCGCGCCTCGGTTTGGTCTACAAGCCCCGTGAATCGGTCTCGCTCTACGCCAGCTACAGCGAGTCGTTCCTCCCGCGCAGCGGTGAACAATTCGCCAACATCAACGGCGACAACAACCGCCTGGATCCCAATACGTTCACCAATCTCGAGGCCGGCCTCAAATGGGATCTCAGCAGGCGCCTGAGCCTGACCGCGGCGATCTTCGAGATCGAGCAGGAGTCACCGGTCGTCTCGGACTCCGACGCCGGCACCTTCGACGTGATCGAGACCTCTGTCGATGGATTCGAGCTTCAGCTCCAGGGCCGGGTTGCGGACCGCTGGTTCCTGTCGGCCGGTTATAGCTACCTGGATGGGGAGCAGGCCGATGGCATCCGGCGTCCGCGGGAGTTGCCCGAGAATATGTTCTCGATCTGGAACACCTACCAGATCACCGATCTGTTGGGCTTCGGCCTCGGCTTGACCTACCAAGACGAGAGTTTCATCAACAACAGCAACACCGCTGTCTTGCCGAGCTATACCCGCATCGATGCAGCGGCGCACTATGACGTCTCTGACAGTCTGCGCGTGCAGCTCAACATCGAGAACCTCACTGACGAGCTCTATTTCCCGAATGCCCACAGCACGCATCAGGCGACCGTTGGGGCGCCTTTCAACGCTCGCCTGGCGATCTTGGGAAGGTTCTAGACGCTTCTCAGCGTCAGGCGACCGTCGGTGGCCTCCATCGGTCATCTGGCGCGTCGCCGGGACTCTCTTTGCCAGCTTCGATCGATCGCTGTTGGCGAAGAGAGGCCGCTCCACACTGCGCGACGAGGCGGTTGTTCGCCGAGTCGGTCGGGCCTCGATCAGGGGTTCGACCGGCTCGTTCCGACATCTGAGATCAGCGATCTTGCCGTGCGTTACGGGTCCAAGAAGAATGCCAGCTCTTCGAGGAAGATCAGCAGGTCGACCGACTTGGCGCGCACACCGCCGCGCTCACGGATCTGGACGGGCGCGAAATTGAGCACCGCGCGCACGCCGGCCGCAACCAGCGCCTCGTAGTTGGCCTGCGCGGCGATCGCCGGCACGGCGAGGACCCCGATCTCCGCACCGGTCCGATGGACGATCGCCGACAGGTCAGCGGAGTCTTCGACCGTCAACTCGCCGCACCGCCGGCCGATCTGGCGAGGCGCTCGATCAACGATGGCGACGGCGCGAAAGCGACCGGCGTCGAGCCCCTGGAAGCCAGCGAGCGCCGAACCGATGTTGCCGGCGCCGACGATGATCACCGGATGTTCGCGCTCGAGGCCGATGACCGCCGCGAGCCGACTTTCGAGCAGGGCCACGTCGTAGCCGACGCCACGGATGCCGAACTCGCCGAAATGGGCGAGGTCTTTGCGAATCTGCGACGCCGACAGGTCGAAGCGGTCGGCCAGCGCTCGCGAGGAGATCCGCTCGATTCCCTCCCGCCGGAGCATCCGCAGAGCGCGCAGATAGGCGGACAAGCGATTGACGGTGAGGGGCGAGACGTGCTGCGGCAAGATCGGGCGATCTGGGGCGGAAGGTTGACCTGAATCGCGTCATCGGGAGCCGGCGACCAAGCGGGACGTTCGGCGATTGCAGGCGGCGGATTCTCTCACACCGCTATGTTACGATCCGCCGCCATGAGCCAGCTCGCCCCGCTGCCAGACCTCGAAATGCGCCTCAAGACCCTTCTCGTGGAGCGTCTCAAACTCGAAGTGGCGGTCGATGACATCGACAGCACGACACCGCTTTTCGGGCCCGAAGGCCTCGGGCTCGATTCCATCGACGCGCTGGAGCTGGTGCTCGGGGTCGAGCAAGATTTCAAGGTCTCGATCGAGGACGAAGAGGTCGGCACCGAGGCGCTCGAGTCCGTGCGGACGCTCGCTCATTTCGTCCGCACCCGCGAACAAGCATCCGCCTGAGCAAGCTCCGCTTGGCGGTCCGGAGACCGGCGGATCGAGGTTGACAGGCCGCCACGGGCTTCTCTAAAATCCGCGCTCCACGGCGACGCCTCGGCGTTTTCGCAACCCGCTTCGACGGGCCGCGACAAGCTTCTTTGCGAAAGTGGCGGAATTGGTAGACGCGCAAGACTCAGGATCTTGTGTCCGCTAAGGACGTGGGGGTTCGAGTCCCCCCTTTCGCACCATTCTTCTTCGCTTGTCGGCCGCCGTTTGCGACCTGAAGTGGCTCCAGATCCGTGCGCCTGAGGAACTCGCTCGCCGTCTGGCGGGTCCGAGACAATGCGCCGACGCTGCCGGCGCGTTCTTTGCTCAACGCCGGAGGTAGACTCGATCCCATGCCGTGCGTCCCCGCTTCGCTCCGTTCTCGGCGCCCGTTCTCACGCTCGTTGCGCCTGGTGGCGACCACCCTCACCTGCATGCTCGCGCTCGCCGCGCTCTCCGGCTGCGCCAGTCCGGGCTCGGATCCCGAAGTCGACCAGGCGCAGATCGAGACCATGCTCGAGGAGTATTTGCCCGTGCTCGGCCGCGCGTACGGCGAGCGCGACAGCGCCCTCATCGAGCGGTGGGCGGTGCCGAAAGAGGTCGCCCGCGTGAAGGCGCGGATTCGCGAGCTGGAAGAACGCGGACAGCGTTACGAGCCGCAGTTCTCGACTGTCGCGGTCGAGTCAGTCTCGACCTGGAATTATTCGAATGCGCTGGTGACGACGGTGGAGGAGTGGAATGTCCGCTCGTATCCGCTCGGCGCGGACGAGCCGCTCAACGAGGCCCTCGGCCAGCGTAGCCGCGTCAAATACCAGCTCAAGCGCAAGGACGACGGCTGGGTCGTCCTCTTTCGCGAGCTCGACGCCACGCTCGAGTAGGCTGGTTCTCGACGCATGACGCTGCCGGTCCTCGCCATCGTCGGCCGACCGAACGTCGGCAAGTCGACGCTCTTCAATCGATTGGTCGGTCGCCGACAGGCGATCGTCCACGATCAGCCCGGCGTCACGCGCGACCGGCTGGCCGGTCGATTCGAGCTGGACGACGAACGGGAGGCCGAGCTGATCGACACCGGCGGTCTGGTCCCGGGGGACGATCCCTTGGGCCTGGGCGAGCAGGTGGCGATGGCGATGGAGGAGAGCGACCTCCTCCTGCTCCTGGTCGACGGTCGCGAGGGGCTGACCGCGGCCGACGAGCGGGTTTGGGAGGAGGCGCGTCGCGCCGACCGACCGACCCTCCTGGTGGTCAACAAAGGCGACACCAACGCCGCGCAAGAGCAATTCCACGAGTTCTATCGCCTCGGGCTGAATCGTCAGGTGCTGGTGTCAGCCGAGCACGGCACCGGGATCGGCGACCTGCGCGACGCCGTTCTCGAGCTGCTGCCGACCGCCGACGCGCTTCCCGACCCTCACGGCGAGGCACCGTCGATCGCGGTCGTCGGTCGACCGAACGTCGGCAAGTCGTCGCTGATCAACCGCCTGCTTGGCCGCACGCGGGTGTTGGTGTCACCGATCGCAGGCACGACGCGCGATCCGATCGACACCCTTCTCGAGCACGACGATCGTGTCTACCGGCTGATCGACACCGCCGGCATCCGGCGCCGCAGCCAGGTCAGCGGCTTCGCCGAGGACATCGCCGTCATGTTCGCGCGCCGTCAGATCGAGCGCGCACAAATCGTCGTGCTCGTGATCGACGCGTCGGCCGGCGCGACCAGCGGCGATATGGCGATTGCCGGCGAGGCGTGGGAGCTCGGCCGGCCGGTGGTCGTGGCGATCAACAAATGGGATCTCCTCGACGAGGATGCGCGCGCGGCGCTCGACGACTCGTGGCCGCGCCTCGACGAGCTTCTCGCCGGTCCGCCGCGGGTCAACGTCTCTGCCCTCGGCGGTCGCCACGTCGACAAGCTGCTGCCGGCCGTCGACGACAGCCTCGAGCGCAGCCGCCTCGAGCTGACCACCAGCGAAGTCAACCGGCTCTTCGAGCAGGCGCTCGCCGCCCACCAGCCGCCGCAGGTGCAGGGGCGGCCGTGGAAGCTGTACTACGCGACCCAAGTGCGTTCGGCGCCGCCGACGTTCATGCTCTTCGCCAATCGCGTTCTGGAGCGCTCGGACACCTATCGGCGGTACCTTGAGAACCGCCTGCGCGGCCAGCTCGACCTCGGCGGCGTCCCGATCCGGCTGGTGATCCGTAAACGCTGATCTCCCTTGCCCTTGCGGCGCGCCATTTCTTATACTGGCGGGCAGTTGATCGTCGAGCCCCGTCGGATTTCGGAGGCCGTTTGTTCGTTCGAATCGCCTCCTTCGGCGTCGCGACGGCGGGTCTCCAGGAAGGCCGGGCGATGGCGGCGGGCAAGGCTCGCCGGCGCCCCGATCGTCCGGATCCGTCGTTTTGTCGAGTCGTCGCGGGCGGTTCGCGTCCCTCGGATTGGTCGCCCTTCGCGGACGGCCCCGGAGAGTCCGCACCCGGCGACGCCGTCCTCTTCGGGGAGACCGAACCCGTGAGCCGCAAACTCCGAGACGTTGCCGGGCGCACCAAAGCCGATCTCGTCGACGCCGTGTATCGGCGTCACGGCGGGCTGACCAAGGCCGAGGCGACCCGAGCGGTCGAGGCGATTTTCTCGACGGTGAAGAGTTCACTGCAGGACGGCCGATCCGTGCGCATTCGCAATTTCGGCGCGTTCGAGGTCACCGAGCGAGAAGGACGAACCGGCGTGAATCCGGCCAGCGGCGAGCGGATGTTCATCCCGCCGCGCACCGGCCTCACTTTTCGGCCGTCGCGGCACCTCAAAACCGTCCTGACCGACGACGACGAAGACTGATCCGCCAGAGGCCGCGCGCCGAATCGGCCCGCATTGTTCTCCGGCCCGTCCCTATGGCGAAGAAGCTGTTCTACAAGATTGGCGAGGCTTGCAAGCTCCTCGACATTCAGCCGTATGTGCTGCGCTACTGGGAAACCGAGTTCCCGTTCCTCGCGCCGGCCAAGAGCAAGTCCGGGCAGCGCACATACTCACAGGACGAGCTGGACGTCATCCGGCGGATCAAAGAGCTGCTCTACGACGAGGGCTACACGATCGCCGGCGCGAAGAAGAAGCTCGAGGCCGAGCTGACTGCCGGCGAGCAGCCGGCGGGCGGACCGTCGGCTGACGATGGCGCATCGTCGATCGACCATCGGCGTGTGAGCCGTCTCGAAGCGGAGCTGGCTGAAACCCGAAAGCTGCTTGCGCGGGCGGAGAAAGCATCCGAGGCTGAGGCCGAGACTTCAGAGGTGGTGCGCCGCGCGGCGGCCGAGTCCGAGACCCGCAGCGAGACCCTGCGAGACGGCGTCGAATCGGCGCTCGCGCAGGCACATGATCTGCTCGAGAGGCTCGGCGGCGCGGCCGATGAACAGAGGTCGACCTGAGGGTGACGGCCTTCCTACCCTCTGCTAGTATCCGCAGCTCGTCGGGACGTGGCGCAGTCTGGTAGCGTACCTGAATGGGGTTCAGGTGGTCGCGAGTTCGAATCTCGCCGTCCCGACCAATCTTCCCCTCCACCCGAGACCTCTCCGACCCGAGCCGGAGCAGACCACCTCGACCGTCGCGAGACATGCCGCCGGTCGGACGCGACCTCCACTCAGGATGACCGACGTGCGAACTCTCCAGGGCCGATTGCGTGCCGACGGCCTCCGCGTCGGTGTGGTGGCGGCGCGCTTCAACCAGCGGGTCGTTGATCCTCTGCTCGCGGGCGCCATCGACTGTCTCCGACGCCATGGCGTCGAAGACGACCATCTCGTCGTGCTGCGCGTGCCGGGCGCCTGGGAGCTGCCGCTGGCGCTCCAGGAGCTGGCGGCCTCGGGCACGGTCGATGCGCTGGTCGCGTTGGCTGTGGTCATCCGGGGCGAGACACCGCATTTCGACTACGTCTGTGCCGAGTGCAGCAAAGGCGTGGCGGCGGTGTCGAGCCAGCATCGGCTGCCGATCGGTTTCGGCGTCCTGACCACCGACACGTCGGCGCAGGCGGTGGAGCGGGCCGGCGGCAAGGCTGGCAATAAGGGTTGGGAGGCTGCGCAAGCCGCGCTCGAAATGGCGGATCTCGTCGCCGAGGTGCGGCAGCTCGGAGACGGCGGCGATCCGGCCGCCACGTCGTGAAAGCCGCGGCGTCGTGAGTCCACCAAAGCGCAAACCGCGGGCCGTCGGCAAGCGGCGTCGAGCACGCGAGATGGCCGTGCAGATGCTCTACCAGCTGGAGCTGGGGCAGAGTCCGATCGACCAGATCCTGGCGGCCTTCGACCCGGAAGACTTCCATGCCGAGGCCGAAGAGGCTGACGGCTCGCCGCCGGCGAAGCCGCGCGGCACCACCGCAGAAGCCCTGCGCTACGCTGAGAAGCTCGTGCGCGGCACGCGCGAGCGCGGCGACGAAGTCGACGCGCTGATTCGTGAGCACGCTGAAAACTGGCGGCTCGAGCGCATGCCGACGATCGATCGCAACATCCTTCGCCTGGCGCTCTACGAGATGCTCTATGAGGACAACGTGCCGAACGTGGTCATCGTCGACGAGGCGATCGAGCTGGCCAAGCGGTTCGGCTCCGAGAACTCGAGCCGCTTCGTCAACGGCCTGCTGGACGGCGTGCTGAAGTCCCGCGCCCTCGAGCGGGGCGCGGTGGAGGGCTCGTGAAGCTCGGCCGATGGCGCGGTCTGGCGCTGGGGATCGCGAGCCTGCTCGCCGCTTGCTGCGGTGCGTCGAGCGTGATGGCCAGCGGCTTCGCTGTCGAAGGCGTCGATCGAGCCCGCCTGCTGCCGCCTGCTGGTGCCGCGGTCGAGGAGTATGCAAATTCGGGCTATAGCCTGCGCCGCGTCGACGATGAGGTTCTCGTTGAAGTCGCCGCCACCCCGATCGAAAGTACGGCGCCGTTCGAGCCGCCGCCTGACGCTGATGAGGTGCTCGTCGACCGACCGATCGCACGCCTGGCATCTGGCATCACGCTCGGCTCCGCCACGCAATACGAAGCGGCATCGCGCATTCTCGATTGGGTGGCGCGCAACATCGACTATCGCTTGCAGCGCGACGCATCGCAGGAAGCGCTCGACGTTCTGGCGCGGCGCGAAGGCTATTGCACCGGCGTCGCGCGGCTGAGCGTCGCGCTGCTGGAAGCGGTCGGCATCGAGGCGCGCGAGGTCGCCGGCTATGTGTTCGGCGGTGTAGGCGAGCCCAACGGCTACCATCGCTGGATCGAGGTGCGGTTCGCCGACCGCGGCTGGACCTTCAGCGATCCGCTCAACAGTCACCACTACGTGCCGGCGAACTATCTGCGCCTATCGAGCGAGACCATCCGCCCGGACGGTGGATTCGATGGCCTTTTGCTCGAGCGGCACGACGCCATCGCCCCGATCGACGCCTATCCGGCGGCGGCCGCGGGGATTCGCGCGCGGCGCAACATCGCCCGGCAGCTCGCGGCCGCGGTGCACGTGCGGGTCGAAGACGAGGAGATCGGCACGGCCGTGCTCGAAGGTCACGCGACGCGGTGGACCCACGCTTTGATCGACGGCGAAACCACGTTTGTCGGCCTCGAGCCCGGCATCTATCGCCTGCGCGTGCTGCTCGCCGGCCGCATCTTGCGGCGCCATATCCGCCTCGACGCCCGCCAGCGCGCCTCGATTTCTCTCACGTCAACCTCTGATCGACGGCCATCGTCGCCCGCCGCGTCGCGCGTGACGTCGCCCGATTGACCCGCCAATGCCGAGGATCTTCTCGATGTCTCGAGTGTCTGCTTCGCCCCTCTCGCGCCTCGCGCTTCTTTTGGTCGCTGTCGCCGCTCTCGGCGGCTGCGGTTATGCCCTGGTCGGCCAGGGCGACAACATTCCCGCAGACGTGCGAGCGATTTACGTCGAGCCCTTGGGCAACGACACCGCCCGCTCCCAGGTCGATCAGATCCTCACGGAGTCGGTGGTCAACGAGCTGGTCACCCGTCGTCGGTTCGAGGTCGTCAACACGATCCCTGAAGCCGATGCCATCCTAAGCGGCACGGTGACGTCGTTCGTCGTGCGGCCGCTGACCTTCGACGACGCGGGCCTGGCGCAGAATCTCGAGATCGCCATCACCGCCGACATGGTGTTCGCGCGCCCGCCGGCCGATGGCGAGGTGGAGGGGGAGGTGCTTTGGCGCAATTCGCGCTACCTCTTCCGCGAGGACTACGTGGTGGAGGACGCGGGTCTGACGTTCGTTGATCGTGAAGATCTGGCGATCGAGGAGAACGCTGACAGCTTCGCTGAGACGTTGGTCACGGATCTTCTCGAAGGATTCTGATCCAGAGGCGCCGGACGCCGGCGCCCGGCGATTCCGGCGCGCGAACCAACAAGCGCACGAAGAGCTCTGCGCGCAAACGACTTAGAGCGCACGAAAAAGGCTCCGCGGAATTGTCCACGGAGCCTTTTTCGTGCTCTCGACGACGGAACGTCGGAGCGAGGAGAGAGCGGGCCGGCGATCAGCCGAGGGCCGCCACCGCCTTTGTCAGCCGCGACTTGGTGCGGCTCGCGGCGTTGGCGTGGATCACGCCGCGCTGAGCGGTGTGGTCGACCAGGCCCAGCGTGCCGGGCAGGAGCTGCTGAGCCGCCGCGGCGTCGCCGCTGGCGATCGCCGCCCGAAGCTTCTTGATTGCGGTGCGCATGCGCGAGCGATGCCAGCGATTGCGCGCCGCCCGCTTCTCGTTCTGACGGATCCGCTTCTTTGCGGACTCGGAATTGGCCATCGAATCGTGTTCCTCTACGTCGTGTTCACGTCTGCCGTCGGCCGCGCCGGTCGGCGATGGATGAAGCGATCTGCTCGGCGTGACGCGTCAGGCGGAGCCTTGACCGTCACGCCAGGTCGCGAGATTGCCGATGTCGTCGAGATCGAGCGATGAAGTCGGGAGCTGGAGAGGACTCCCGAGGCCGCGCGGGTGGGGAAACCGCGTCCGCGGCGGGAAGGCAACCGCCGGATCTTAGGCAGATCAGCACTCGAAGTCAATGCCGAGCTCGCCCAGCCGCGTCGAAGCCAGGAGTGCTTCGTCGGTCCCCTCGAACTCGCAAACGACCCGCTGCAGCTGCACGAGGCCCTGAGCACGCTGTCCCATCTCGAGGTAGGCGTAGCCCTTCTTGAGCAGCGAGCTGGCGGCTCGGTCGCTCCCCGGATAGCCGGTCAAGACGCGGTCGAACTCCTCGATCGCCTGCTGAAAGCGATTCTTGCGGTAGTAGCTCTCGCCGAGCCAATAGGCCGCGTTGTCGCTTTGTTCGGTGTCGGGGAACATTTCGAGATACTGCCGGAAGCCGAGAATTGCGAGGTCGAGATTGCCTTCGCCGTAGTCTTCGTAGGCGCGGTCGTAGATCGTCCGGGGGTCGTCGTCGACGTCACTCGACGGGCGCGTCGGGAGACGAATTTTCGCCTCGCCGAGCTCTCGCGCCAGCTCGCTTCCGCCAACCGCGAGCT
>JBCBCF010000158.1:0-10226 GCA_038530905.1 Acidobacteriota bacterium
GGCAGACCATCCGCTGGCGGCTGCGGGTTCGTTCGAGCGCGAACTCGAGCGATCCCGTCGCTCTCGAGGACGTCGTGGTCACCGATCTCTTGCCGGTCGATCTGATCTACACGCCAGCGAGCTTCACCTACCTGGCGAACGGCACGGGACTGTCGGCGCCCAATCTTGAGGTGCTCGACAACTACGACGGCACGGGCCGAACGCTTCTGCGGTGGACCTGGCCGGCGGCAAGCGGCAGCCTGGCGCCGAACCAGGAACCGCGCCTCGAGTTCGACACAACCGTGCGCTCGGGAGCCGCCATCGGGCCCCTGCTCAACGAGTTCGGCATTCAGCACAACGATCCCGGCCTGGGGCAACGCTGCGGCACCACCGCCTCGTCGACCGATGTCAACGACCTCGACGGCGACAGCGATCGCACCGACTCTCGCTGCACGAACGACCAGACGGCCGACATCGCGCCGATCGCCCAACTCGTTTCCAACAAGCAGGTCCAAGCGCTGTGCGACAGTGACTTCACGAGCACGTCCAACGGCACCTTGATCGGCGGTGAGCTGCTCTACCGACTCGAGGTGCGCAACGCCGGCACGGTGCCGATGGAAGATTTCGTGCTGGTCGACATCCTCCCCGCTGTCGGAGACACCGGCGTGCTCGACCTGAACCCGCGCGGCTCCCAGTGGACGCCCCTTCTGACGGCCGCCGTCACCCCGCCGCCCGGCACGACCGTCTTCTACAGCACGAGCCAGAATCCCTGTCGACCGGAAGTGGGCGGGCCGACGACAAGCTGCGATCCGCCGAATTGGACGACCGTCGCGCCAACGCCGATCACGGCCGTTCGCTCATTCAAGATCGAGTTCGGCGACCGAGTGCTGGCGCCGGCGGACGCGCTGCAGTTCAGCTTCCGGCTGACCGCGCCCGGCGACGCGCCGACGGCCGGTGAGGAAGCCTTCAACTCCTTTGCCTATCTGGCCGAGCGAGCCGACGGCCTCGGCTCGCTGTCGGCCGAGCCGAACCGGGTCGGCACCGCGATCGGAACGTGCGAAGCCGCTGCCCTCGGCGACCGGGTCTGGATCGACACCAACGGCGACGGCCTGCAGAACGACGGCGCGACCGGTCTGAACGACGTCTTCGTTGAATTGTTCACGCCGGGAACCGACGGTTTGCCAGGGACGTTCGACGACGTCCCGGTGGCGTCGACGGTCACCGGCACGAGCCCGCTGGGCGCACCCGGTTGGTATCTCTTCCCCGGACTGGCGCCGGGCTCCTATTTCGTCTGCTTCGACCGGCCGCCGACCTATTTCTTCACCGCCGAGAACGTCGGCGGCGATGACGCCATCGATTCCGACGTCGACCCGGCGACCGGCTGCTCGCCGCTCGTCGTGCTCGCCGCCGACGAGACGAATCTCACGGTCGACGCCGGTCTGCTGCCGCCGGCACCGGCGGCGCTCGGTGACTACGTCTGGTTCGATCGAGACGCGGACGGCATCCAGAATGAATCGCCGTTCTTCGGCGCCAACGGCGTCACCGTGCGCCTCTACGGCGACGACGGCGACGGCACGCCGGAGCCGGGCGGTGACGATGGCTCACCGCTCGCCGTCACGGCCACGACCGACGATGTGTTCGGACGTCCCGGCTACTACCTCTTCGATGGCCTGGCCCCAGGCGGCTCGTACTTCGTGGAGTTCGTGCTGCCGGCGGTGGCGACCGGCTTCACGAGCCTCGACGCTGGCGGTGACGACTCCGTCGATTCGGACGCCGCGCTGGCGACCGGCCTCGGCCCGGTCGTCACGCTCGCCGCCGGCGAGGTGCGGCTCGACCTCGACGCCGGCCTGATCGTGCCCGTCGGCGATCTCGTGCTCGGCGACCAGGTGTGGTGCGACGACGATGACGACGGCGTCTTCGAGCCCGAGGACGGTGAGGAAGGCGTCGACGGTGTCGAGCTGAGCCTCTACCTCGACCAGAACGGCGACGGCGAACCGACGCTCGACGAATTCATCGCCTCGACGCTCACCTCGACGTCGGGCGGCTTCGCCGGCCGCTATCGCTTCGAGGAGCTGGACGCTGCCGACTACATCGTCGTGGTCGAGCTCGACAACTTCGCCGGTGGCGGGCCGCTCGAAGGCAAGACCTCGAGCTCCGGCAATGACCCGACGCCCGATCCGGACGACGACGTGAACGGCGACGACAACGGCACCGATGTCGGCGCCTTGATCGCCGACCGGCCGATCACGCTGGTCGATGGCGCTGAACCGACCGCGGACGATGGCGACAGCGACACCAATCTGACGCTGGACTTCGGCTTCACGGATCTTCCGACGGCGCCGCCGCCCGAGTTCGACTACGGAGACGCGCCCGACGCGACCGCCGGCACGGCAGCCGGCGACTATCAAACGACCGCCCTCGACGCGGGCGCGGTGCATCCGGTAGGAGTCGCCAACGCGCCGTATCTCGGTGACTGCGTCGACGCCGACAACGGCGTGGCGCAGAATATCGGCGCCACCGCCGACGACGCCGGCTCCTTCGGCACCACGGTCGGCACGTGCGCCATGCCCGGCGACGACGAAGACGGCGTCGCGATCGCCAACCCGCTGACGCCCGGCATGCCGACGACGATCGACGTCACGGCGTCCACCGGCACCAACGATTGCGTACTCGACGCCTGGATCGACTGGAACCGGGACGGCACGTTTGCCGCCGGCGAGCAGATCGCCACGTCGCAGACCATCGCCGCCGGCACCACCGCGTCGATTCCGACGGTCGTGCCAGCGATCGCGCCGCCGGGCTTGACCTACGGCCGCTTCCGCTGCTCGACCGCCGGCGGCCTCGGGCCGGACGGTTTCGCCCTCGACGGTGAGGTCGAAGATCACGCGGTGTCGGTCACCGGCGCCGACCTTGGTGATGCGCCGGACACCTACGGCACCCTGCTCGCATCGACCGGCGCGATCCACACGATCGATCCGCTCGCCGCGCTCTTCCTGGGCTCGTGCGTCGACTTCGAAGTCGACGGCGCGCCGTCGGGCGACGCGCTGGGCGACGATGACGCGATCGGCGCCCAGCGCGTCGGCACCTGCCTCGACGACGAAGACGGCATCGTCTTCATGAGCCCCGTCGTCGCCTGCGAGAGTGTCTCGATCCAGGTGACGACCAATGGCGCCGGCCGACTCGACGCCTGGATCGATCTCGACGGCGACGACGACTTCGACGCCACCGATCGGATCTTCACCAACCAAGCGGTCGGCATCGGGACACAAACAGTCGTCACGACGATTCCCTGCGCGGCGCTGCCCGGATCGACCTACGCACGCTTCCGCCTGACGTCTGCCGGCGTCGCCGACCCGACCGGCCCGGCGCCCGACGGCGAGGTCGAGGACTACGCCCTGTCGATTCTGGTCAATGACTGGGGCGATCAGACGCAGCCGCCGTATCCGACGACCGACGGGTCGAGCGGCGCCCGGCACGTGATCGACCCGTCCGCGTCGTTCTTCCTCGGGACCTGCGTGGACGGCGAGGCCGACGGTCAGCCGAACGCCGACGCCACGGGCGATGACCTGGCGGTCGGATCGGTCATCGTTGGGACCTGCACCGGCGGCGACGATGAGGACGGAGTCGTCGTGCCCGCGACCCTCGACGCCTGCTCGACCGTCGACCTGCCGGTGACGGCCTCGGCGGCCGGCGTGCTCGACGCCTGGATCGACTTCGGCGGCGACGGTTCGTGGGCCGACGCGGGGGACCGCATCGCATCCGGGACCGCGCTCACCGCTGGCGCCAACACGCTTTCCGTCACCGTGCCGTGCGATGCTGCGGCCGGCTCGACCGGCCTGCGCTTCCGCTTCAGCTCGGCCGGCGTCGCGAGCGCGACCGGCCCGGCACCTGACGGCGAGGTCGAGGACTATCGGACGACGATCCGCCGTCTCGACTTCGGCGATGCGCCGGACACCTACGGCACGGTCGCCGGCTCCAACGGCGCGCGCCACGAGCTGGGAGGCGGCATCTTCCTCGGCACCTGCGTTGACGTCGAGGACGACGCCGCCACGCCGCTCGACGCCACCGGCGACGACGCGGCCTCGAGCCCGGGGGACGGCAGCTGCTCGGCGGGCGACGACGAGGATGGTGTGACCTTCGACACACCGATCGCAGCCTGCAAGGAGGCGCGTCTGACAGTCGTCTCGTCGTCCGCGTCCGCGGTTCTCGACGCCTGGCTCGACTTCAGCGGCGACGGGACCTTCGACGATCCGACCGATCGGCTCTTCGACGGTCAGGCGCTCGCGGTGGGTTCGAACGCGCTGTCGTTCACCGTTCCCTGCGACGCCACCGACGGCCTGACCTACGCGCGCTTCCGCGTCGCGGGCGCCGGCGGCTCGCCGTCGCCGGTCGGGCTTGTTGTCGGCGGCGAGGTCGAGGACTATGCCGTGTCGGCGCAGGGGGTCGACTTCGGTGACGCTCCCGACACCTACGGCACGAGCTTCGCGACCGACGGCGCGCGTCACGCGGTCGACCCGACCACGTCTCTCTACCTCGGCGCGTGCGTCGACACAGAGGAAGATGCCGAGACGCCACTCGACGCCACCGGCGACGATATGACCACCGGCACGACGACGGCGGGCACCTGCACGGCGAACGACGACGAGGACGGCGTGACCTTCGGCACGCCGATCGTCGCCTGCCTCGATGCCGATCTGACGATCACGGCCGGTGCAGCGGGTGTCGTTGACGCCTGGATCGACTTCGATGGCGACGGCGCCTTCGACCCGGTCGATCAAATCTTGACCTCACAGGCGGTGGCGGTCGGCACGCAAACGCTGACCGTCTCGGTTCCATGCGACGCTACCCCGGGAACCACCTACGCGCGCTTCCGCCTGTCCTCCACTGGCGGACTGCAAGCCACCGGACCGACGTTTGACGGCGAGGTCGAGGACTATGCGGTCGAGCTGCGCGGCAACGACTTCGGCGACGCACCGGACAGCTACGGCACGACGCTTGGCAACGGCGGCCCGTCGCACGGTGTGATCGACGGCTACGCGCTCGGCGCAGCGGTCGACGTGGAGGTCGACGGGCAGCCGACGATCGGCGCCGACGGCGACGATCTCAACGTCACCGACGACGAGGACGGTGTGACCTTCCCGGGCGGCGACCTGGTGCTGCTCGCCTGCGGCGCGCGCGACCTGCAGGTGTCGGTCACCGACACGGCCGGTGTCGGCACGGCGCTGCTCGACGCCTGGATCGACTTCGACGGCGACGGCGCCTTCGACGATCCGCGAGACCGTGTCGCGATGGCCGCTCCGCTCATGACCGGCGGGGTGACGACGGTCTCGGTCATCGTGCCGTGCGACGTCGACACGCTCGCCACTTACGCACGCTTCCGCCTCAGCTCGACCGGCGTCGCGACGCCAACTGGACCGACCGACGACGGTGAGATCGAGGACTACGCGATCGAGCTGCGCTCGTTCGATCTCGGCGATCACCCCGAACCACCGTACGCCACGACCCTCGGCGCCGGGGGCGCCCGCCACGCGGTGCTCCTCGCTGGCAATCCGACCCTCGGTGCGCAGGTCGACACCGAGAGCGACGGTCAGCCTTCGCCTTCGTCGAACGGCGACGATGGCGCTGCGGACGATGACGAGGACGGCGTCGTCTTCCCGGCGGTGCTCGTTCCCGGCACGGACGGCGCGGTCGAGATCGAGACCGGGCCGACTGGCGGCCTGGTGTCGCTGTGGATCGACTTCGATCGCGACGGCACCTTCGTCGCCGGTGAGCGGGTCGTCGCCAATCAGATGCAGGCAGCCGGCCTCACCGAGACCTACCTCTTCCCGGTGCCGGCCGGCAGTCCAGACGGCTCGGCGCCGGTGCGCGCGCGGATTGCCAGTCAGCCGATCGCCGGCCCGAACGGCGACGCGGACGACGGCGAGGTCGAGGATCATCTGGCGCCGGTCGGCGTCGAGAATCCGAGGATCGGAGTCGCCAAGCAGGTGATCGACGTGGCGAACGAGAACGGCCTGGTCTTCCGCGTCACCTACGCGGTCGAAGTCGCCAACTTCGGCAACGTCCCACTGTCGAACCTCGACGTCACCGTCGATCTCGCCACAGGCTTCGCCGACGCGGCGAGCTTCGACGTCGTCTCGGTGGTCAGCCCAACGCTGAGCGTCAATCCCGCCTACGACGGCGGGGCGGACCTCTCGCTGCTGACCGGCGTTGACTCGCTCGAGGTCGGAGGCTTCGGCCTGATCGAGCTGGAGGTGCGGATCGACACCGGCGGCGAGCCGGGACCGTATTCGTGCATCGCGATCGCCTCTGGCGAGAGCCCCGGCGGCGACACCGTCGAGGACGAATCGCAGGACGGTGCCGATCCCGATCCGGACGACGACGGTGATCCAAGCAACGACGACGATCCGACGCTGGTCGTGTTCGACGTCAACGTGCTCGAGATTCCGACGCTCGATGCTCTCGGCCTCGCCCTCTTGGCGATCGTGCTGGCGCTGCTCTCACTGCGTCGCCTGCGCTCGAGCCGCGAGGCGATCGAACTGCACTCGCGCGGCGACTGATCCCGGGCAGCCGCGCCGATCGGGCCGTGTCTCTTCGTGAGGCACGGCCCTTTTTTATCTGCGAGGAACGCGTCGCGGCTTAGTCGTCGAGCGACGGAAACAGAATGCTCGTGCCGCCGTCGCGGATCTCGTGATGGCGGATCTGGCCGCCAAGATGCGCCGACCAGGCGAAGAGGTACGTGACGGCGAGCAGCAGAAGCACGAGGACGATGCGCAGCCAGCGCAGGGGCGGATCGCCCTGCAGAGCATGCAGACCCGCCTGCAGCGCAAGCGCGGCCGCCAACACCGCACCGACGAACGCGGCGCGCGCAATCACCGCGTGCCGCTCGACCCACGGCTTCTCAGCCGCCAGCACCGACTCGAGCTGCTCATAGGTGGACGGTCCGGAGTAATAGGCAAAGACCGCGGCGACGGCCGCGACCAGCAGCACTCCGTAGGCCGTCTGCGCCAAGATCTCGCGGCGCAGGACCGAGCCGAGGATCAGCAACACCAAGGCCATCGGCACCAGGACGACCGGCAGGTGCGCGATCGCCAAATGGAGATGGGCCGCGGTCACGTGTCGTTCGCGAGCGGTGGCTTCAGTCGCCGGTGCCGATCGCCTCAGAGGCCGGAACGCCCTGGTCGACCTTCGAGTAGTCGAGCTCGGAACCGCGCATGCTGTGTGGGATCAGGTAGACACCGGTCATCACCAAGGCAGCGACGAAGACCACCGCGCGACCGACGTTCGCTTTGCGCCGCGAGGGAGTGCCGAGGCCCTCGTCGCGGCGCTCGCGCAGCCCGATCGTGGAGCAGGCGATCAGCCAGGCGATCCACATGATCAGCATCTTGTTGTCCGTCAGGTCGTAGCCCCACGGAAAGCCGGTCCAATACTCGCCGAAGGCATGCTTCTGGACGAAAGGACCGAGAATCATCCCCCCGATCGTCAGGCCGACGAAGGTGATCCAGGCCAAGAGCCGCATGCCGGTGGGCGCGAAGAGCGCCGACAGCCCCGTGCGCATGCCGATGAGGACCGAGAAGAACATGAAGGCGACATGCGACCACAGGAGCGGTCCCGGGACCGGATCCTTGAAGCGGATCACGATGTTCTCGTCGCTCGAGCCCTCACTCGCCGCCTCCGCCTCGGCCTCGGCGACACCCTCGAGGCGAGGGATCCGCACCTGCTCGTCACCGTTCTCGAGCACCAAGTAGTACTCGAGCTTGCCCGCCGCTGGCTGCGCCGGCAGCCCGGCAGCCAGCTCCCCTCCTTCCCGAGCCATCGGCAGCGCGCGGAAGGGATCGGCCGTCTTGAACCGCCTGAAGTAGACCGCTCCGCGGGTCGCCACATCCGGCGCCGGCACGAAGACGCGGGCGTCGGTGGTCGTATTCTCGCTGCGGATGAGCGCGTAGCGGACCGTCTCGCCTCCCAGCGTGAGCTCGCCGCGAGCCGGGTAGGTCGGCCCGGTCGCGCGCTGGTAAACAGCCGCCGAGAACATCAGAGCGACTGCGGTGATCCATAGCAGGATGGAAAGCCAAAGCGGCGTCGAGCGACCCATCGCGAAACCTCGAATGAGAGAGTGGCCGCGCATGTCGACAGCCGGTCGAGCGCGGGAAGAGATCTGAGATCGAAAGAGGGCGAGCCGAAATCGCTCGCCACGGACCTAGTCTAGCAACGCGACTCAGCCACCGTAGGCGCGCTGCCAGCGCAGGAACCAGCTGAGCAGATGATCGCGCGTCGCCATCGACGTCATGCCGAGCTCGCTCGATCGATGCCCGGAATCGACCAGCTCGAGAACCCGATGCGCGAGATACGTGAAGTTGTCGAGCAGAGTGTCCTGCGAGCGCTGCGCGTAAATCCGTGTGAGGGACCGCAGCTGGCCGGCGAGAAGATCTTGCGTCTCGACCAGCGCCCGGTCGCGACGTCGCGCTGGCCCGTGTGCCGAGGAGCGCGGCCGCTCGTTGACCATCATCGATCGACGGCCGCCTCCGAACTCCGCCTCCAGCCGCCCGAGCTCTTCTGCGACTCGATCCGTCGGCGGGCGCGCGATCGCCGCCGAGGGCGCCCCTCCGAGCACGATCGGGCGGCCAGCGGTGTTGGCGCGGTCGACCTGCTCGTCGCGTACGACCCAGCCGAGTTGGCGCAGGTCGAGCCGCGGCGACACGTTGTCGGCAAGATTGCGGGCGAACGGCGCGATCGCCTGCTCATAAGACTCTTCGACGCCATCGAACATGTTGAGCACGTAATGGGCCTTGAAATCGCCGAGATACGCCGCGATCACTTCCAGAATCGGGTGCCTCCCGAAGGCCTCTTCCAGCTCGTCGAGGAACGCTTCCAGATTGGGCAGGGCCGGGTCGTACACATCCTCGACGCGGCCCAGGATGTCTTCCACCAGCGATGCGTAGCGGCGCGCGTCGCCTGACGCGAAGATCGGCGAATCCGCGGCGAAGAGAGTCCGCAGCGCGCGGAAGATGATCGCCTTGACGAGATCGGAAGCGGCACGCGTCGCGGCCGGGTGATGCGGCGAGAAGATCAGAATGCCGGCATTCGTATGCGGCAGAAAGTCGAGCACCTGCGCATCAAGACCGGCGCGCAGATCAACCACCACGAGCTCGGCCGGAAGCTTGGCGATGGCGGCGCCGAGCCGCCGGCGCAACGCCGCGTCAGGATGCGCCAACTCTTCGATGTAGTGCTGCGGCCCGGCGACGAAGCCGAAGTTACGAAAGGTGTCGTCGGGATCGAGTCTGCTGCCCAGACGCGTGACGCAATCGGCGAGCGGCACGCCGCGCCGATGGAAGTGGTAGAGATCGCGCTCGATCGGCACGTCGAGCGTATTGCGCACAGATGACGTGCCCGTGTCGAGATCGACCAGGATCGTCGGCACCGCGCGCGACAGCGCCAGCGAAAGGTTGATGGCGCAGGTCGTCTTGCCGACCCCTCCTTTTCCCGAGGACACCGGGATGATCCGTCGCACCATAGCTCGGCGATTCTAGCGCCGCGGCGCCTCCAGGCGGCCCTCGAGACGCTCAACCACCGCAGCGAGAGAGATCATCTCTTCGGACGCCGAGCCGTCACTCCACCACCAGCAGAGCGTCCCTTCCGCATCGTTCGGCCGCCGCTCGACGCGCAGCTGGAGTCCCGTCGCCGGTAGATCGGACGCCGCAGCGCGGTCGCCGAGGGTCGCGTGGAGGCCGAGACGCTCCAGCGCCCGACGCGTCCAAGCGACGCCGAGCGGATCGCCGTCGAGGTGAAGGCTGGCGCGGAGGGCGCGGCGCGGCCGAAAACTGCCGCGCTCCAGGTCGAAGGCGACCCCAGCAGCAGCGAAGGCACGAGCCAGCGATCCATCGAGCGCTAGCTCTTCCGGCAGACCCTGTCGCAGCGCACCGTTGGCCAGAAGCCAGACGCGGTCAGCGCAGGCGAGCGCGGCGTCGAGGTCGTGCGTCGTGACGAGAACGGCCAGCCCCTCGTTGTGGGCCAGCCGGCGGAGCAAATCGAGGAACTCGAGACGGCTCGGCAGATCGAGGAAGGCCGTCGGCTCGTCGAGCACCAGAACACCCGGCTCCTGAGCCAGGGCACGAGCGATCGCCATGCGCTGTCGCTCGCCGTCGGACATTTCGGCGAGCGGTCGATGCGCCAGGGCCTCGCCACCGGCTCGCCGCAGCGCGCGGGCCACCGCCTCGTGATCGCGCGCTCGCAGCCGGCCGGTCCATGGCGTG
>JBCBCF010000159.1:0-10136 GCA_038530905.1 Acidobacteriota bacterium
CCAGATCCTCGGTCGAGTAGCCGTCGGCGAGGTAGGCGACCGCGCGGACGTAGCCCACGTGGCCCGCTCGAGGCAGCACGACCGGGTGCGCGAACGGCGGCTGGAACAGCGTCGCGATGCGATCCTCGTCGAGGTAGATCTCGAGTCTCTCGAGTGTCCTGCCGTCCGGCACCTCGACATCGACCCGCACCTGCAGGCTCTGCTCGTAGCGTGCGCCGGGCCGCGGCTCGCGCAGGTCCACCAGGAAGCGATAGCCGCCGCCGTTGATCCAGATCTCGTCGTCGGCGACGATCTCGCCCACGGCGTCGAGCCCCTCGACGCGCAGCTCGTGCAGGTCCGGAAAGTCGCCGAGGTCGATTTCGACGTGGAACGGCGGCCGGTTCTTGGTCATCACGACGCGATCGTCGAGCAGGAAGCGGACCTTGCGCACCTCGTCGCCCGACACCAGCGTGGCGAAACGTGTGGGCCCCGTGAGCAAGGTTTCATGGGGCGGCACGATCCGCAGGCCGGTCTCGCCGGCGGCGATGGCTGCCGTCGCCTCGGCGAAGAGGCGCTCGGTCTCGGGGTCGTGGAAGCGTGGCTGTTCGAGGATGGTGTCGACGGCCGGCACCGAGATCGGCCGCTCTTCGCGGTAGACGGCGCCCGAGACCAGATCGTCCAGTCTCAGGACGAGCGTGAAATCGCCCGGCCGTAGGTAGCGCTGGAAGCCCATCGCCAGGCGATCGGGCGCGCCGTCGGCCGGGAAACCGTAGCGATAGCGAAAAGTCTCGAAAAGATCGCCGTCGTGGAGCACTTCCCCCACCAGCTGCAGCTCGTACGAACGGTAGCCGGCGTAGTCGCTCGCCTCGAGCCGCGTACGGTCGATTGAGATCGCGCCCTGCACGACCGTCCGATGCTGATGGCGACCGGGATAGAGGAGCTCGAGATCGCCGGCGAGGTGCGCGCCTTCGGCGGGCGCGTCGGTGGTGTACGCGGCGAAGGTATCGACCCACTCGGTCGATGTCGGTCTCGGCTTGATCAGGTAGCGCTGCAGGCTCGATGAGTAGGCATCGGCTTCATTCTGCAGCGAGCCGAGCAGCGCCAGGAGCTGGCCGCCCTGGTAGCAGCCCTGAACTCTGCTCAGCAGGCCCTCGTCGCGGGCGCTGAACTGGCCGGGCCGCCAGAGCACGGCCGGCTCGCCGCGGCGGTGGATGAGAAAGACCATCACGGCGCCGACGTCGACCCAGTCGCTGCCGGCGTAGGCCCAGATCTCGGCCGGTGCGTAGTTGCCGGTGCAGCGGATCCGTTGTGTTTGCGCCGGTTCGCCGTGCACCATCAGCATGACCGCCCGATCGTCTTGGAGCGTGCCGAAGCGGCTCTTGGCCTCGGCGACGCGCAGCGGCCAGCGCTCTTTCAGCTCGTTGCGCGCGGTGCGAGGATATGGATCGCGGACGCGCCAGAAGCGCTCGACGAAGGCGTCGCGCTGATAGTCGCGCCCGAGGGCGAGGAAGAGCGCGCGCTCCGGCGGTGCGATCAGCGGCTCGACCTCGGCCAGCCAGCGGCGATGGCGCTCCGCCATCCGCGTCGGCGTGGCGTCGGCGGTCGCCGCGCGTTCTTCGAGGACCGGCGTTGTCGAGACGGGAACGGCTGAGGTCTGCGCGTGCATCGGAGCCACGGCGCCGATGCAGAGAATCAGGAGAGAACGAAGAACGAGACGGCGTCGCGGGGAGTCGGACGAACGATGAAACGCGGCTCGCGCGAGGGACATCGGCCTCTCTCGGGTCGTCGTGGGTCGGAAGAGCCCGGCGGCTCGGCGCGATCGACGGGACGCGTCCCGACAAGCGATCAGCGCAACGGCCCGCCGAGCCGGGCTGAAGACCCATAAGTCTAACGCGGTCGCCGCGGACCATCCGACGACTCGTCCCGTCAGAGCACCGTTTCGCGGACGACCTCCTCGATCGTGGTGACACCGTCGCGGATCTTGTGCAGGCCGCTGCCGCGCAGGGTGATCATGCCGTTCTCGATCGCCCGCTCGCGCAGCTCGAGCGAGCTGGCGCCGGCGAGGATCAGGTCGCGCAGCTCGTCGTCGATCACCATGACTTCGTAGAGGCCCGTGCGGCCCTTGTAGCCGGTCTCACCGCATTGCTCGCAGCCGCGCCCCTTGAAGAGCTTCAGCGTCCGGGCTTCGCGCTCGGAGAAGCCGGCGGACACGAGTTCCGGCGGCGTCGACTCGACCGGCTCTTTGCAGAATGTGCAGATGCGCCGAACAAGGCGCTGCGCCACCACCAGATGCACCGACGTGGCGACCAGGAACGGCTCGATGCCCATATTCATCAGACGGTTGATGGTCGAGGGCGCGTCGTTGGTGTGTAGCGTCGACAGCACGAGGTGGCCGGTGAGCGCGGCCTTGATCGCCACCTCGGCGGTTTCGAAGTCGCGGATCTCGCCGACGAGCACGGTGTTCGGATCCTGGCGCAGGAAGGAGCGCAGGGCGGCCGCGAAGTTGAGGCCGATCGACTCCTTCATCTGCACCTGGTTGATGCCCGGCAGGTTGAACTCCACCGGATCTTCCGCCGTCATGATGTTGGTTTCCGGCGTGTTGACGTTCGACAGCGCCGAATACAGCGTGTTCGTCTTGCCCGAACCGGTCGGGCCGGTGACCAGCACCATGCCGTACGGCTGCGCGATCGCGTGCTCGAATTTGCGCAGCGACTCGACCTCGAAGCCGAGCTTCGTCATGTCGAGCATCAGCTTGTCTTTGTCGAGCAGGCGCAGAACGATCTTCTCGCCGAAGATCGTCGGCAGGCACGAGACGCGGTAGTCGAGCTCTTTCTCTTTGTTGTCGATCTTGGTCTTGATCTTGATGCGGCCGTCCTGCGGCAGTCTCTTCTCGGCGATGTCGAGCTTCGCCATGATCTTGATGCGGCTGGTGATCGCCTCACGCAGGCGCAGCGGCGGATGCATGACTTCGAAGAGCAGACCGTCGATGCGGTAGCGCACCCGGTATTTCTTCTCGTACGGCTCGATATGGATGTCGGAGGCGCCGCGCTTGATGGCGTCGGTCAGGATGATGTTGACCAGGCGGACGACCGGCGCTTCATCGGACTCTTCCTCGAGCGCGTCGATATCGAACTCGTCGGGCTCGTCCTCGAGCACCTCGAGATCTTCGTCGAGCGGCTCGTCGTCGAGGTCCTCCATGACCTTCTTCAGCTCGAGGGCGTGGGTCGAGCCGTAGGACTTCTCGATGGCGGCGCGGATCGCCGACTCGGCGGCGATGACCGGCTCGACGTTGTAGCCGGTCATGAACTTGATGTCGTCCATCGCGAAGACGTTGGTCGGATCGAGCATCGCGATGGTGACCTTCGCGCCCGTCTTCGACACCGGCATGATGGTGTACTTGCGGGCCACGTCGGCCGGAATCAGCTTGACGACGGATTCGTCGATCTCGACCTGCGCCAGGTTGATCGCCGAGACGCGGAACTGCTTGGAGAGAAACTCCACCAGCTCGTTCTCGCGCACGAGGCCCATCTTCACCAGGTTGGTGCCCAGCCGGCCGCCCTCTTCGCGCTGCTTTGCCAGCGCCTGCCGAAGCTGATCGGCGGAAATTCTGCCGGACTTGACCAGCAGATCGCCCAGTCTGTCGCTCATCTGGAACCTCGGGAGGAAGTGTGGAGTCGCGCCGGCGCGTCGGGCTTCGCGGCGCGGAAGCGCGCGGATGGAGAGTGCATGAATGCCGGCTCTGAGAGAAGGATTCTATCCATACCCGTCGATGCATCCGCCGCGCCTGCGACGGACGGCCGCATGTGGCCGTCCCTTAGCCGCGATCCGCGCGCGCCGACGCCAGACGCTCGAGGGCGCGCGCCGCGACCCGCTCCGGGGTCAGGGCCAACAGACACGCCTTCGCCGCGTCGAATCGCTTGTGACAGAAGCTGCACGGCAGGCGATGGATCAGGGCGTGCGCCGGTGCCCCGTGCGGGCCGTGGCGCACCGGATCGGTCGGTCCGTGAAGTGCCAGCACCGGCGTGCCGAGAGCGTGCGCTAGGTGCATCGGCCCGGTATCGCCGCCGAGCAGCAGGTCGGCGTGGCGACAGAGAGCGGCGAAGGTCGCGAAGTCGGTGCCGTCGACCAGGCGCGCCGTCGGCTGTCCGTCGGGCCCGGTTGACGCGGCGCTCAGCCGGCGGGCCAGGCCCACCTCGCCAGGTGCTGTCGGCACGACGACGGTCGCGCTGGCCGCCGCGAGCCGCCGCGCGACCGCACCCCACCGCTCGGGTGGATAGGTCTTATTCACCCAGCCGGCGCCGGCCTGAATCAGCACCCGCGGACGCGGCAGCGCTTGGAACGCCTCGAGCAGCGCGCGGTCGCGGCTCGGGGGCCGGCGCAGGAGGTGCTCCCTGCCGAAGTCGACCGCCTCGCCGCGCGTCTCGATGTCGAGAGCGCGCAGCAGGTCCAGGCCGCGATCGACTGCGTGCGGCGACGGCGTGGCGACCGCCTCGCCGATCCACAGAGCGCTCTCCGGCTCGCGGCGAAAGGAGCGGGCGGCGCCGATCACCCGTCGTGCCCCGGACCAGCGCGCCAGGGCGCCGCCTTTGTGGTTGCCCATGAGGTCGAAAGCGATGTCGGCCCCGAAGGCGCGGATCTCGCGCAGCGCTCCGCGCAGCTCGTCGCGGTGGCTCCAGACGCCGCGCCCGCGCCAGGCGCGCAGCCGCACCGGGAACACCGCCTCGAGATCGGGGAGATCGGCGAGGATCGGGGCGAAGGTCTGTTCGACCACCCAGGCGACGCGTGCCTCCGGCCGATGCCGGCGCAGGGCGCGCAGAACCGGCAGGGCATGCACCACGTCGCCGAGGGCGCTGGTGCGGACGAGGAGGATCTTCACGAGCCCGGTGCAGGTGGCTCGAGCGCGCGCACGGCGGCGATGAGGTCGGTCGTCCCGTGATCCTTCGGATCGCCGACCAGCGCCGTTCGGCCGCCGTAGGCCTGCACCGTCGCGTACTCGGGAACCTGCTCGGGCGAGCCGTAGTCGGTCCCTTTGCAGTGCACGTCGGGGCGCAGGTCCGCGATCAGATCGGCCGGCGACGGCTCCGAAAAGAGCACGACGTGGTCGACCGCCGCGAAGCCGAGGAGCATTTCGGCGCGCTCGAGCGCCGGCACGAGCGGCCGTCCGGCGCCTTTGAGGCCGCGGACGGAGGCGTCGTCGTTGAGGCCGACGATCAACAGGTCGGCCTCGGCGCGCGAGGCCTTGAGAAAGCGCAGGTGGCCCACGTGGAGTAGGTCGAAGCAGCCGTTGGCGAAGGCGACCTGTCGGCCCTCGGCTCGGGCTTGCTCGACAACTCGGCGGGCCTCGTCGCGACTCAGCAGACCGTCGAGCGTGCTCATCGACCGCTCCGGAGCGCGTCGAGCGGTGAGGCATCGCGGCGCACGGCGTCGCGCAGCTCGTCACGCGTGAGCGTTGCCGTGCCCATCTTCATGACCACCAGGCCGCCGGCGTAGTTGGCCAGGCAGGCGGCGGCCAGCGGCGACGCACCGGCCGCGAGCGCCAGTGCGAACGTGCCGATGACGGTGTCGCCGGCGCCCGTGACGTCGGCCACCTGGTCGGTGCCGTGGACGGGCAGGTGCCAGGCACTTTCCCCCTCGATCAGACTCATCCCCGAGCTGCCCCGCGTGACCAATAGAAAGCGGGCGTTGAGGCGATCGCGCACGGCGCGCCCGGCGTCGCGCAGATCCTCGTCGTCGCGCACGGCACGGCCGAGGACGGCCTCGAGCTCCTCGAGATTCGGCGTTGCGCCGTCGAGGCCCGCAAAGCGGTCCAGGGCGTAGCGGCTGTCGCCGACGAGCGGCGTGTTGGCGGCGAGCGCTCGGCGCAGCGAGGCGACGGCGCCCGGGCGCACGGCGCCGTAGCCGTAGTCGCTGGCGACAGCGACCCGCGCGCTTTCGATCAACGCGGCGAGGGCGCTCGGCAGCGGCTTACCGTCGTCGCTTGACAGCAGGTCGTCGCTCAGCACGTCTTCGACGTCGTAGCGCACGACCTGCTGCTTGATGGCGTGCCGGCCGCCGGCGACAATCCGGGTCTTGGTCGGCGTGCGGAAGCCGGCGCGCACGGCGATTCCGTCGAGGGTCACGCCGCGGGCGTCGAGGGCGTCGAGAAGCTGACGACCGGGTCGGTCGTCGCCGACCGCGCCGAGCGGCAGCGGCCGGCCGCCGAGCGCGGCGACGTTGGCCACCGCGTTGGCGCCACCGCCGGGGAAGATGTCTTCACCGTCGTAGCGCAGGATCAGAACCGGCGCCTCGCGACTGATGCGCTTCGGCGTGCCGCGGACGTAGCGATCGACCACCAGGTCGACGAGCATCGCCACCGGCTGATCGGCGAAGCGATCGATCAGCGCGAGCAGCGCGTCCGTGCTGGGGACGGTCGATCGAGCGACGGCGGAGCGAGCGGCGTTGGGGGAGTTCAAAGCGGCGAAATCCTAGCAGTCGAGGGCCTCGCCGATGGTCGTGTTCGGCTCGGCTGCCGGCGCCGCCGCAGGGGCGGGCGCCGTGGACGTCGACAGGCGCTCGAAGAGTCGGGTGAGAGCACGGAGGCGGGCGGCCGAAGCCTCGTCGAGCTGGTCGCTCGCCAGGCGCCATCGCCACCAGCCGCGGGCCTCGCCCGGGCGGTTGAAGCGCGCCGAGCTGTCGAGGCCGAGCACATCCTGCAGCGGCACGATCGAGAGTCGCGCCACCGAGCCCAGCGCCAGCCGCACGAGGGCGTCGGCTGCGTGCTCGGCGCGCTCGGTCGCCGGCAGGCGGTCGAGGCTCGCCACGCGTTCGAATCGGTCGCGCGCAGCCTGGTCCAGCGTGTCGTACCAGCCGCGGGCCGTGTCGTTATCGTGCGTCCCGCTGTAGACCACGCAGTCTTCGGCGTGGCGATGCGGCGAGTGAAGGTTGGGCTCGTCCTCGAAGCCGAACTGCAGAACCCGCATGCCGGGCAGGCCGGCGGCGCGGCGCAGCACGTGGACCGCTTCGTCGATGTCGCCGAGATCTTCGGCAACGAGCGCCGGCGCGTCGAGGGCTCGCTCGATCGCGCGGAAGAACTCGAGACCCGGTCCCTCGACCCAGCGGCCGTCGCGCGCCGTCTGGGCGTCGGCTGGAACCTGCCAATAGGCCGAGAAGGCGCGAAAGTGGTCGAGGCGCAGCAGGTCGAATGCGGCGAGTGCGGCGCGTAGGCGTTCGGTCCACCAGGCGAACCCCTCGTCGGCATGACGGCTCCAGCGGTAGAGCGGATTGCCCCAGAGCTGACCGTCGTCACTGAACGCGTCGGGCGGCACGCCGGCGACATGGCGCGGCGCACCGTCGTCCTCGAGATCGAAGAGGTCGGGGTACGACCAGACGTCGACCGAGTCGCGCGCCACGTAGATCGGCAGATCTCCCATCAGCACGATGCCGCGGCTGCGGGCGGCGGCGCGGAGCGCGGCGAGCTGACGGTGGGCGAGCCATTGGATGAAGCGCTCGCAGGCCCGCTCGTCGACGGTGTCGCGGCGCAGCGCGTCGAGGGCGTCGGGCTCTCGCCGGCGCAGCGCCTTCGGCCAGCGCCACCACGGTCGTCCGCCATGCCGCGCCCGCGCGACGACGAAGAGCTCCCAGGTGGCGAGCCACGGGTTCTCGCCGACAAAACGCACGTGCTCCTCGCCGAGCGCGCCAGGGAGCGCGCGAAACTGATCGAACGCCCGGCGCAGACGCTCCCGTTTCCACGGCCCGACCCGGCCAAAGGCGACCGCTCGTCCGTCGCCCGCGACTTCGGACGGTGGCTCGAGGTCGGACGCCTCGAGCCAGCCAGCCTCCACGAGCGGCTCCAAGGCGACCAGAGCAGGATTGAGGGCGTGGGACGAGAGGGCGCTATATGGCACGCCGTGGGCGGCCGGCGGCCCGAGAGGCAGCATCTGCCACACGCTCTGGCCGGCGTCGTGCAGCCAGTCGAGGAAGCGGTGAGCGCCCGGTCCCAGGTCGCCGATGCCGTGGGGCCCGGGGAGAGCGGTCGGATGCAGGAGGATGCCGGCGCGTCGCGGCGTCTGGAATCGCTGAACACCGTCAGCGGGCCGTAGCGGCGAGATCTCCCGGGCGCCGGGCGCCGGGCCAGAGGTGAGGGCAGAGCCGTGGGCGGTCGGCGCCTCGAGATCGGGTCGTTCCGCGCGTCGGTCGTCCGCAGGCATCGATCGATGATAGCGATCAAGGCGTTCGTTGCGCCGTCCCGGAGGGCGACGCGCTAGATTGATCGCATGGCGCCCGTCGACTCGCCCTTGCCCGCCGCTGCGGAGACTCCCCAGCCTCCGCCGTCGGCGCTCGGCCGCCGAAATCTGTGGGCGGTGGGCCTCGCGAGCTTCTTCACCGACGTGTCGAGCGAGATGGTGCTGCATCTCCTGCCGCTCTATCTCGCCGGCACGCTCGGTGCCTCACTGGCGCTGGTCGGCCTGATCGAAGGTGGCGCGAAAGCGCTGGCGAGCCTGCTGAAGATCGCCTCAGGCGGAATGGCTGACCGTCTGGGTCACCGCAAATGGCTGGCGGTCGCCGGCTATGGGCTGTCGACCGCGGCCAAGCCGTTCTTTGCTCTCGCCACCGCCTGGCCCGGGGTGCTCGCCGCTCGCTGGGGCGAGCGGGTCGGCAAAGGGGTCCGCACGGCGCCGCGCGACGCGCTGCTGGCGGCGAGCGTGCCCGCCGGACGTCGTGGCCTGGCGTTCGGCCTGCATCGAGCCGCCGACACGGCCGGCGCGGTGGTCGGCCTGGGCATCGCGATCGCCGTGATCGTCTGGCTCGGCGGCGCGCGGGGTGCGCTCGACGGCCCGACATTCCGCACGCTCGTCTGGATCAGTCTCGTGCCGGCGGGTCTCGGGGTCGTGGCGCTGGCGCTCCTGGCGCGCGAGCCGGGCGATCGAACGCCTGCTCGCTCGCCTAAGACCGTGCCGGCGACCGATCCCACACCGCGGCTCGGCCGCGCGTTCTGGAGCTTCCTGGCGATCGCCGCGCTCTTCGAGCTCGGTGACTCGTCCGACGCGTTTCTTGTCTTACGCGCCGCGGATGTCGGCCTGTCGACGGTCGAGATCCTCGGCGCGCTGTTGGCGTTCAACGTCGTCTACGCCCTGGCCTCCGCGCCGGCCGGACGCTGGTCGGACCGCGTCGGGCGCAGGCAGCCGCTCGCGCTCGGCTGGCTGCTGCACGCCGGGGTCTACGGCGGGCTCGCCGTCGCCTCCCACGGCTCCCACGTGGCGGTCCTGATCGCCCTCTATGGCCTGCATCGCGGCCTGACGCACGGGGTCGCGCGGGCGTGGATCGCCGATCTCGTGCCGGCGTCGCGCCGCGGGTTGGCCTATGGCGTCTACGCCGGCACGATCGGAGTTCTCGACGTGCCGGCATCGGTCCTGGCCGGCGTGCTGTGGCAGGGCGCCTTCGGCTGGGGCGGCTGGGGCGCGGGTGCCGCGTTCGGCTTCGGGGCCATGTGTGCAACCCTCGCCACCGTGCTTCTCCTCGGCTGGCGTTTCCGCGCCACCGACGTTTCCCCGGCATGAGGTTCTGCGAAAGGAGCGGTTTTTGATGATGAGCAGCTCCGTCCGATGAGCAGGTCGGTGCGCCGCGTGCTGGCCGTCGACCTTGGCGCCACCCACGGTCGCCTCGCCGTCTTCGAGAGCGACGGCGGCCGGCTCGACCGGCGCAGCGTCGAGGTGCATCGGCTCGACGACTGGGCATCCTTTGATGCGCTCATCGACAGCTGGTGGTCGAAGAGCCGCAAGCTGCCGGCTCTCGAGGCCGCGTCCGTCGCCGTCGCCGGGCCGATCGCCGTGGACTCGACGGCCGGCCAGCGTGCACGGCTGACGAATCGCTCGTGGACCGTCGACGTCGAGACTCTCCGCGATCGCCTCGCCGTCGAGCGGGTGGGCCTGCTGAACGACATCGAGGCGCTGGCGCTCGGTGTTCTCGACCTGGGCGCCGACGGGCTCGACACGGTGCACGCCGGCGTCGAGCGATCGGGCCACCTCGCCCTCCTCGTGCCGGGAACGGGCCTTGGGCAGGCGTGTCTGGTCTGGGATGGAGACCGCTATTGGCCGATGGCGAGTGAAGGCGGACACGTCGGATTCGCGCCATTTGACGCCGAGAGCGCTGCGCTCCACGCGCGTCTTTCGGCGGCGAGG
>JBCBCF010000160.1:0-10107 GCA_038530905.1 Acidobacteriota bacterium
GGTCGATCTCATCCTTCAGGCGATAGTGTCTGTCGAGCTCTCCGATCAGCTTTTCCTCGACCTGGGCCAGCGCGATCGTCGCCGGCGCGACCGAGAGATGCGGCAGCGACGTCGGCTGCACGATGTCCTCCAGATGCACCTCTTTCTCGGTCAGCGCGTCGTAGAGCGAGCGCTCGAGCTCGTGCACGTCGATGAACGACATCGAGCTGTTGGCCTGCGGATCGAGGTCGACGAGCAGCGTCTTGAAGCCTTTAGAGGCTAACGCCGCCGACAGGTTGATCGCGGTCGTCGTCTTCCCGACGCCGCCTTTTTGATTCGTAATCGCGATGATCATGGGAGCGCAAAGAGTACGCACGCGGGTGCAGTGGGTCAAGGTGAGACGGTCGATTCGAGGCTTGATGTCGGCGCGCCGACATTGGCTTCAGGCCTCCGTCATCAGCGGATTGTCGGCGCGCCGACATGGATGCGAAACCGCGTGAATCTGCTGATTGTCGGCGCGCCGACGGAGTCGAGGACGTGCCCTCCAGCGCCTCGCGGCCCACACGCTCGGCGCTGAACCGAGCCTTCGCCTCGATCCCGCTCAGCCGCACTGGCGATGTCGGCGCGCCGACATTAGAACGCCGCTTCCCAGGGAAGCCAGCGCCCCCGCCAGTGCCTGCGACGATCCAGGCTCTCCCGACGAGGTAAGAGCGTCGGCGCGATCGATGGCTTTTGAGCGGCTGTCGGCGCGCCGACATCGCACCGCCGCCGGCGAGTGCTCCCCTCCCCCATCACGACAAACGCCCGATCGGCGGCTCACGGTCGCGCGATCGGGCGTGCTGCGAGGCACGAGATTCAGCCTCGAACTACATCGTGTACTCGCCCATGTCGTCGGGGTCGAGCTCTTCGAGCAGCTTCTTGATCTTCTCGTCTTCAGTCAGCCGCTCGGTGTTCTCGTCGGTCTTCGCCTTCTCGAGCACGTCTTCGAGCACGAAGATGGGAGCGTCGGCGCGCAGCGCCAGGGCGATGGCGTCGCTGGGCCGCGAATCGACCGAGATCTCCTCGCCGTGTCGCTCCAGCACAACCTCGGCGTAGAAGGTGCTCTCGGCCAGATCGCAGACGACGATTCGGACCACCTCGCTCTCGAGCGCGTCGACCAGATCCACCATCAGATCGTGCGTCATCGGCCGCGGCGACTCGACCTCCTGAAGCCGCAACGCAATCGCATTCGCCTCCGCCGCCCCGATCCAGATCGGCAGGAACCGAGCGGTCTCGTCGTTGCGAAGGATCACGATCGGCACCTGCGATACCGGATCCGTCATCAACGCTTTCACGTCCATCTCGATCATCAAGTCGTCATCGTCCCGCATGCGCGCATTCTCTGCTCGATGGCGGAGGGGGTCAAGGAGATCGCTTCTCGGACAGCAGCTTCTCCATCCGCTCATCGAGCCAGATCGAATCGTCTGGGAACTGCCTCTGCAGAGTGTGCAGCTCGTCGAGCCACCCGGCGGCGTGATCCCAGCCTTCGCGGCTCTCTGCGCCCAGATGGGCAACGAAGAGAGCCTTGGCCAGTTGCTCGCGCACCGCGGCATCGCTGGGCTCGGTGCCGTGCAGCCTCCGCAGCTCGGCGAGCAACCCGGAGGCGTGATCCCAGCCTTCACGGTTCACAGCGTCAGCCTGAGCCGTCAAGAGAGCCATGGCCAGCAGCATTCGCACCGCTACATCGCCTGGCTCGGCGCCGTGAAGCGTCCGCAGCTCGTCGAGCAACTCGACGGCGTAATCCCAGCCTTCACTGTCCACCGCGTCCCAATGGGCATTGTAGAGAGCCATGGCCAGTTGCTCGCGCACCGCTGCATCGCCGGGCTCGGCGCCGTGAAGCCTCCGCAGCTCGTCGAGCAGCCCGGCGGCGTGTTCCCAGGCTTCACGGTTCCCCGCGTCCAGATGGGCATTGTAGAGAGCCTGGGCCAGTCGCTCGCGCACCGCGGCATCGTCGGGCTCGGCGCCGTGCAGCCTCCGCAGCTCGTCGAGCAATCCGGCGGCGTGTTCCCAGACTTCACGTCGCATCGCGCCCACATGTGCATTGAAGAGAGCCTGGGCCAGTCGCTCGCGCACCGCAGCATCGCCGGGCTCGGCGCCGTGCAGCCTCCGCAGCTCGTCGAGCCACCCGGCGGCGTGTTCCCAGACTTCATGGTTCACGGCGCCCAGATGTGCATCGTGGAGGAGTATGGCAACAAGAAGCCGGCTTCCTAGCTCTTGAGGGAAGTCTGATCCTGCGTGTTGGTCTAGATCCGAGAGCGGGCGCTGATCACGCAAGGCGATCCATAGCTCACGAGCTAGTTCAAGATCTTTGGGGCAGTACTTGTCGACGTCGACAGCGAACGCCATCAGGAGGCTCCACCACTCCCGCTCGTTGGATGGTGAGAAGGCTGCTGCGATGCTTCGTTTCAGCCCGAGAACCTCTCCCTCCACCGCAGCATCCAGCGTCTCGATCAGATGCTCCCGAGCCGCTTCGAACCTTGTGGTGTGACCCCAAGACAGGCTTCCCTGTTTGCCTCGTTCCAGCAGTCGATCCTTCACCTGATGGATCGCCGAGTCGGAGAGGTCGCCCCTGGCGATCGGCTCCACTGCTTTTTGCATCTCGGGGTCGTTGAGCTCGGGGAGGAATGCGAGCCGAATGGCAAACCGCCTCGCATCGCCTTCGAGCTGGTCGAGTCGTTGCCGGAGAAGCTCGTAACTCTCGATCTCGGCTCGTCTCGCGAGTCTCGAGAGATCTTCTAGCGTCTTGACTTCTGCTCGTCTTGCTTCAAATCCGAGCTGATCGATGAAGCGTGGCGAGCTGTCGACGACGTCGAGAATCGCTTCGTCGTCTGCATCAGACGCCTGCCAACCGAGAACGCTTCGGATCTCCGCGACCAGCGCGGTTCGTTCGGACGCGGTCAGCTCGAGGTCTCCGAGCTGGCGGATCTCGGCCAAGAGGCTCGACCTTGCCTTCCGAAGCTCTTCTCCTACCGGATCGGCCGGTCGCGAGCCGATGAAGACGTGGAGATGCTTCCAATCGTCGGCGAAGCGGTCGCGGATCGCTCGAAGGAGCTTCAGCGCTTCGGCACGACCCGCGTCGCCTTGCTGCTCGAAAGCGTCGAGGAAGATGACGTGTTGCGCACGTTCTGGAAGGACGCTCGAGGCAAGCTGTGAGACCGCGAGGGCCCGGTCGCGGTCGACCGTCTCGAGCAGGATGCCGCCGGTCCTCACTGCCCGATCGGCCTCGAATCCTGCGCGAAACGGCGAAGCGAGCACGTCGAAGAGAGACGACGCGTCGAGCAGCGGCTCGAGCAGTCGCAGCCTCTGCTCCTTCGCCGTTGCCGCGATCGCTTTCGCCTGCCGTCGCAGGCTGGCGTCCTCGAACCACGATCGATGAAGATCGCGGAAAGCCATCATCGGCAGATTGCTGGCGCCGCTGGTCGCTTCGGCGTAGCCGCAGAGAAAGCCGAGACCTTCGAGCCGCGTCTTGACCGCGCGCAGGAGGAACGTCTTCCCGGTGCGCGGGCGCGCCGTGACGATCGTGATCCCTGCGTACCGCGCCCGGCCGCAGAGGTCGGCGATCTCGTTCTGGCGCCCGTAGACGAAGCGCGGAAAGCCCTGCGGTTTGTGCGACTCGATCAGGCCGGTCATGGTCGCCTGAGCTTACCGAAGCGGCTGGACAGGCGAGGACGGCCGGCGCTCGCTTGAGCGCCAGCTCTCGTCGATCGATCTCTTCGTTCGTGGCTGCGGCGATCCCGCCGCAGATCGGGCCGATGCAGGGGCCGGTGCCTCTCTAGTCGGGCGCCCGACCCATGAAGAGGCGCCCCGTCAGGCGGCGGAGACGGGGCTTCCGAGGAGGGAGTGCGGGAGGCCCTGGTCGACCCGGACGCGATCGAGGAACCCGAGGCGCTGGGGCATCTCGATCGGGCGATAGTGGATCAGGCGGTGGCAGGGAGTGCGGCCGGTGAGGGTGCCCGGTTTCTTGCCCCAGTTGGTCACGAGCACCTCGTGCTCCGAGCCAACCAGCGAACGGTTGATCTCGGTCTGGATCTCACCCTGCACCTCGAAGAGCCGCTGCAGACGCTCGTCGGCGACCTCGCGCGGCACCTCGGGATCCTTCAGCCTCGGCGCCGCCGTGCCGGGGCGCGGCGAGTATTTGAAGGCGTAGAGCGAGCCGTAGCGGACTCGCCGAATCAGGTCGAGGGTCTGCTCGAAGTCCTCGTCGGTCTCGCCCGGGAAGCCGACGATGAAGTCGCTCGACAGGGCGATCTCCGGCCGTGCCTGGCGCAGCTGATCGATCAGGCGGAAGTAGAGATCGGTCGCGTAGCCGCGGCCCATCCGCTTCAGGATGCGGTCCGAGCCCGACTGGACCGGGAGGTGGAGGTACGGCGAGAGATTCTCATGGCGAGCAAACTGCTCCACCATGGCCTCGCTGAAGTCCCGCGGATACGACGTCACGAAACGCAGGCGCCGCATCCCCACCCGGGCGACGCGATCGAGCAACACCGCGAAGTCGTCGCCGGTCTCCGGACAGACCCAATGGTTCACCGTCTGCCCGAGCAGCTCGATCTCGACGAAGCCGTAGCTGAGCAGGTGCTCGACCTCCTCGAGCACCTGACGCATCGGCCGGCTCTGCTCCGGGCCGCGGGTCGACGGCACGATGCAGAAGGTGCACTTCTTGTTGCACCCCTCGATGATCGTCACCATGCCCTTGTAGGTGCCCTCGCGGGCCAGCGAGTCGAAGTCGTAGTTGCGCGTCGCCGCGTCCGGAAAGCCAGTGGCGACGACCGGCTGGCCGGTGGTCCGCCGACGCTCGAGAATCTCGGCCACCTCCCCCACCCGCGCGGGACCGATGACGAAGTCGAGGTCGGGCACCCGACGCAGCGCGGCTTCGCCCTCCTGCTGGGCGACGCAGCCGCAGAAGCCGATCATCAGGTGCGGGCGCTCGCGCTTCAGGAGCCGATATTCGCCAAGGCGCGAGTAGGCCTTGTTCGCTGCTTTCTCCCGCACGCTGCACGAGTTGAGCAGGATGACGTCGGCCTCGCGCACGTCGCGCGTCGGCAAGATGCCCTGCTCCATGAGTTGCCCCGACATGCGCTGGCTGTCGAGCTCGTTCATTTGGCAGCCCCAGGTCTCGACGAAGACCCGACGCGGGCGCGGGATCTCGGGCACGACGGTCGGCAGCGTGGCGGCAGGCTGGGAGAAAGGCGCGATCGGAAGCGGCATGGCAAGTGTCTCGACGTCGCTGCGTCTGAAGACGGCGCGACGTTCGTTCGATAGATCTAGAACTTTGGAAATTTCTGGAGGCCGTCAGGCGAGGGCCGCTCCGATGGGCTGACCGTCGGCTATTGCACGGGGTCGCGGGTCGTCGGCTCCGACGACTCGGCGATCGACAGACCCTCGACCATCCGCAGCTCTTCGTCGGTCGGCTCGAGCTCCCAGCCCTGATTGAGCCAGCCCTGCATGGCGCCGGCCCGGCGCCCCTCCTCGAGGAATTGCTCCAGCTCGCGCTCATAGCGGCGCGATCGGGTGCGCAACGTCTCGAGCCGGTCGAGCACGCGATCCCAGGTCGGCTTGATCTCGCTGTCGCGCACGAAGGGATCGTCTTCGCCGTAGAAACGCTGGCGCAGCGCCGCGGATTCCAGCTCGAGATCGGCGATCTCGTCGACGCTGCGACGCCAGCCCATGCGCAGCTCGAGCGCGCGATCGCGCCAATAGCTCTCGTCGCGGATGTCGCTGCGCGCCGAGGTGGGCTCGAGACTCGTCTCGGCGGCGTCCGCGGACGTGTCCGCCGAGGGATCGCTCGACGGCTCGGAGCCGGGATTCGGCACCGCCGGCTCGCCCTCGACCACCATGATCTCGGTTCCCTCGACGAACTCGCCAAGGTTCTCGTCGTTGATCTCGGCGATCACCGGCTCGGTGCGCTCGGTTTGCTTGCGCGACTTGGCGAGGCGCGAAGCCTCGATGAGAGTCTGTGGCTGATCCGACTCCGGGCCACCCGGATCGATCACCTTCACCTTGGCGCGATTCGCGACCGGCACCTCGCGGATCGGCGGCGGCAGAGGCGGCGGCGGCTCGAGCGACGGCGGCGCCTGGGTGGTGGTCACCGACGTCGGCGTCGTCGTCGGTTCGTCGCCGCCGGCGCAGCCGATGGCGAGGAGCGCCGCGCAGCCGGCGGCGGCGAGCAGGCGGCGGGCGCCGGCAACAGAAGTCTGCTGAATTGAACTCATCGGACGCGCTCCGTCGGGATGCGGGCGCCGGTCACGAGCTGCTCACGGCGTCGGGGGTGGAGAGGAAGGCGCCGAGCTCGCGATCGAGCAGCGCTTCGACATCGGCCTGGGTCGGCAGGTCGGCACAGCGTCGGACGAGCGATTCGAGACCCTCGAGATGAAGCTCGCGCACCCGGCGCTTGATGTTCGGCACCTGGCGCGGCGAGGTCGACAGGCGACGCAGGCCGGCACCGAGAAGGATCGGCACCATCGCGGGATCGGACGCGACCTCGCCGCACAGCCCGACCTCGATGTTTTCGCGCCTCGCCGCAGCGACGATGCCGAGCAGCATGCGCAGCATGGCTGGATGCATCGGGCGGTAGAGGTTCGAGACCGTCTCGTTGTTCCGGTCGATGGCGAGAGAGTATTGAATCAGGTCGTTGGTGCCGATCGAGAAGAAGTCGACCTCGCGCGCCAGCAGGTCGGCGATCATCGCCGCCGCCGGCACCTCGATCATCGTGCCGAGCTTGAATTCGCGGCGAAACGGCAGGCCCTCGGCCTCGAGCTCGGCCATGACCTCGGCCACGACGGCGCGGAACTGCCGCACCTCCTCCACCACCGTCACCAGCGGCAGCATCACCCACAGATCGCCGAACACCGTCGCGCGCACGAGGGCGCGCACCTGGGTCTTGAAGATGTCCGGGCGGGCCAGCGTCAGGCGAATGCCGCGCAGGCCGAGCACGGGATTGTCCTCGTGCTTGCGTTCTTGCGTGCCCTCGGTCATCTCGCGCGCGATCTTGCGGCCGCCGAGGTCGTAGGTTCGGATGATCGCCGGATGCGGTGCGGACGCCTCGATCAGGTGCCGGTAGATCCGCAGGTGTTCCTCTTCGGTCGGTAGCTCTGGACTGCGCTCGATGTAGAGAAACTCGCTGCGGTAGAGACCAACGCCGGCGGCCCCGAAGCGCTGCGCCTCTCCGATCTCCTCCGGCAGGTCGATATTCGCCATCACCTGCACCTCGACGTGGTCGCGGGTGACGGCGGCAAGGAGCGAGGTCTCGAGCAGCTCGAGCTCCAGGCGCTCGCGCTCGGCCAGCCGGGAGCGGTAGCCGTCGACCGTTCCTGGATCGGGATGGAGAACGACCCGCCCGACGGTGCCGTCGACGATGATCGGCACCTCGGCCTGGTCGATCAGCTCGCAGCGCAGATCCGGCACTCCGAGGACGGCCGGGATGTTGAGAGAGCGGGCGATGATCGTCGTATGCGACGTGCGACTGCCGTGCTCGATCACGAAGCCGACGACGTTCTCGCGGCCGAGGCGCACGGCGTCGGACGGCGACAGATCGTCGGCGACGATGACGACGTCGCCCGGGACCTCCGAGAGCTGATGCAGATGCTGGCCGCGCAGGCTGCGGACGACGAAGCGGCAGACGTGACGCAGATCCTCGCTGCGCGCGCGCAGGTGCTCGGTGTCGATCGCCGCGAAGCGCGCCGTGATCTCGCTGGCCGTTTCCTGCAGCGCCCACTCGGCGTTGACCCGCTCGTCGCGGATGTGCGCCTCGACGCCGGAAAGGAAGGACGGATCGGTCAGAAAGAGCCCCTGCGCGTCGAAGATGCCGGCGAGATCTTCGCTGATCTCGGCCTCGACGCGATCGCGGAGCCGGGCGATTTCTTGATGCGACTCTTCCACCGCCCGCCGGAAGCGCTCGACCTCCGGCTCCACCTCTTCGGGCGCCAGCGGGATCTGGTAGATCTCGGCGATGCGCGTCGAGATGCAGACGGCCTTGCCGATGATCACGCCTTCGCTGGCCGGCAGGCCCTCGAACGTGCGCATGGAGCGACTAGCCAAGGTCCTACTTGCCCTCTCCGAAGTAGTCTTCGATCAGCTCGACGACCGACTCGAGAGCTTCTTGTTCGTCGGTGCCCTCGCAGCGCACCGTCACCTGCGAGCCCTGCGCGGCTCCGAGCTGCAGCAAACCGAGGATGCTCTTGGCGTCAACTTCGTCGCCGTCTTTCTCGATCGACACCTCGCTCGAGAATCGGCCGGTGGTATGAACCAGCTTGGCGGCGGCCCGCGCGTGCAGGCCGAGTCGATTCTTGATCTCGAGCTCGCGTTCGATCATGGAGAGGACTCCGCCTTCAGTCGCAGGGATCGATCGTCGCCGCCGTGACCGTCACCCGCGGCGAGGAGCTGCCGACGCAGATCGCGTCGCGCCCCTTGCGGCGAATCCAGTCGGTCAGGTCGCCGAGGGACATGTCGGCGGCGCGCAGGCAGCCGAGCCGCACCACCATCGGCAAATTCACCCCCGACAGCATCTCGACGCGACCAGGCTCGACAAACCCCATCGCGACGTTGGACGGCGTGCCGCCGTAGATGTCGGTCAGGATCAGGACGCCCGCTCCGCGATCGAGCCGTTCGAGCGCGGGTTCGACCTTCGCCTGGGCGGTGGCGAAGTCGTCCTCCCAGTCGAGAGCCAATGCCTCGAACGACTCCATCGACCCGGTGATGGTCCGCGCCGCGGAAAGAAGCTCTTCGGCCATGCGGCCGTGGGTCAAGATCAGAACGCCGACCATGGGCAACTTCGACATCATGCTGACACCCGGACGCTCGTGCCTCGAACGGCAGACCACGAGATCGGGGATTGCGCCAGAGCGCGCCGCCATGATAGCGCATCGCCCGCGTCCTCGGCGAGCCCGCGCGCGGCGAAGGCGCGTCTTGATCGATAGTTAGACCTGTTTGCGATGGCCCGTTGCGGAGCGTCCGGCGACTCCGGAAGCGCCCGGCGCGCGACCGCTCAGCGGGTGCTGTCGCGATGCGACAGACGCACGGGCCAGCCGGCGGCCCCGAGACGCTCGGAGAGATGCTCGGCGGCCGCCACCGACCGATGCTTGCCGCCGGTGCAGCCGATCGCCACGGTCAGATAGCGTCGGTTTTCCTGGCGATAGCGCGGCAGAAGGAAGAGCAGCAGGTCCTCGAGCCGATCGATCAGCTCGCCGATGTCGGACTCCGCCGCAAGGAAGTTCTGCACGGCCGCGTCCCGGCCGGTCAGCTCGCGCAGGCCGGGCACGAAATGCGGGTTGGTCAAAAAACGCACGTCGAAGACCAGATCGCTGCCCACGGGCTGGCCATGCTTGAAGCCGAAGCTGACGAGCGAGACGACCAGCGGCCCGAAGCCCTCGGGATCGTCGCCGAATTGGCGGTGCACGGCCTTGCGCATGTCGTGCACCGACCAATCGCTCGAGTCGAAGATCAGATCCGCCGCATCGTGCAGCGGCCGCAGCAGCTCGCGCTCGCGCCGGATGCCGTCGATCACAGGACGCTCACCGCGGCCGAGCGGGTGGCGCCGACGCGTCTCGGAGTACCGCCGCTGCAGCACCTCGTCGCGAGCCTCGAGGAAGAGCAGCACGCGGTCGCGGCCCGGTCGATCGAGCTCGGCGAGCAGCTCTGGCATCGCCTCTTCGAAACCCGGAGCGCGTGCGTCGGCGACGATCGCCACCCGCGTCTCGGCGCCGACGTGCGCCGAGGGATCGGCGAGAAACGTGCGCAGCAAGGAGATCGGCAGATTGTCGACCCGAAAGTAGTCGAGATCTTCGAGCGCGTTGCCGGCCACGCTCTTGCCGGAGCCGGACAGTCCGGTGATGACGACCAGACGCGGCGCGTTGCGCGCGTCCGACGCGTCAGGAGCGGCGGGATCGGGGGCGTTCACGTCGTTCACGCTCGTGCCGTTGTTGGAGATGGAGGGCGAGCTGCCGCGCCGAGTCGTGGCCCTGCAGCTTGAGGACGTGGTTGCGCGCCGCAATCTCGACCAGGCTCGCCGTATTGCGGCCCGAGGCCACCGGCATCCGCACGTAGGCGACCGGCTCGTCGAGAATCGTGTAGACCGTCTCGTCGAGCCCGAGACGA
>JBCBCF010000161.1:0-10050 GCA_038530905.1 Acidobacteriota bacterium
GCCGATCAGTTCGTTCAAACCTTCACGCTGCCGGGATACTCGTAGGCGGTCGATGACGACACGGGCGTGCGCGCCAACACCTCCCTCGACAAGTTGAGCTCGCTGCGGCCGGTCTTTGACCGCGGATACGGCACGCTGACCGCCGGCAACTCGAGCCCGTTGACCGACGGGGGCTCTGCGGTTCTCCTCGCAACGGAGCGGAAGGTGGAGGATCTCGGCCTCGAGCCGCTCGGCTTCATCCGTTCCTACGCGTACGCTGCCCTCGATCCGGCGACGCAGCTGCTGCAGGGACCGGCCTACGCCGCGCCCATGGCGCTCGACCGTGCGGGTCTGACCCTCGAGGACATGGACCTGGTGGAGATGCACGAAGCGTTCGCGGCGCAGATCTTGTCGAACCTCAAAGCCTTCGCCTCACCGAGCTTCGCTCGCGAAGAGCTCGGTCGCGACGCACCGATGGGCGCCGTCGACCTCGACCGCTTCAACGTCCACGGCGGCTCGATCGCCATCGGCCATCCCTTCGGCGCGACCGGCGCCCGCGTCACGATGCAGGTGCTCGAAGAGCTGCGTCGGCGCGATGGCCGCTACGCGTTGATCACCGTTTGCGCCGCCGGCGGCAGCGGCTTCGCGATGGTGGTCGAGCGCTGAGGCCGTGACGTCTGGCGACGATCCGGCGTCCGGCACCCCGGCGTCTGACATCGCTCCGGTGGCCGACGCCTCGCCGTCTGGGGTCCCTGCCGATGCGTCGCAGGGCCGCGCGGCGGTCCAGCCTGTTCCGACTGAGCAGGCCGCGCCCGTTCTCGAGCCACTCGTCGACGCTGAGATGCCCGAGGACGGCCTCGCGCCCGATCCATCCGCTGTCGATCTCGCGACGGACGATCCTGAGGTGGTCGACATCGACCCGTCGGCGGACGCGGATCGGCTGTCTGCGGTGTCGGTGGGCGCCGATTCAGGCGCTGCACCGTCAGCGAGCGCCGATTCGGCCGCTGCGGGTCCGCTCGACGGCCTCCGCGTCGTCGATCTGAGCCGCTACTTGCCGGGACCTCTCGTCAGTCGGCTGCTGGCGGATCTGGGCGCTCGGGTGCTCAAGGTCGAGGAGCCGAAGCTCGGCGATCCATCGCGCCAGGCACCGCCGCTGGTCGAAGGCCGATCGAGTTTGGCGACGCTGCTCCTCGCCGGCCACGAGAGCCTCGCGGTGGATCTGAAGAAGCCGCTCGCTCGTGAAGTGCTCGACGAGCTGCTGGACACGGCCGACGTCCTCGTCGAGAGTTTTCGACCGGGTGTGTTGGCGTCGTTCGGTCTCGCGCCGCGTGATCTCCGGCGGCGTTTTCCGCGTCTTGTCATCTGCTCCGTGACCGGGTTCGGACAGGACGGCCCGGCCGCCGCGCGCGCGGGCCACGACCTGACGTATCAGGCGGTCGCCGGTGCCCTGGCTGGTGGCACGGGGATGCCGGCGACACAAACGGCCGACATCGTGGGGGCCTGGAGCGCGCTGTCGGCGACGCTGGCGGCCCTCTGGCGCCGCGAGCGCAGCGGCGAGGGCTGCCACGTTGATCAGGCGCTCCTCGACGCAGCGGGCCACTCGGTCATGACCGCCTGGGCCGCCGAGGCCGACGGCGAGAAGAGCGTCGGCCAGCCGCTCTACTTGACCGGCGCCATCCCTTGCTATGACCTGTACCGCACGCGCGACGACAAGACGCTGGCGCTGGCGGCGCTCGAGCCGAAGTTCTGGAAGCGGTTCTGCGACGCCGTCGGCCGCCGTGACCTTCTGCTGCGTCAGTTCAGCCGCAAGCCGGAGCATCGGCGAACCGTGGCGGAGCTCATCGCCTCGCGCACCCGTGACGCCTGGCAAGAATTGATGATCGAGCATGACATTCCTGCCGAGCCGGTTCTCTCTCTCGCCGAAGCGCTCGAGCATCCGCAGGTGCGGCACCGCGGCCTGCTGCGGCGCGGCGCGGACGGACTGGCACGGCTCGGGTTTCCGGCGCTTCTCGATGGCCGCCGACCGCGGGGCGACGATGGCTTTCCGGAGATCGGTCAACACACCGAGTCGGTGCTGCATGAGCTGGGAGTCGACGCCGGACGGTCGGCAGGGCAGCTGCGGCGCGGCGGCATCGGCCAGCGCTTCTCGTGGCGGCGTCTGGCGACGCGCGTCGCCACCGCGGTGGTCACCCGCCGCCAAGCGAAGGACTGAGGCACATCGCGCTGCCTTCGAGGGGCGCCGAGCGTCTGGTCGATTCCCTCGTTGTTTCCTTGATTCGCCCCGATGCCGGGGCTACAGTTCGAATATGGACGCCCTTCGCCCTCGCGTCGCGTCACTCCGATCGCTGCCAGCCCTTCTCGTCGTTTCGCTGCTTGCGCTCCTGAGCGCCGGCTGCTCGCTCGAGCGCCTGGCGGTCCGCACGGCGGCCAACGCTCTCAATTCGGGAGGCGACGTTTTCGCGTCTGACGAGGATCCGGAGCTGGTCGCGCAGGCTCTGCCGTTCGCGCTCAAGGTCAACGAGGCCCTGCTTGCGTCCGATCCGCAGAACCGCGACCTGCTCACCGCCGCCTGCTCCGGCTTCATGCAATACGGCGTCGCATTTGTCGAGGCGGAAGCGGACCTCCTGCTCCAGGACGATCCGGTCGAGGCGGGCCGGCTGCAAACGCGCGCGCGCAAGCTCTACCTGCGCGCCCGCGGCTATTGCCTGCGCGCCGTCGACACGATCGCTCCGGGACTCGGTCAGCGGCTGTTCCAGGAACCGCAGACGGCGGTTGCCGCGTTCGGCCTGGACGATGTTGAGCTGGTGTATTGGACGGCGGCCTCCTGGGGGTCGGCACTGGCGCTGACGCCGCTCGGGCCGGGTGCGGCCTTCGAGCTGCCGGCGGTGCGGGCGCTGCTCGAGCGCACTCTCGAGCTCGATCCGACCTGGGAGCGCGGTGCCATTCATGAGGCGATGATCTCGCTTGAGGCGCTACCTGACGTCTACGGCGGATCGCTCGAGCGGGCGCGCCATCACTATGAGCGCGCCGTGGAGCTCTCCGATGGCCACCGGCTGTCGCCTCACGTGCTGTGGGCGACCAAGGTCGCCATGCCGCGCACCGATCGTGACGAATTCGACCGTGCTCTGCGCCAGGCGCTGGCGATTGATCTCGAGGCAGCGCCCGAGGCTCGGCTGGCAAATACCATCGCCCGCCGCCGCGCGCTCGATCTGCGACGACGGGCCGATGCCCTCGTGCCGCACGACACCGGGTCCTCCGCGGCCGAGAACCCGCCCGGCGCGGCGTCTGGATCCTGATCCAACGACGGCCGGCGATGCGCTCGCCCGGTGGCCCGCCGCGGTCCCTGGGTCCCGAGGTGCCGCCCGCCCTCGCTCGCGCTCGGCTGGCGCTGGCGGTCAGCGTGGTGGCGACGCTCGTCGTGTATTTCTCGCCCGCCGCCGGCTGGCTGGGCTATCCGCTGCTGATCCTGTCGACCTTGGTCCACGAGCTTGGTCACGGCGTGGCGGCTGTCGTGTCAGGTGGGCAGTTCGCCGGTCTGCAGGTCTGGCCCAATGGCTCGGGCGTGGCCGAAGTCAGGATGGCTCCGCCGCCGTGGGCTCGAGCCTTCACCGCTCTCGGCGGGCTGGTTGGCCCCGCGGTCGCTGCCGCTGGGCTCTTCGTCGCCGGGCGCAGCACGCGCGGCGCCCGGTGGGCGCTTGTGGTGAGCGCGGTCGTCCTCCTCGCGTCGCTCGCCTGGACCCGCAATGCCTTCGCCACGATCTTCGTCTCGATGCTGGCGGTTGCCCTCGCCCTCTTGGCCTGGCGCGCCGGCCGTGAGCTCGGGCGGTTGGTGGTGGTGTTTCTCGGCGTTCAGCTCGCGCTCTCCGTCTTCTCGCGCGCCGGCTATCTCTTCACGACGACTGCCGAGACCGGCGCCGGCTCGTTTCCATCGGACACCGCGGTCATCGCGGAGGCGCTCGGCGGTCCGCCTTGGGCCTGGGGCGCGCTGTGCGGCGGGCTGTCGGTGGTGGTGTTGACGCTCGGCATCCGCTCGTTTTGGGGGCGAGATTCGAGGCCGCGCGGCTGATCTGCAGCGACCCGGACTTCGCTGGCCGTGTCGGCGCCGAGCGTCGGCACGTGACGAGGGCGAGGCGCTGCCGTAGGATGCGCCGTCGCCCTTTCAGTCCATCTCGCACACTCCGAGGCCGCATGCACTCTGCCGCCGATGTTCAAGGCATTCTCGACGCGCAGGCGCCGCTGGTCGCCCGCTGTCTCTCCGATCTCGGTCGCGCCGCGTTCTTCCCGCCGGACATTCCGTTCCAGGCGCAGGAGGCCCGCGAGACGCGATTCAACGGCACCATCGGCGTGCTGACCGACGGAGCTGGACGCGCTCTGCCGTTCGACTCGATGCGCCGAGCGCTGGCGTTCGATGCGGACGACCTCGATCGCGCGTTTCTCTATTCGCCGGTGCTCGGCGTGCCGGAGCTGCGCCAGGCCTGGCGACGCTGGCAGCGCGGCGCTCAGGCCGTAGAGCCGATCGCCAACGACGTGCCGTCGACCCTGCCGGTCGCGACGTGCGGGCTCACCCACGGCCTGTCGTTGGTGGCCGACTTGTTCGGCGACGTTGGAAGGTGGCTGATCCTCGGCACGCCTTTTTGGGGCAACTACCGCCAGATCTTCGGCATGCGACGGGGCATCGACGTGCGGACCGCGCCGTTCTACAGCTCCGGGATCGGCGGTCGTGGGCAGCGCTTCGACCCCGAGGCGCTCGCGCCGGTCCTCGCCGCGGCGCCCGCTGGCGAGCCGGCCCTCGTGGTGGCGAACTTTCCATCGAACCCTGGCGGCTACGCGCCGACGCGCGAAGAGCGCGAGCGGTTCGTGGCCGCGCTCTGTGACGCGGCGGATCATCGACCGCTGGTGGTCGTTTGCGACGACGCCTACAGCGGTCTGACCTTTTCCGCCGACGCGGTGGCGACCTCGTTGTTCTGGCAGCTGGCCGGCCGCCATCCGAACCTTCTGCCGATCAAGATCGACGGTGCGACCAAGGAGTTCGCATTCTTCGGCGGTCGTGTGGGCTTCCTGACCTTCGGTCTCGATCTGGGCGCCGAAGCCTCCGCGGCGCTTGAGAACAAGATCTCGAGCCTGATCCGCGCGACGGTCGGTTCGCCGAGCGCTTCGTCTCAGATCATTCTGCTGAAGAGTCTGCGCGAAGATCCTGCGGCCGAGGTCGGACGCTTGCGCCAGCTCGCGGTGGAACGGTATCGGGCTGTTCGACCGGCTCTCGACGCCCTGGATCCGAACCTCCTGCGACCGTTGCCGTTCAACGCGGGCTTCTTCGTGCTGATGCAGCTGGTGCCGGATCTCGATCCCGATCACGTCCGCCGATATCTGATCGAAACGCACGATGTCGGCGTGGTCTCGAGCCAGCCCGACTTCTTGCGTTTGGCCCTCTGCTCCCTCTCGGCCGAGCAGCTTCCCGAAGCCATGGCGCGCATCGAGCGGGGCGTGCGCGAGCTGGCGGCTGGCTGATCGCGAGAGACGTTCGGCTGGCCGTGACCGGCACGTCGGAGCTGACCGGATCTTTCGCACGCCTTCAATTTGTCTTCATCGGCTGCAGCCAGGATTCTGCCGAGCTCGAACCGGGTCTCTCGCCTCGCCGACGCGGCAGCCGCCGGAGCGGGGCGTATTTTTTTGGCCGCACGGAGGGTCGCCGACGCTGGACCCAGCGGCGCCAGGCCTTGAGTCGAGTCCGTCTCTCACTTCGAACGCCGTCGGCCGGTTCGTGTCCGGCGGCCTGACGCCGGACAAGGAGTCGCCCATGCGTCGATGGTCTTCGGTCGGAATCTTCGCCATTTTCCTCTGTCTCGTGCCGATCGCCGCTGAGGCACAGCGCGGGGTCGAGCTGCGGCTGATCGGCCGCTTCGAGACTGGCATCTTCGACGACAGCGGGGCGGAGATCCCCGCCTTCGATCCGAGCACCTCCCGCCTCTTCTTCACCAACGCGGCGGACAACGTTGTCCACGTGCTCGACATCACCGACCCGCAGAATTCGACCCTGCTCGCCACGATCGAGCTGGCCGCGCTCGGTGGCGGCGTCAACAGCGTGGCGGTTGCCAATGGCGTTCTCGCCGTCGCCATCGAGGCCGATCCCGCCCAGGCCCCCGGCACGGTCGCGTTCTACGACACGCAGACCCTCGAGCTGTTGTCGAGCGTCGCCGTCGGCGCTCTGCCCGACATGGTGACGTTCACTCCCGACGGCACGAAGGTTCTGACCGCCAACGAGGGCGAGCCGGTCGACTACTGCATGGCCGGCCTCGACCAGGATCCGGTCGGCTCGATCAGCATCATCGACATCTCGGGCGGCGCTGCCGCGGTGACGGCCGCCAACGTGATGACCGCCGGCTTCGGGGCCTTCGACGGCGCTGCGCCCGAGGGCGTCCGCATCTTCGGCCCCAACGCCACGGTGTCGCAGGATCTCGAGCCGGAGTACATCGCGGTGTCGCCCGACTCGGCGACCGCCTGGGTGACGCTGCAAGAGAACAACGCCGTCGCCATTGTCGACATCGCCACCGGCATGGTGACGGACATCGTGCCGCTCGGCGTCAAAGACCACCACGCGCTGCGCACCGGCTTCGACGCCAGCAATCGAGACGACACGATTCGCATTCGCCCGTGGCCGACTGTCGGCATGTACCAGCCGGACGCCATCACCGCCTACGAGCGCGGTGGCAATGTCTACTACGTGACTGCCAACGAGGGCGACGCTCGCGACTACGACTGCTTCAGCGAGGAAGAGCGGGTCAACGACCTGACGCTCGATCCGGCCGTGTTTCCGGCGGCCGACGTGCTGCAGCGCGATGAGAATCTCGGCCGCCTGACGGTGACGACCGTCAATGGCGACATGGGCGCCGATGGCGACTTCGAAGAGATCTGGCAGTTCGGTGCGCGCTCGTTCTCGATTTGGAATTCCGCCGGCGAGCGGATCTACGACTCGGGAAACGAGTTCGAGCTGATCACCGCCGGTGCGTTTCCTGACGAATTCAACTCGAACAACGACGAGAACGACTCGGCCGACGCGCGCAGCGACGACAAGGGCCCAGAGCCCGAGGGCGTCGTGGTCGGCAGCTTCCGTGGCCGCGACTACGCCTTCATCGGCCTCGAGCGCGTGGGTGGCGTGATGGTTTACGACGTCTCCGAGCCGCAGGGCTCGTTCTTCGTTGACTACATCAGCAGCCGAGATTTCGAGGGCGACGCCGAGATGGGTGAGGCAGGCGATCTCGGTCCCGAAGGCCTCGTCTACATCCCGATCGAAGACAGCCCGATTCCGCGCGCCCTGCTGGTGGTGACCTACGAGGTCAGCGGATCGGTCGCGTTCTACTCGCTCGTTCCGCGCGGCTGAGCCCGCAGCGCGGTCTTCCGCGCCGTCCGACCATCGAACGCGCCGGCCGAGAGGCCGGCGCGTTGTCGCTTGGGCCAAGCGTCTCGAACGGCTCGAATGATGAAGGTGCCGGCATCCGACGCGGACCACTTCGCGAAGCCTCGGGCATGAAGCATGTGGGCTCGCTGATCGCTTTCCTCATCGTCACGGCCTCGGCGGCGGCGTTCGGCGCCGCGTTCGGACCCGGCAGCTGGTACGACGAGATCGCGAAACCGGGCTGGACGCCACCGGACTGGCTCTTCGGGCCCGTCTGGACACTGCTCTACGCGATGATCGCGATCGCAGGCTGGAGGCTTTGGACGCGGCGGGCGCGGCCGGCCTTGGCGCTCTGGGTGGTGCAGCTGGTTCTGAACGCCCTCTGGTCGTGGATCTTCTTCGGTCTGCACAACCTCGGTCTTGCGTTCGCTGACATCGCCTTGCTTTGGCTCGCGATCGTCGCCACGATCGTGCTCGCCCGTCGACCAGATCCTTGGGCAGCGGGGCTCCTCGTTCCGTATCTCCTCTGGGTGACGTTCGCTGCCGCGCTCAACTTCTCGATCTGGCAGATGAACTCGATCGGCTGACGTCGCCCCGCCACGACGCACGGCCGTCTCGAACCAAGAATCTTTCGACCGATGCTCGAGTTTTCTCAGCGGCGCCCGCAATCCATGGCGCGCGCCGAGCACGTCGCCGAGGCGCCGAGCGTGTCCGAGGAAGCCCACCGATGACTTCGGACCTCGCTTCGCCAGCGAAGCCGCCTGGCGCCAGTCGCCGGTCGGCCTTGATCGTCGCTCATCCTGGCCACGAGCTGCGCGTCCATCGCTGGCTCGAGCTCGAGCGGCCGTCGGTCTTCGTCTTGACCGACGGATCGGGTCATGCGGGCCCCGGGCGTCTCGGGTCCTCTCAACACGTGATCGAGATGGGCGGCGCGCGCTGCGGGTCGGTCTTCGGGCGATGGAGCGATCGCGAGGCGTATCGGGTGATCTTCGATCATAGTCTCGACGAGGTCCGAGAGGTTGTTCTTGCGATCGTCGAAGAGCTCGTCGCACTCGAGGTCGAGCTGGTCGCGAGCGACGCGGTCGAAGGCTTCAATCCGACCCACGATCTTTGTTTCGTCATTGCTGAGGCAGCGACCACCATCGCCTCACGTCGCCTCCACCGGCAGGTGAGGCATCTCGTGTTCCCACTCGAAGATGCTCCCGATGCCGCGTCTTCCAGCCGCCAGCCGGTGGTTCGCCTCGAGCTGGGCTCCGAAGCTTGGCGCCGAAAGCTCGATGCCGCGCGCGCCTACGCCGAGCTTCGCGAAGAGGTCGATCGAGCGTTCACCAACCACGCGCTCGACGCCTTCCGCGTCGAAGTGCTGAGTCGGGTACCGGCCGAGCTCAGCCTAGAGATCTTGACGCTCGGCGATGCCGCCACGACGCGCTACGAGGCGTTTGGTGAGCAGCGCGTCGCCGAAGGGAAGTATCGCGAGGTCCTGCGCCTGCACGAGCACTGGCTGCCGCTGGCGGACGCCCTGCGTCGTTGGGCGGCCTCCGCGTGAGAATTCTCATCAGCAACCACGCGCTCGACGAGCGCGCGGGGACCGAGCTCTATGTCCGCGACATCGCGCTCGCGCTGCTCGCCCGCGGACACGAACCGATCGTCTACAGCCGGCGCCTGGGCGCGGTCGCCCGAGAGCTGCGGGACGCCGCCGTGCCGACGCTCGACGACCTGTCGAAGCTCGGTCGCCCGCCCGATCTGATCCATGCGCAGCATCACCTCGAGACGATGACGGCGCTGGCCCGGTTTCCCGAAGTGCCGGCGCTTTACGTCTGCCATGGCTGGCTGCCGCCTGAAGAAGCGCCGCCGCGCCATCCGCGGATCCAGCGCTATGTGGCCGTCGACGAGTTGGTCCAGCAGCGTCTGATCGACGAGTGCGGCATCGACCCGGCGCTGGTCGATGTGCATCTCAACTTCGTGGACCTCGACCGCTTCCCGCGGCGCAAGCCGCTGCCGGCGAGACCGCGCCGCGCCCTCGTGTTCAGCAACTACCTCGGCGACGACAACCATCTGCCGGTGCTCCGCGCTGCGTGCGAGCGGGTTGGTCTCGAGCTCGACGCGATCGGCCGTTCCTCCGGCAATGTCGCTGCGCGGCCGGAAGAGGTCCTCGGTCGTTACGATCTCGTCTTTGCGAAGGCGCGCGCGGCACTCGAGGCCGCCTCGGTCGGCGCTGCGGTGGTGCTCTGCGACGTTGCGGGGCTGGGGCCGCTGGTGACGGCCGACGAGTTCGACCGGCTCCGTGCGTTCAACCTGGGAGCACGGCTGCTGCGCGAGCCGGTGACGATCGAGCGGGTCGTCGCCCAGATCAATCGCTACGACCCGGAGGATGCCGCCGAGGTGACGCGGCGGCTGCGTCGCGAGGCTGGTCTCGATCTCAGCGTCGATCGTCTCATTGCCACCTACGGTGCCGTGCTCGAGAAGGCGAAGGGCCGATCCGTCTCGCTTGAGGACGAGTCGCAGGCCGTGGCGCGCTACCTGCGCTGGGGGCCGCTCGTTGGTGGTGAGGTCCACGGCGCCGAGCGTGAGCTTCTCCTCTCGCAGGTTGCCCAGGAGCGGCAGCGTGTGGCGACGCTCCGCACGGCGCTCGAGGCTGTGCGCGTTGAGAACGAAGAGCTTGAGGCCCAGGCCGCGTC
>JBCBCF010000162.1:0-9976 GCA_038530905.1 Acidobacteriota bacterium
CATCCTGCCGTTCGTCGAGTTGTCGGGCATGACCGGCACTCTGGTGACGTTCGCGTTCTCGGTGGTGTTGATGGCCGGTGCGTTCATCGGCGGGCTGTCGGTCGGATGGCGACGCTTCGCGATCGTTCTGGCGGCTCTCTCGATCGTCTTGTCATGGCACGGAAACGATAACGGCCTCGTGTTCTGGGACTTCGCCAGCCTCGCCGTCTCGATCACGTTCATGACATTCGTCGGCTGGCAGCTCTTGCGCGAGGTGTTTCGGCCGGGCCCGGTCAACGCCCATCGGCTCCGCGGCGCCGTCGCCGTCTACCTCGTCGTCGGCTTCATCTTCGCGCTCGCCTATGGCCTGGTGGAAGCCTTGAGCCCGGGCTCGTTCCAGGGCCTGCAAACGGAGGGCCTCGGCGACGACTTTCACAACGCCGTGTACTTCAGCTTTGTCACCTTGACGACGCTCGGCTACGGCGACATCACGCCGAAGAGCGAGCTGGCGCAAACGCTGGTCGTCGTCGAGGCGATCATCGGCCAGCTCTTCGTCGCGATCCTGATCGGGCGGCTGGTCTCGCTGTCGATCGCGGCTCAGGCCCAGACCACCGCACCCGAACGACGGCCGGCGCCACCGGCCTAGGTCTCGCGCCGCCGGCCGAGATCGTGAGGGGTCGCGACGACGGGCGACCGATCGATCAGTCCAGGTCGATCTCGGTCACCCGCTGCCACGCCACCGGCACGACCTCCTCGCGGGTCCAGAAGTACTCGACCAGCTCGACCTCGACGGTCTCGACGGGCGCGTCCAGCGTCCAAACGTCGACCGGGCGGGTCGAACGAAAATGGAACGGTGGGTGGAGATGTCGCCAGAATCCGCCGAGCGGCGGCGTCGAGGTTTGGGCGTTGGTCATCCACCGGTCGACGAACGCCAGAAAACGGCGCGTCGCGCGGCGGTCGCGATAGTTCCAGCCGCGCCGCAGGCGCAGCTCGTCGATCGAGTCGGCATCGGCCGTCTTGAGCTCCCGAACCGTTTCGAGGTCGTAGCTCGAGCCCAGGGTGTCGACGAGAATCGGTGATGAGGTGGCATAAAAGAACCGACTCTGCGACATCAGGATGTCGTACGGAGCGAAGACCCGACCGTCGAGGCGATGGCGCTCTCCCTCTGGACCGACTCCGGTCAGGACGAAGAAGTTGACGTAGCGCGAGTCGTACCAGGCGAAGGGCACCGGGAACGACCACGTCCGGATCATCGCCACCAGCACGATGCCGAGCACCACCGTCGACGGGCTGTAGAGACCACTCGGTCGCAGGCGGCGCAGGAGCTGCGACGCCTCCAGCGCGCGGGCGCGCGCCGGCGTCGGCGGATCGTCCAGCGCGCCGTCGTCCTGAAGACGCAGCACGTACCAGGCCAGACCGAGATCGAGCAGGATCCATTTCCAGAAGAAAATCCCGCTCGCCGCCACGATGCCGATGTGAAGGGCGACGAACGCGATCAAGACCGCAACCGTCAGGCGGCGGCGGACCACGATCACGAGCCCGCTCGCTTCGATCAAGAGCGTGCCGAGGCCCATGAGCACATCGAAACGACCGAGAAACGCGCCGAGCCACTCGATCGTCTCGAGCGACAGGAAGCCCAAGAAGTCGATCCCGAGATAGGTGTGGATCAGGAGATTCGAGATCTCGGTCTCGAGCAGCCAGGTCCATGGCGTCGGCCCGAGCGACATCTTCGACAGCGCGGCGTTCCAATACAGGCCGCCGGTCAGGCAGAGAATGCCGAAGGCGAAGAGCCAGGGACGCGGACGGCCGACCAGGACCCGCACGACGAGGTAGGCGACGAAGAGGATCACCGCATCGATCGGCAGATCTTTGTCGACCCACGTCCAGGTTCCGTCGACCATCGGCAGCTCGACCTGCGTGCCGAACGCGAGATTGGCCAGCAGGAGCGGCGCCATGAACAGAGGGTGCCGCCAGGCGGCGACGAGCAGTCCGACCAGAATCAGCCGATCCCACAGATAGGCCTGATCGAAGAAATAGTTGTAGGGCATGGTCGCGATCGACCAGGTCAGCACGCCCGCCGGGATCATCATCAAGATGCGCGTTCGGCATCGGCCGTCGATCGCCTGCCAGCTCAGCCGGCGCCAGAACGACGCGAACAGCAGAATCGGCGCGAGGACCAAGAACCATCCGCCGACGCTCGCGAAGAAGTCCGCGAACGGGCTGGCGGTCTCGTAGGCCTCGAACGGCCGACGCGAGAGCGGAAAGTAGAAGCGAGCGAGGAAGCGATAGACCGCGACGAAGAGCAGGATCTGCACCCACGTCGAGTCGCGGATGAGATCGAGAGCCGAGCCCTCGCCCGACGACGCCGCGTCCACCACCGCGTCGTCTTGCGATGCAGGCACTGCCGCTTCAGTCGCCATCTCGCTTCAGCGGCTCACCGCCCTCCGAGCTCTCGATTGCCTGCACGACGAACGGTCGGAGACCCTGCAGCTCGAAATAGGCCCGAATCAAGATCTCGCCCAGCACGCCGAAGAAGAGCGAGAGAACAGCACTCGCGAAGAGGGTGCCGGCGAGCGCCGGCAGGGGCGTCTGCACGAAGTCGGCCTGGTAGTCGATGCCGATCAGCGGCAGCAGCCCGAGCTTGAAGATCGTCATCAGACCGCCGACGGCGACGAACAGCCCGGCGAAGAGAATCGCCGCCTGTCCGAAGAAATGCATTGGCCGGGTGAAATAGCGGCTCATGAAGAGAATCAGCACGAGATCGAGCAGGACCTTGAAGATGCGATCGCTGCCGTATTTGCTCACCCCCTTGCGGCGCGGCCGATGCGACACCTCGACCTCGACCACGCGCGCTCCCTGGCGCGCCAGGTAGACCGGGATGAAACGATGCATCTCGCCGTAGAGATGCAGCTCACGAAGCAGGTCGCCGCGATAGGCCTTGAGCGTGCAGCCGTGGTCGTGCAGGTCGACTTTGCTGATCGAGCTGATCAGTCGATTCGCCACGCGGCTCGGCACGACGCGTGCCCAATGATCGAAGCGATCCCGGCGCCAGCCGCTGGCGACGTCGCAGCCGCCCTCGAGCGTCTCGATCAGTTTGGGGATCTCCTTCGGATCGTTCTGGCCGTCGCCGTCGAGCGCGACGACGATCTCCCCTTCCGCCTGCTCGAAGCCCGCCGCAAGAGCGGCCGTCTGGCCAAAATTGCGTCGCAAGAGCACCAGCCGCGTGCGCACCGCGTGGCCGGCGTGCTGCGCCACCAGTGCGCGCAGGCGGTCGCGCGAGCCGTCGGTCGAGCGATCGTCGACGTAGAGGATCTCGCAGGCGCGATCGAGGCCGCAAAGCACGGCGCGCAGCTCGGCATCGAGCTCGTCGAGGTTCTCTTCCTCGTTGTAAATCGGGATGACCGCGGACACGGAGATGGCGGCGCTGGGCGCCGGCGCCTCCTCCGGTCCGTTCATTGGCCGGGGATCGGTTGCCGCTTCATGCATGGGATGGCTTCCGCGCCACGGCCACCAGACTCGTGCCGGTGGGCACCGGCAGCCACCGGCGCAGTCGGTTCTCTGCCGTCGCCAGCCGCCGCAGCGGCTCCTCGGTGAGCGACGGCACGGCGTCGAGGTTGTTGCGCGGCTCGATCGGGAATCGGCGTCGCCAGGTCGCGTAGGCGAGCGCCGGCAGGTAGGCACCGACGTTCCAATACGTCAGCTCGAGGACGTCGAAGGCGGCCAGCGCGGCCTTGAGGTCGCGGCGACGGTAGCGCCGCAGATGGTGCGAGAACTCGTCGTTCTCGTTCCACAGATGAGGATGCGCCGGCACGGTGACGATCAGCAATCCGCCCGGCCGCAGCACCCGCTGAATCTCGCCGAGGGCACGCCCGTCGTCAACATGCTCGAGCACGTCGAGGCAGGCGACCAAATCGACGGCGCCCGCCGACATCGGCAGCGCCAGGCCGTCGGCGACAAGGAGAGACACGGCCGGTCCAACCCGTGTCGTCTCAGCTCCTGCGGCGTGCGCCGCCGCGGCGAAGCTGGGATCGAACGCGACGGACCGTCGGCAGTGGGTGCCGAGCGTCGCGAGATTGGCGCCGACGCCGCAGCCGAAGTCGAGGCCGTAAGCGAACGGCCCGTAGCGCTCGAGCAGGCCGTCGAGCAGATCGCGGCGCGCGCGATACCACCAGCTCGTCGCCTCCAGCTCGGCGATGCGCTCGGTATTCGACCGTTCCATCGTGGCCTGAGCCTAGTCGATCGGGCAGACCGCCACTCAGGCGGCGGTGGCCGCCCGGGACGACGGCGCGAACCGCTCCTGCCAGGTTTGGTACATCAGGAGTGTCCAGAGGATCTTGGCGTGATTGCGGCGGCCGGTGACGTGCTCGTCCACCAGGCGCGCAACCACCGCAGGCTCCAAGATCGGCGAGGCGACGATGCGTTCCGCCGCCAGCGTGTCGCAGAGGAGATCGCGCAGAGGGCCGCGCAGCCAGGCGGCAACCGGGATACCGAAGCCCTTCTTCGGCCGCTTGAGGATTTCGGCCGGCAGCCGCTCCGACATCGCCTGGCGCAGAAGTACCTTCGACGTCCGGCCGCGCCGTTTCCAGTGCAGAGGCAGTCGCGCCGCCATGTCGACGATCTCGACGTCGAGAAATGGGCTGCGCACCTCGAGCGAGCGCATCATGCTGGCCCGATCGACTTTGTACAGGATGTCTTCGGGGAGATAGGTCAGACAATATTGATGCCCGATGCGCTGCGGCGCGCTGCGATGCCGAGAGGCGGCGAAGGCCTCGCGGGACGGCTCGAGGACGACTGGCCACGGCACGGCGCGCCGGACGTCCGGCCGGACCGGATCGTCCGGGCCGCCCGGCAGCGCACTGCCGATCCAGATCGGATGGCGATCGGCGTCCGGCAGCGCGCCGCCGCGCACGAACCGCTCGGCGACGAACTGCGGGCTGAAGTTGCGTGCGTCGACCGGCCAGCGCGCGATCGCGCGCTCGGCGAGCGAGCGCAACGGCGAGGGTGTGCGGCGATACCAGCGCGCCGCCCAATCGGCGCTGAACGGCGCGTAGCCGAGGAAGAGCTCGTCGCCCGCGTCGCCCGACAGAGCGACGGTGACGTGCTCGCGGGCGAACGCGCACAGCAGATAGGTCGGCAGCAGGCTCGGATCGCCGAACGGCTCATCGAGCAGCCCGAGAATGCGCGGCAGGACGTCGCGCAGATCGCTCACGCGAAACCGCTTCTCGTGATGACGCGTGCCGAGATGCCGGGCGACCCGACGCGCGTATGGCGTCTCATCGAAACTCTGCTCGTCGAAGCCGATGGCGAAGGTGTCGACGGTCTCGGGCGGTCGCGCGGCCGTCATCGACGCCACGACGGCGCTCGAGTCGAGGCCGCCGGACAGGAACACGCCGAGGGGGACGTCCGACATCAGGCGCCGCTCGACGGCGCGATCAAAGAGGTCGCGAAAGTGCTCGACGACGTCGGGCGGTGTCTCGCGGTCCTCGGCGGGCAGCCGCCACCAGGCCTCGATCTCGATCCCGCGCGCCGACCAGCGCAGCAGATGGCCGGGCGGCAGCTTCTGCACCGCCGCGAACGGCGTGCGGTCGGCCGGGAAATACTCGAGCGTCAGGTAGCGGACGAGCGCCTCGAGGTCGGGCTCGCTCGACACTTCGGGATGCGCCAGGAGCGCTTTCGGCTCGGAGGCGAAGGCCAAACCGCCGTTCGGCAGGCGCGCCGTGTAGAGCGGCTTCTGGCCCAGGCGATCGCGCGCCAGGATCAACGTCTGCTCGCGAGCGTCCCACAGAGCGAGAGCGAACATGCCGTTCAAGCGGCTGAACAGCCCTTCGCCCCACTCCTTCCAGCCCTCGATCAGCACCTCGGTGTCGCAGCGCGTGCGAAAACGCTCGCCGCCAAGCTCGGCGCGCAGCTCGAGATGGTTGTAAATCTCGCCGTTGAACGACACCTGAACGCGTCCCGAGGCGTCGCCCATCGGCTGCGCGCCGCCCTCGAGGTCGACGATCGACAGGCGTCGATGGCCGAGGCCGACCGGCGCCTCCAGCCACAAGCCTTCGCCGTCTGGCCCGCGATGGCCCAGCGTGGCGGTCATCGCCTCGAGGCGACGACGAGCCTCCGCCGCGGCGCTTTCGCCCGGCGCCGCAAAGCCGGCGATTCCGCACATCAGCGACGCCGTCCGCGGCCAAGGAGGGGTCGAAACATGGGGGCGTAAGCTAGCATGTGGCCTTTCTCCCTCGAGACATTTGCGACCTCGCCTTGATCTCCTCGCTCCGAGCTTCGCTGCGCCACCTGAGCCTCGACCCGCTGCCCGACGAAGACGGCGCGACCGCCCGCGGCGTCGACCTCTCGGCCGAGCGTCGATCCTCCTGGATGTTGGCGGTCGCCTTGGTCGCGACGACCATGCCGCTGTGGCTGGTCCGCTGGCTGCCGATGGTCGACCTGCCGCAGCATGCCTCGCAGGTGGCCACCTGGCACGCGTGGGTCGATGGGACCTTCGCGTGGACCGCGCTCTGGGAGGTCAACTTTCGAACGCCCTACCTGCTATCGCGCAGCCTGGCGTTCCTGCTGTCCCACGCCGTCGACCTGCTCGACGCCTACCGCATTCTGGTGTCGCTGGCGATCGTCGCCCTGCCTCTCGCCGCCCTGTTGCTTCTGCGCACCATCGGCGGAGCGCCCTCGTGGGCCCTGGCCGTCGTGCCGCTGGGCTACGGCTACGCCTTCGACTGGGGCTTTGTCGCCTACTCCCTGGCGGTGCCCCTCGGGCTCTTGCATCTGGCCCTCGCGTGGCGACAGGCGCGGTGCTTCACATGGTCTCGCGCTGTCGGCCTGTGGATCGCGACGCAGGCGCTGTTCTTTGCGCATGTCTTCGTCTTCGGCTGGGCCGGCCTGACCGCCGCGGCGGTCCTCGGCCTGCGCGCGCGCGGCTGGCGTGCTCTGTCGCGAGCCTGGGCGCCGCTGCTCGCCGCCCTGCCGCTGCCCCTCTGGTGGATTCTGACGACCGCCGAGACCGATCGCGAGGTGCTCGGCGGGCCGGTCTTCGGCGGCGGCTGGCTTCGCCTGCCTCAGGCCTTCTCGCTTCAGGTCGGGCGCGAGCTGCCGACGATGACCTCGCTCGCCGTCGGCCTTGCGCTGTTCACCCTGCCGCTTCTGCTCGGCGGCCGGCCGAGCCGCGATCTCGTGCGCTGGGCACCGTTCATCATCACGCTGATTCTCTTCCTCGCAACTCCCGAGTCAGCCTTCGGAACCGGCTTCATCTATCCGCGCTTCGCCGTGTTCCTTCTACCGGCGTGGCTCATGACGCTGGTTCCGACGCGCCAACCGCGCCTGCATCAAGGCTGGCTGCTCGGCCTGGTCCTCGTGCTGGCGGTCGACGTGGGATGGCGCTTGCGCGGCTTCGACCGCGAAGTCGGCGACTTTGATCGCGTCGTCGAGGCCGTGGCGCCAGAGACGCGGATTCTCTATCTGCCAGTCGATCCCGGGAGCGCCTGGTCCGACAACGCGGTCTACCTGCATTTTGGACAGTGGCTGCAGGTCGAACGCGGCGCGCTGGTGGACTTCTCCTTCGGCGAGTTCTTCCCGAACCTCTTCCGCTATCGACAGGGAGCCGATCCGCCGCTCCCCAACAACGTCGAGTGGATGCCCTGGGCGTTCGACTATCGACGCCACGGCGGCATGCTCTACGACTACTTCCTCGTCCGCGCGCCCCGCGATCCGACGGGCCTGCTCTTCTCTGACGTGTTGACCGAGATCCGGCCCGTCCGGCAGGTCGACGGTGGGTGGTGGCTCTACGCCCGCCGCGGCGGTCGGGGCGACCCGGCGGCGGGAGCAGACGACGGCTGATCAGGACGCAGGCGCGGGGCCCGCGTCTACTGCCGATCGGACGACCAGATCGACGCCGGGATCAGCTCCTCCTGATCGACGAGACCCCGCTCCCGCGCCACCTCTTGCTCCATGCGCGCCAGGAGCCTGGCGAAGCGAGGTTCGTCGCGCAGGGGCATGAAGGCGACGTGCACGCGATCCCAAGCCGCCGTCTGGCGACCGGCTTTGATCGCCGCCTCCAGATGATCGAGCGCCGCCTCAGGCCGCCCGCGCAGGGACGCGGCGGTGGCGAGCCGAAAATGATCGACGTGCGTCGCCCGCCCGGCGGCGATCGAGCGCAGAGCGTTCTGCTCCACGTCGACCATCAGCGCCTCGCCTCGAGTCGTCTCGCCGCGCACCATCAGGACGGCGGCGAGAGAGACCGTCGCTTCGGTGACGTCTTCGCCCGCGAGCTCGACGGATCGCTCGAGCGCCGCCGTCGCGCCGGGCCGATCGCCCAGTCGCCACAAGATCTCGCCCAGCACCCAGCGTGGCCGCCACCACAGCGGATACGCCTCGACCAGGCGTCGCGCCTGGTCGCGCCCGGCCGCCAAATTTCCGTCGAGGATCGTGCGCAGGGCCAGATAGGAGATTAGATAGCCGGTCAGCGGATCTTCGCCAAGCACCTCGTCGGCGAGCTGCCTGCCCGCCGACGGGCGGCCGATCTCGAACAGGAGGATCGCCATCGCTGCGCGGCCTGCGGGTCGGTCGAGATCGCGAGACTGGAAGCCGATCGCCTCGTCCCAGCGACCGAGAGCGAAGGCCGTCGACGCGGCGTTATACGCCGCTTCCGCCTGATCCGGAGCAAGCTCGAGAGAGCGGCGGTAGCTTCTCAGGGCGTCGTCCGGACGGCCGTCGACATCGTGCAATAGGCCCTGAGCTTTGTGCGCCTCGGGCAGATCCGGATCGATCTCGAGCGCCCACCGCACCGCCTCGGCGGCCTCGGAACGCCAGGGTTCTTCGTCGAAGCCGTAGCGCACGGTGCGCATCAGATACGCATTGGCGAGGCCTGCGTGCGCCAGCGCCAAGTCTGGATCCGCTGCGAGAGCCAAGCGATAGCTCTCGATCGCCTGTTCATTGCCGATCTGCGTCTGCTGCTGGTACCAGGCGCGGCCGCGACGGTAGTGACGCATCGCTTCGGCGCGAGCGGCCTCGGCCGGCGCATGTTTCCCCTCGACCTGCGCGATCCGCCAGACCGTTCCCGGCATCGCCTCGGGCGGGCTCGGGCGCATCGGCAGCCGGCCGGTGCCTGCGACGACCGCAAGCAGAGCGATCAAAGATCCGATGAGGGTGACGCGCGCGCCCCAGCCGAGCCTGGCCTTCGACAGCTCGCTCCGGTCACTCGCAGACAGAGGGTCGGCGAACGCGGCCCGTGGACCTCGAGGCGCGGCCGGTTTCGCCCCTCGACCGCCCGGCGCCACGCTCTCGACAGGTCCGAGGAATCGATAGCCACTGCCGTGGACCGTCTCGATCCACCGCGGCGAGCGCGCGTCGTCTCCGAGGACGCGGCGGAGACGGGTGACGGCGCGGGTCAAGGCGTTGTCCGCAACCTGCACGTCGGGCCAGACCTGAGCCAGCAGCTCGTCCTTCGTGATCAGCCGCTCGGGATGCTCGACCAGAACCATCAGCAGGTCAAAGGCCCTCGGCTCGATCGCGACCACCGTCCCGTCATGCGACAGGCGGCGCTCCGCCGGCTCCAGCAGCCAATTACCGAATCGCCACGCAGGCGATGGCTCGACCATCTCTCGATTGTTCGCCGCAGGGCATCCGGCGTCAACCTCGGAGCCCCACCAGCTTCGGAGCGCCGTCAAGAAGCCGCGACCCCGAACGCCACAGCGCCCCCCTTGGCAAGTGCCGACTTCGGCCATCAGGTTGGCCAGCGCCCGCGGGAAATCGTCAGGATCTCGTCAGGCCACGATCACGACCCGATCGGTCCGCTCCGGCACGCTGCAGACGCGGAGCGTGTGAGCTCCGCGTCCGTGCCCATGGCTCAGGAGACTCACGATGCCTTGGATCCGCTTTGACGTCTGCGTCCTGTTGTCCCTCGTCCTCTCGACCTCCGCGCCCTTGCCGGCCCACGCCTGCGACGCCACCTTTCCGGCCGAAACCGTCGTCTTCTCGGACGCCGCTACAGGCTATGGAT
>JBCBCF010000163.1:0-9892 GCA_038530905.1 Acidobacteriota bacterium
AGACCGCGTGCACGCCGTCGAGGGCAAGAGCCGCCGTGGCGTCGATCGACGCGATTTGCGCGTGCGCGAACGGGCTGCGGACGACCGCCGCGTGCAGCATGCGCGGTCGCACGAGATCGTCGGTGTATTTTCCGCGCCCGGTGATGAGCGCCTGATCTTCGCGGCGGCGAATCGACTGTCCGAGCACACCCATATCAGGCCTCCTGCTCGGTAACGACGCTGCGCACCGCGGCGACGATGTTGTGGTACCCGGTGCAGCGACAGACGTTGCCTTTGAGGGCCTCGCGGATCTCGTCGTCGTCGGGCGACGGATGGTCGCGCAGGAAGGCCTCCGCCGCCAGGATCATGCCCGGCGTGCAGAAGCCGCACTGCAGCCCATGATGCTCGCGAAACGCCTCCTGCAGTGGGTGCAGCTGATCGGCACCGGCGCCGTTTTGCTCGGCCAGGCCTTCGATCGTAGTGACCGATCGGCCGTCGGCCTGCAGCGCGAGCTGGGTGCAGGCCTTGACCGCGCGACCGTCGACGAGCACCGTGCAGGAGCCGCACAGACTCGTCTCGCAGCCGACGTTCGTCCCGGTCAGCTCCAGGTCTTCTCGCAGGAAATGGACGAGCAGACGTCGAGGCTCGACCTCCCGCTCATAGCTATGGCCGTTCACTTCGACACGGACGGTCTGGTGCATCGTCGTCTCCTGGAGCGTGGTGGTCGACAGGGGCGGCGGAATTCAGCAGGACTTGAAGAGGATGAGGAGGCCGAGAAGGACCGCGGCCGCCAAGATAACGGTCGCCTTGCGGCGGCCATCGTCCGCGCCCAGCTCACGCACCATGCCGCGGGCGACCTGCCAGGCGAAGGTGCCCGCAGACGGCGCTTCGAGGCTTTCAGCGTGGCGACGAGCCGCCTCGGCGCGTTCGCGGGCGGCGGCGGCGCGCTCGCGGGCCTCGGCGCGGCGGCGGGCCTGCTCCGCGTCGTGGGCTGCGGGGGGATCGAGGGCGACGTCGCGATCTGTCGGGTCATGGAGGGCGCCCGCCCCGTTGATCTGAGGGGTCGTTTCGTCGCTTGGGCCCGGCGTGTCGGGAGCGTCGAGCGCCTCTGCCTCGGCTTCCGCCGCGAGATGTTCGGCCTCGGCCCGCTCGAGTGCGTGCCGGGCGGCAATTTGGGAGTCCAAGCCTTCGAGCGCCTGGCGTGTGACCACCCGCGCCGAGCTGTCGAGGAGTCTTTGACCGACCGAGGCGATGCGACCACCGACCTGCGCGTCGATGTCGTAGCGGATCTCCGTCGCCGCACCGTCGTCCAGCTCGGCGAGCGCCAACGTTCCAGAGCCGCGGACGAAGCCCGGCGCCCCCTGCCCCTTGAGCGTCAACCGATAGCCGTTGGGTGGGTCGAGATCGCTGAGGGTGACCGTGCCCTTGAACTTGCCCTGCACCGGTCCGACCTTGATGTTGAGGATGCCGGCAAAGACGTTGTCGTCGGTCTGGCGGAAGTCTTCACAGCCGGGCAGGACCTTGGCGAGCACGTCGGCGTCCAGCACGGCCCGCCACACGGTGTCGCGCGGCGCCTCAAGACGGTGCGAACCTTCGATTTTCATCGTCAGAATGCTTGTAGGTCGAGAAAGGAGCGAAGCGGTGGGCGGTCCTTGGACGATCGTTCGATGTCTATCAAAGGCGCCGCCCGGCCAGCACGCCGCGTCGCGGCACAGACCTCGGCGTTGCGGATTGCTCAGCCTGGTGGCAGGCGGCGCCGGAGGGCTCAGCGGCGACGCCGAGTCCGCGCCGGCCGGCGCCAACGCCCGGGATGCTGGCGCAGCAGCTCCACCAGCCGCCCCGGCGCGTCGGTGAAGAGGGCGTCGACGCCCAGATCGAGCACCCTCTCCATGTCGGCGACGTCGTTCACGGTGTAGATCGACACGAGGAGATCGGCCGCGTGCGCCGCCTCGATCCGAGCTCGATGGACGGCGTCGCGACGGGTGTTGAAGCCAGAAGCGCCGACCGATCCGACGATCTCGGCCGGGCTGCGGTTTCGATCGAGCCGCGGGCGCTCGAGGGCGGCGGTCGTCAGGTCGGGACGGTGATCGCGCAGCCAGGCGAGGGGTCGCGGGTCGAATGACGAGAGGATGGTGCGATCGGCCATGCCGTGCTCGGCGATGCGTTGCGCCACCTCCGAGGCGATGCTGGCGCCGCCGTGCGCGACCTCCACCGCCTCGCTCTTGATTTCGACGTTGATCAAGATTCGCTCTCGGGCCCAGGCGAGCACGTCATCGAGCGTCGGGATGCGCTCGCCGACAAAGCGCTCTCCCTTCCATGCCCCTGCGTCGAGTGCGCGCAATGCGGCGAGATCGAGATCGAGAACGGCACCGGCGCCGTCGGTTGTCCGGTCGACCGTCTCGTCGTGAATCACGACGATTTTGCGGTCGCGCGAGAACGTCACGTCGATCTCGATCAGGTCGGCGCCGGCCGCCAGCGCCTGGCGCAGGGCGGCAAGCGTGTTCTCGGGCGCCGTCTCCGAGTCGCCGCGATGCGCGAGCACGCGCGGCCGGCGGAGAGCGAAGAACTCGTCCACCGTGCGCGGACGATCACCAAACGGCCCATCCGTCGTTCGGGTGTCGGATCTGGGAGACGATCGGTCGCTGGGAGACAATCGGTCGCGCATGGCCGCATTGTGTCGTCTCGCGAATGCCTCATGCTCAATTGACCTGGAGCCGCCCATGACGTTGTCGACCTTGACTCATCTTGAATGTGCCGCAACCGGCGAGCGGCATGCAGCTGACGAGGTCCAGACCGTGTCGCGCGTCGGCCGGCCGCTCCTGGCGCGATACGACCTCGAGCGCGCGGCGAGAACGCTGGGTCGCGGCGCTCTCGCCGCCCGACCCTGGTCGATGTGGCGCTACGCAGAGGTTTTGCCTGTGGCCGACCCTGCCGCCGTCGTCAGCCTCGGCGAGGGCGCGACTCCGCTCGTTGAGGCGCCGCGCCTGGCTCGGCGCTTCGGGCTGCGGCGTCTGTCGGTCAAGGACGAGGGGCACAATCCCACCGGAACCTTCAAGGCGCGTGGGCTCTCTGCTGCGATCTCGAAGGCGGTGGAGCTCGAGGTCGCGGGCGTCGCACTGCCGACCGCCGGCAACGCCGGTGCGGCGGCGGCCGCCTTTGCGGCGCGCGCAGGCTTGCCGTGTCTGGTGGCGATGCCGCGCGACGCACCGCCGGCGGCGATGGCCGAGGTGCTGGCCTATGGCGCGCGTCTCGAGTTGGTTGACGGGCTGATCCACGACGCCGGACGGTTCGTCGCCGAGCACTGCCGCACGTCCGGCTGGCTCGACCTATCGACGACCAAGGAGCCCTACCGGGTCGAAGGCAAGAAGACGATGGGCTACGAGCTCTGGGAGCGGTTCGCCGACGGCTCGGACGCGATCGAGGGCGCCTTGCCTGACGCGATCCTCTACCCGACGGGTGGCGGCACGGGACTGATCGGGATGTGGAAGGCCTTCGCCGAGCTGCGCAAAATGGGTCTGGCGACGGGCGCGGCGCCGCGCATGATCGCGGTTCAGGCGAGTGGCTGTGCGCCGATCGTGCGCGCCGTCGAGGCCGGTGCCGCACGCGCCGAACCATGGCGCGACGCGGCGACGCTGGCGCCGGGCATCCGCGTGCCGCGCCCGTTCGCCGACGATCTGGTGCTTGCCGCCGTGCGGGAAAGTGGTGGCACGGCGATCGCCGTGGAGGACGCCGAGATCGTTGCTGCACTGCGAGAGCTGGCGGTGGTCGAAGGGCTCGATGCCGCGCCAGAAGGGGCCGCAACGGTCGCCGCGCTGCCGAAGCTGCTGGCGCGCGGCGACCTGCGGGCGACGGACCGGGTCGTGATCTTCGATTGCGGAACCGGCCTCAAACACCCCGAGCTGCGACCACCGCTGCCGAGTTGAGCACGGCAGCGGCCGCGCCGCCCGAAGCCGCTACGGACAGACGGCGAGTGCGTCGGTATCCGTGATCGCGTCGGACGACACGCCGAGCGGATTGAAATAGCTCGTCGATTCGCCGGTCTGCAGATCCTCGACCGTCAGCGTGTATTCCACGTTGGTGGTCGCTGCGGCAAACACCCAATACCGCTGATTGACGCCGCAGCCGTCCAGCACCTTCACCAGCAGCTCGAAGTTCGTCTCGTTGAAGAAGAAGAACAGTCCGCTGTCGTCGGACGGTGCGCCTTGGACCACCCGTCCGTCCGCCTCGGGATTCTCGAAGTCGCGGAAGCGGGCCGTCACGCGGAAGCGACCGTCGCGCAGGCAGAGCTCGGTGTCGGAGGTCGTGCAGCCGCCTTTCGTCGCCTGTTGCCAGCTCGGAGCCGACAGCTCTCGAGGCGGCAGGGCGCGGTCGGTCTCGGCGGTCGCGGAGAAGGCGCAGGTCGGCAGGGCGAACGTGTCGGTGATCGCCGGCGACGAGACGCCGAGCGGATTGAAGTAGCTGGTGGAGACTCCGGCCACTCGATCGGTCACGGTCAGCGTGTATTCGACGTTGGTGGTGGCTGCGGCGAAGACCCAGAAGTTGCCGGTGATCGGACAGCCGTCGAGCACTTTGACCAGAACCTCCCAATTGTCCGGATTGAAGAAGGAGAAGAGGCCCGAGTCCGACGTGCCAAACGGCACGACGTTGCCCGGCCGCTCCATGCCGACGAAGTCGCGCGAGGTCACCTGCACTTCGAATCGATCGTCACGCAGACAAAGAGAGGTCGCGGAAGATTCGCAGAGGGCCACGCTGTCGAGGTCGGGCACCGTGACGGTCGTGATCTCGGTGCCGTCTACCACCAGGCGGCGATCCCCCGGGGCGTCGAAGGTCTCGAAGCCGCCAAACTCATCGAGGGCGCTGCCGCCGAGCGTCGCGCCGGCTCCGCTCCATCCGAAGGCGATCGCGGCGAGCGGCAGATTCTGACCGCCCGGCGCGCGCACGCCAGCGCCAGCGGCGACCAAAAAGGCGTCGCCATCCAGCGGCACCCCGGCAAGACTGGCGCTCGGCTCTGAGCCCTTGTCAGTGTTCGGCCCGCCGGGTCGGTTGATGACGACATCGTCGATTTCTTCCGGCAGGCGGCCGGCAAAGCTGTCGAGCGGGTTGAGAAACACGCGGCCGTCGTAGGACGTCTCGCGGAAGGCGATGCCGTTGTAGACCATCTCGTTGCGCCGCGTAGCGTCGATGTCAGCGTCGACGATCGGCAGGCCGTCCTGATCGACGAACAGGCTGTTGCGGACCTCGCCGACCGCGGGGAACTCGGCGCTGGCCGGCAGCGTGAACAACGCCGCACCTGACGAGTTGGCGATCGGCGTGGCGTCGCCGGCGCCGGCGCGGTTCTCGAGGAAGCGGCTGAAGTCGATCTCAAGGTCGGCGCCGACGGCGGCGATGCCGCCTCCGAGATCCTCGGCCTCGTTGCCGATCAGCCAGCTGCCGTCAATGCGCAGCAGCGAGTCCTCGAGGCTGAGAATGGCGCCGCCGTCGGCCGCTGGGCCGGTCTCGTTGTCGTGGAAGATCACGTCGTCGACGTCGAGATCGCCGAGCTGGACGAAGAGCGCGCCGCCCGAGCCCTCCGCGTCGAGCACCTGGCAGTTGTCGAAGACGGTCTCTACGAGATCGAGCACGGCCCGGTTCTCCGCCGCGCCGCCGTCCTGCGGCACGCCGCCGAGCCCGCTCTGACGATTGAGATCGCCGTTCAGCAGGATGCAGCCGGCGTTGCGGCCGGCGCGATTCTCGGAGAAGAGCGACCCCTCGATGCGCATGCGGTCGGTGCGTCGATTGATGGCGCCGAAGTTGGTGGAGCTGTCGACGAAGTCCGACGAGGCGAGAAAGATCGCGCCGCCGCTGCGACCGCCGGGCCCAGGCGCTGCCGAGTTGCCGATGAAGGCGCTGTCGAGGATGGTCGAGACGACGCGATACGTGTCGATGGCGCCGCCGTTGGGTGCCTCGTTGTCCTCGAAGCGCGATCGCTCGACAACCAGCGTCGCGTCGTCCTCGACGTGGATGGCGCCGCCGAAGTTCTCACCCGCTGGCAGGGTGTTGCGGCGAAACAGCGAGTCGAGGACGGTGAGCTGCATCGGATCGCCGGGGCCGCCGTCGGGTGCGTCGCTCTGCCAGCCGCCAAACGCGAAGATGGCGCCGCCAGCGAAGCCGGAGCTGTTGTCGAGGAACGTGCTGCGCTCGACGCGCATCGTGGAGTCGAGCACCCAAATGGCGCCGCCGACGTGAATCGGCGAGGCGCCGGCCCGGGTGTTGTTGTCGGCCACGACGACCCCGGAGAGCGTGACGTTGGACTCGACGATTTCCATCGCGCCGCCGCGGCTGATCGCCACGTTGCGATCCATGCGGCCGCCCTCGATTCGGATCGAGGCGTCGTTCTGAATTCGCAGGGCGCCGCCGCCGGTTGACGGTGCGTCGACCTCGTTGTCCTCGAAGCGGCAGTTGCGGAACGTCGCGGTTGCGCTCGAGATCGTGACCGCGCCGCTGCGCGCTTCGGTGGTGGAGCGACCGCCACGGAAGATCAGATTCTCGAACGTGACTCGAGATCCCCCCGGATTGTCGTCGATGCGCAAGATGTCGCCGCCGCTGCCCTGGAGCACCACCTCACCGAGGCCGCGCACCGTGAAGGAGCGGCCCGGGAAAGCGACCCGGAAGGCGTTGCCCGGTGCTGGGAAGGTGCCGGCCGAGATCTCGATGGTGCCGCCGGCCGGTACGGAATTCAGTGCGGACTGCAGATCTGTGTCTTGCGGGACGCGAACGGTCTGAGCGTTGGCGGTCGGGCCGAGCAGACAGGCGACGACCACGACGACAGCGAAGACGAGGCTGGGGCGCATGAGAAGACTCCGAAGAAGAGAGAATCCGTCGGAGAGGTCGGCGGACCCCTCGAGCTGCTGTGGGATGCGATGCAGGTTCGGCCTCTAGACTATCGCTCCATCAGCGGCGGTTCATGCCCGGCGGGCCCAGCCGGTCGGACCGATGGATAGGTCGCGCTCAGCGCATACGGAAGGAGCGGAATGTCGAGTCGGGTGCGGACGCTCGTCGTCGAATCGTGGGAAGACTTCCAGGCCATCGCCCGAGATCCGGCGTATCGAAGCTGGGCGTTCCGAGGTCAGGCCGACGCCCGGTGGCCGATGTACAGCTCGTTGTCGCGGCATGTGCGCACCTACGGACTGCATCGCGACAGCTGGAGAGAGCAAGAGCAGCGCATCTTGCGCATTTTCCGGCGCAAGGCGCACCATTTTCTCGAGCACGTGCCGGACCGCGCCGACGATTTCGAGTGGCTGGCTCTGATGCAGCATCATGGCGCGCCGACACGGCTCCTGGATTTCACCTGGTCGCCCTATGTCGCAGCCTTTTTCGCCCTCGAGCGGGCGACCGTCGACGCGGTGGTCTGGGCGATCTTTCCGCTGGCGTTCTCACGCCACCGAACGGTGCGCGTGCGTGGCAAGACGGTGCGGCCGAACGAAATGGGCCCGTGGCGCCAGGGCAACTACGAGCGGTACTTTCTCGCAGGCGAGCGGGCGTTCGTCGTCGTCGGAGAGCCGCCGAACATGAATCAGCGGCTCATCGCCCAATCCGGCACCTTCGCTGTGCCCAGCCTGCTCGACGAGCCAATCGAGGACATCCTGTCGGACTATCCGGATCCCGAGCGGCTGATTGTGAAAATCGTATTGCGCACGGAGAAGATCCGCGACCAGGCGATGTGGGAGATGTACAACATGAACATCACCCATGCGACCCTTTTTCCGGATCTCGACGGTCTGGCTCGATCGCTCGCGTACGAGCTCGAGTTTCACTGGGCCTACGATCCGCGGACGATGGCGCGCTTCCACGACGAACCGGAGGCGTGACGTCGTCGACGTCGGTGATCGCACGACCTTTAGGGCCTTGCGGCCCGAAGCGTCGCAAGGCGTCAGCCGACCGGGTACGGGTCGGAGCCGAAGGCCTCGAGCTCCGCGAGGATGGCGGTGAGCTGCTGTGGGTTGAGCAATCGCACCGGCTGGGTCGAGTGCATGTCGTCGTGCGGCCGCGTGCGTCGTTCAGCGGCGAACCGCCTCACCGCGTGGGACACGGCGAGGACGAAGCTCTCCCGGATGCCCCGCCGCTCGAGGGCCCAGGTCAAGAAGATGTGCTTGACGCTGGGATGTTGGGCGAACGGTTCTCGCGCTCTGCGCGAGTTCACGGTGTCGAGGCGATCGCGCTTGTTGAGCTGAACGATCATCGGCGCGTCGACTCGATCCGGCCCGTCACCGGTGATCTCATGGAAGAGCGAGACCGAGCGCTCGAAACCGTCGACCGTCGTGTCGACGACAAAGATCAGCGCATCGGCCGCCTGGAGCAGCGTCCGCCGCCGCTCGGCCAGATCGGCCTGGCCTGGCACCGAGACCACCCGGCAATCGATCGCGCGCCCGAAGCGCTCGCCGCCCTCGTGCTGCATCCAGTCGAAGAGCATGGTGCGGCCATCAACCTCTTCCGGTGTCTCGACCTCGCGCCCGAAGAGCTGGGCGAGCGCTCGGACGCTCTCGGTCTTGCCTGAATACGGAGCGCCGTCATAGACGACTTGGATCACGAGCTTGTTGGTGATCGGGTCGAAGAAGGCCATCGCAGTCCGTTCGAAGGGCGGCGCGAGACGTCGTCCCAAGCCGCCTCGGGATGGTCAGAGGAACGATTGAGTCGAACGGACCGAGATCAGACGGCGAGGCCTTGAGCGAGCTCCCTGAGCTTATGGCGCGCAAGGGCGAGGTTGGCCGACTTGCGATCGAACGCCATATAAACAAAGAGAGAGCTGCCCGGGCGCGGGAAGATCAGGTGGTACTCCTTGCCGAGGCTGATCAGCATGTCCTCGATCTTGTCGTCGAGATTGAGCGACTGCATCACCTTCAGCTTCGAACGGATCACCTCGGAGTTGCCGGCAGCGGCAACCTCCAAGTCGAAGCCAGCGCGCCCGCCTTCGGTGCCCAGGCACATGCCGCTTTCGTAGTCGGCGAGGGCGCAGCCGATTGCGCCGTCGATTTCCATGGCTTGCTGCAAAACTTCACTGATGTTGCTCACGTGTCACTCTCCTTGCGAGATTGCTGTTGAGATGGGCCAGCAGCGGCTCGCGAATGGAATAGAAATCGTCTCGAGACACTCGATGCGGTCTGGGTAGGAGGGCGCGCCCGCGCGGAACGTGCCTCGAGCTTGGAACCAAGAAGACGATAACTGAAATCGGTCGAATTGCGGAACGGATCAGGCGCGTTCGCAAAACTCCGACCGTGCGTTCGGACCGGTGAAGCAATCGACCTGGTGCTTTGAGGTCCATCCCGACCAATGGTTGCTTCGGGCATCGCGATCTCTCTGGCGTGATGCCGCTGGAGGTCGGGCAAGAACGACCGATTCCACGCTGAGATAGATCGATCAGTCAATAAGTTTCTGTCGTTTCGGTCGTGACGTGTGGCAGGGGAGAGTGCCTCTGTCACATCCGTCGCGATCGGTCGCCGGTTGACCCCATCGGGTTTCAGCGTGCCATGGACTCGATTGTTTGGATACCGCTCGCGCAGAACGCTGCGGACGACGGTCACGCTTTACGGTGCTTCTCTGCTGGGGTGCCGGCGCGAGGCAACCGAAGATTCGAATGGCGGCGTTGGTCTCGGCCTTGCGACGCACCGAGTGCGTTGTTTTCGACAGGCGCTGCAGCGATCGGTCGTCAGGAATCTGTAAAGTCGCTCCAGGCGCAGGGCGGTTGCAGCGCGCCTTGCGTAGCCTCGTTGGGCCCGTTTCGCCGCGCCACCTTCTCCGGAGATCTGATGCCAGCCGATTCGTCGCCGCCCTTCCTTCGGGCCTCCACCTTGCTGCCGGTCGGCAGCCGCACGGCGTTCTCCGCTCGTCGGGTGCTGGGCGCCTGTCTACTGCCGCTGTCGCTGATCGCGCTCGCCTG
>JBCBCF010000164.1:0-9846 GCA_038530905.1 Acidobacteriota bacterium
GCGCTCGACACGGCTGTCGTCACGAAGACCTGATCCCCCCAAACGACCGGGCTCGAGTGCGCCAGACCAGCGATCGGTGTTGACCACAGGACGTTCTCGCCGGTCTCAAGGTTCCAGCGCGTCGGCGCGCCGCCGCCCTCGGCATGCCCGAGCCCCCCAGGACCACGGAATTGAGGCCAGCTCGGCTCGAAACCGCGCTTGGCCAGGGCCCGCCGCAGCATCTCGGAATCGGCCTGGGCACCCGCCCGACGAGCGAGCTGCCGGGCCTCCCACAACGTCGGCGCTTCGAGTCGGTCGCTGGTCAGCATCGCGCGCAGACAATCGCGGCAGCGGCGCAGGACAGCGCAGCCGAGAGGCGTGCAGTCGAGCACCAGATCGCGCCGATTCGGATCGGCACCGGCGGCGACCAGCGCCTCGACAGCCTCAGCGTCGGGAATTGCGAGGTGCAAGGCGGTCGTCTGGTTCATGATCGACCGCGCGTCGGGATCTGCTCCGCGCTCCAGCAGGAGGCGCACCGCGTCGGTGCGGCCGCGCTGCGCCGCGTAGATCAGAGCGGAGGCGCCGTCGCGATACGCGCCATCGATCGCCGCGCCGTCGGCGAGCGCCGCCTCGATGCCGCCGAGATCGCCGTCGCGCGCCGCGTCCCACAGCCGCTGCTGCGCCTCGGAGACGTCGGCGGGCTCGCGCGTCACGGATTCCGGCAGCTCCTGCGCCGAGAGCGGAATCGAAAGAAAAACGATCGAAGCGATCAAAAGGATCACATTGAGCGCGCCGAGGTGACGTTTCGGCGAGGCGTGATCCATCGATCGATGTCGGCGGCTGAGCGGTGGCCACCCTCTGATCGAGGATAGGTCAGGCGAACGAGCGATCATGGGAACTCCTCGGAGGGTCGGAGAGGGAACTGTGGGCCGGCCGGCTTGCGTGCGGCGACGGTGATCGAGCTGCCGAGCGGCATCCGGACCCCGCGGGACAGGAGCGCGTTTTCGCCGGCGAGGATGGCGGACAGAATGGCGTGGGTCGGGCCACCGAACCCCTGCTCGAGGTCCGAGCGCGCTCGGTCGGCGGTCGGCCGCGGGCGCCAGCGCGCTGCCAGGCGGTACGCGGCCAGGGCCGGCAGCAGAGGGAGCAGACGGTAGCTGGCTCGCTCGACAGAAAGCCCCAGGCTGTTGAGAAATCTCTCGACCTCGGACAAAGCGAAGCGTCGCGTGCCGTGCACAGCGTCGTCGTGCGGCCCGCGCAGCCACTCCAACGCGGGGAGATTGAGCACCAGAAGGCCATTCGGACTCAGCCGGTCGACCAGCGCTTCAAGCCCTCCCCGCGCGCCCTCGAGGCCCATGATGTTGAGTACGTCGCAGCTCACCACCAGGTCCAGAGGCGGACCCGTCCGGCTCGGCGCCGTGATGTCGTCGCGATAGAGGTGGGCATCGCCGCCGAGCTTCTCACGGGCGAAGGCGACGGCCGCCGGATCGAGGTCGAATCCCTCTAGGTGCCGAGGCGCCAGCAGCTCGCGCAGCCGCAGCAGGTTCATGCCGGTACCGCAGCCGGCATCGAGCACCGCCGGTCGGTCGGCCAGCTCGAGGCGGTCCAGGATGCCGGCGATCGCTCCGCGCAGACCCCGGTACCACCAGTGGTGGGCCTCGAGCCGGGAGATGTCCTCGAGGACGCCCGGATTCATGACGAGCTCCGTCGCGATGGGCGTTGCGATCGAGTGAAAACCACTCTGTTGCGAGCGAATTGATCGTTTTTTCGCATGGTCTCTTCGGCGCGGTCGATCTATGTTAACCTTGCTTCCAATCATGATCCGAAGAGTCACCGTCCGACCGAACGAGCAACCTCGACGTCTTCCACGACGTCGCTCGACGGCGTGCGGCTCGACAAGGAGCGTTCCATGAAGGCAGTCATCATGGCAGGGGGTCTCGGCAAACGACTGCAGCCGCTGACCCGCATCCTGCCCAAGCCCCTGCTGCCGGTCGGCAACGAGTCCGTCCTCGAGATTCAGATCGTCAACCTCAGAGCCAGCGGTGTCGAGGAGATCATCCTCGCTCTCGGGCACAAGCCCGAGCTGTTCCTGGCCTACTTCGGCGACGGTTCGAAGTGGGGATTGAAGATCCACTACTCGATCGAGCGACAGCCGCTCGGGACCGCCGGTCCGCTGACGCTGCTGCGCGAACACCTCGACGCGCCGTTCCTGGTGGTCAACGGCGACATCCTGACCGACATGGATTACGGCGCCCTCTGGCGGCAGCATGTCGAGGAGGGAGCCGACCTCACCGTGACAACGACCTCGGTCAAGCTGCCGCTCGAATATGGCGTCATCCGCCATCGCGGCCGGCGCATCCTCGACATCGAGGAGAAGACCTCGCTCGAAGCCGAGATCAACGCGGGCATTTATTGCATCGACCCGTCGGTCGTCGATCGGATGCCGGTCGACACGTTTGTCAGCATGGACACTCTGCTGCGTCAGCTCATCGCCGACGAGCGCACGGTGTCGCGCTACAGCTTCGACGGCTATTGGCTCGACATCGGGCAGATGGCCAACTACGAGAAGGCGAACGAGATGTGCGCGCTGGCTGAGGCGGGCGAAGGCGCCACGGTCCTCGCCTGGCGCCGCGCCGGCGCCTGAGCCGCGGTCCCCTCCGCCGCTCGCGCTATCCATCCCTCAGCTGACCGTCCGTGTCCGCTCCCTCTCCGCGGCCTGGCGCCGCGCCGTCGTCGGCTCTCGACGCGTCCTACCGCGGCCGCCGAGTTCTCGTCGCGGGCGGCGCTGGCTTTCTCGGCGCGGCGATCGCGCGACGCCTCGTCGGCATCGGCGCGGCTGTCCAGGTGGTTGATTCCCTGGATCCCGCCTGCAGCGGCCGGCGGGAAGCCCTCGTCGACGTCGCCGCGCACATCGACTGGATCGAGGCGCCCATCGAGGACGCTCTCGCCGATCTCGACCTCGCCGATCTCGACCTGGCGATCGACTGCGTCGGCCTCGCCGACCATCATCTCGGTTTCAAGCACCCGGAGCTGGACCATCGCCTGAACTGCGGCGCCGGTCTGGCGCTGCTGCGCGCTGTCGCACGCCTGGCGGAAGATTCGGCAGACGCGACCGCACCACGTCTTCTCGCCTTCGGCGCGCGCAACCAATACGGCCGGCAGCCGGCCGTGCGTCTCGACGAGGCGACACCGCTGCAGCCCAGCGACGTGCAGGCGATCCACAAGACCACTCTCGAGCACTATCACCGGGTCCTCGGCGGCCGCGCCGGCGTCGCAAGCACCTTTTTTCGCCTCACCAACACCTACGGCCCGGGCCAGCGGCTCGCGGGCGATGGCATCGGATTCGTCGGCGAGATGGTCCGCGATGCCGTCGCCGGCCGCGAGCTCGTGATCTGGGGAGATCTCGACCGCACCAAGGATCTCCTCTTCATTGACGACGTCGTCGACGCCGCGCTTCTTGCCGGTGCCACGCCGCAGGCGCTCGGCGTCTTCAACCTTGGTGGCCGCCCGACCTCGCTGCGACGGTTCCTCGGCGCCCTCGACGCCGCCCTCGGACCGGTGGCGCGCCGCATCGAGCCGTTTCCCGAGGCTCTGCGTCACCTCGATGTCGGCGACGCGACCCTCGACGCGTCAGCCTTCGAACGCGTCACGGGCTGGCAACCGCAGGTGCCCATCGAGGACGGATTGGCGCGCACCGTCGAGGCCGCGCGGCGCGCCGTCGGCGCCGCACCTCTCGACGTGACCGGCGCCAACGCGCCAGAATCGCGCCCCTCATGATGACCACGCCTCCATCGTCCGTCCCGCCGTCAGCCCCGCTCGGCGAACCACGCGTCCGCCGCCACGACCTCCAGCCGCAGCACCGGCGCTTCGCGGCGGAGATCGAGGCGGCCTGCCGGCGCGTGCTCGAAAGCGGCCGCTACACGCTCGGCGACGAGGTGGCCGCCTTCGAGGGCGCCTTCGCCGAGGCCACCACGCGCCGCCATGCCGTCGGCGTGGGATCGGGCACGGACGCCCTGGTGCTGGCGATGCGCGTCGCCGGTCTCGAACCGGGCGACGAGGTCTTGGCGCCGACCTACGCGCCGACCCCGGTGGCCGCTGCGATCGTCGCCGCCGGCGGCCAACCTGCGCTCGTCGACGTGCGCCGCGATACCTTCCTGCTCGACCTCGAGCGGGCCGCCGAGCGCGTCGGCCCGCGCACGCGCTTCCTGCTCGCCGTGCATCTTTTCGGCCTGCCGCTCGACATGGCGGCAGTGCGACAGCTGGCCGAAACGCACGATCTCGTCGTCGTGGAGGACGGCTCGCAGGCCCACGGCGCGAGCTGGCGCGACGGTGCGCACTGGCGACCGGCCGGCGCGTCCGGCGATCTCGCGGCGTTCAGCTTCTACCCGACCAAGAACCTCGGCGCTGCCGGCGACGCCGGCATCATCCTCCTCGACGACGACGTTCGAGCGCAGCGGCTGCGGGGCCTGCGCAACTACGGCAAGCGCGACGGCGACCCCTTCACCTCGTACGAAGCTGCTGCCGTCAGCCGACTCGATCCGCTGCAGGCGGCGATTCTCGGCGTCAAGCTGCAGCATCTCGATCGGATGAATGCCGAGCGGCGTGCGCTCGTCGAGTCCTACCGTGAACAGCTCGCCGAGACGTCGATCGTCTTTCAGGCCGAGCCGGACGGACGGCGCTCTGCTCACCACGTGCTGGTGACGTCGGCACCCGATCCGACGACCCGCGACGCCCTCGTGAAGCACCTCGACGCGCGAGGCATCCAGACGCACGTCTACTACCCGACCTCGCTGCACGAGATGCCGGCCTGGCGGCCGTTCGTCGGTGCGGACGATCGGTTTCCCGTCGCTGAAGAGCTGTCGAGACACGCCCTCGCGCTGCCGCTGTATCCGGAGCTTTCTGCGGACGCGGTCGAGCTCGTAACCGACGAGATCCGCGCCTTCTTCGGTTGTTCGGCGCGCGCGAAGCGTGCCGAGGTCGAGCCAGGAGCCAAGGCGTCGGCGCGGCCTGATCTCGCTGCGGAAGCGGCTCGCGACGTCGAGGCGGCCGATCGCGTTGCCGCCGGGGAGCTGCCGATCGCCGCCGAGCGGCACACGGACGCCGAGCCGGGTGCTCACGCCACCCGGCAGTCGGTGTGCATCATCGTGCCGGTCTACAACGAAGAAGAGAACCTGCCGACGACGCTGGATGCCGCCCTGGCCGCACTCGACACTCTGACGCCCGACGGCGAGATCTTGATCGTCAACAGCGGCTCCACCGATCGCTCGCTCGCTGTCTCCCGCGAGTGGGCCGCGCGCTATCCGCGCATCCGCGTGCTGCATCAGGAGACGCGCGAAGGCATGGGCTCAGCGCTGCGTGCCGCCTACGCCGCGACCTCGAAAGATTGGATCTGTCACCTCGAAGCCGACATGCCGTTCGACCTCGCGTACCTGAGAGTGGCGGCCCGCTACTTCGACGACTACGACTTCGTCAGCGGCTACCGATTGTCGAGCGAGACGAACGAGATCATGTGGCGCTACGCCAGCGGCGACTACCTCGAGACGCTGGTCCGCGGCACCTTCCACTACGGCTACAAGATCTTCCTCAACCTGCTGTTCAACATCTACGTCAACGACATCAACTACTCCTTCAAGCTGGCGCGCCGCTCGCTGCTCGACACGCTGGATCTGCGCACCGACGGTTGGTTCATCGACACCGAGCTGGTCTTCGAGCTGATCAAGGCCGACGCCCGCATCAAAGTGATCCCGGTGCGCTATCGCGAGCGTGCCGCCGGCGAGTCGACAGTGTCGTTCTTCTCGCCGATCCCGATCGCCTGGGAAGCGATCAAATACCGGCTGCGCCGCTGGCGCCGCCCGTGACGGACGCGCCGTCTCGACCTGCCACCCGCGGCGGCCAAGAGCGCGGCCGCCTGCGCGTGGTCGTCACGGCCGACGACTTCGGAGTCAGCCACGGTTTGAACGAGGCGGTCGCCCGACTGCACCGCGCCGGTCGGATCCGGCGCACCGCGGTCCGCATCGACGGCCTGGCCCTCGACCATGGCCTTGCTCTGCTTCGGGATCTGCCCGAGCTCGACCTTTCGCTGCACCTCAACTTGACCGAGGGCCGACCGCTGTCGCCACCGGAGCGCGTGCCGCTCCTGATCGACGACGAAGGCCGCTATCGCCGCAGCGTCGCGGGCTACCTGCGCGATCTCGCCCAACCGGCGTCCACGGCGCGACGCCAGCTTCTGCACCAAATCGATCGCGAGCTGCAGACGCAGGCCGACCGCGCTGCCGATCTCGGCCTCGGCGTGCAAGGAGTGGACGGCAATCAGCACGTCCATCTCGTGCCCGGGATCTTCGAGCGCACGGCTGCCCTCGCCGCCCGCCACGGATGGCCGCGGATCCGCATCCCGCACGAGCCGCTGCACGCGAGTCTCGATCCGAGGGATCTCGTTCACGCTGCGCACCATCTCGGGCCGGTCAAGCATCTGCTGCTCCGCCATCTCGCCCGGCGGGCCCGGCCCGTCGCCCGACGCCACGGCAGACGTTGGGAGGATGCGTTCGTCGGCGTTCTCTTCACCGGCCGGATGAGCCCGCGACTTCTCGACGGCGCCCTCCGCCGCCTTGAGCGCCGGGGCGTCGAAACCGTCGAGGCTCTCTTCCACCCCGCCGATATTGATGATCCGCGCGACGCACCGCTGCGCGCCAAGGTCTGTCCGTATTACTTCCATCGCGACCGACGCCGCGAGCGCGATCGGCTCGCCGCCCGCGACTGACGGCGCGCGGCCGGCGTGGCCACTCGGCGCATCGGCTATGCTGCGGCGCCGTGAAGACCGCCGTCCCCGCTCCCGACGATGCGCAGGCTCCGGCGGTCGTGCTGGTCGAGCCTCAAATGGCCGCCAACATCGGCGCCGCGGCGCGCGCGATGATGAATTGCGGCCTCTCGGACCTGCGATTGGTCCGGCCTCGCGACGGCTGGCCGAACGACGAGGCGCGGCCCATGGCGTCAGGTGCCGACGCCATCCTCGAGACCGCTCGGGCGTTCGACTCGCTGGCGGACGCGACGGCCGACCTCCATCGTCTCTACGCCACGACGGCTCGCCACCGCGACATGGCGAAGCACGAGATCACGCCGCGACGGCTGGCCGACGAGGTCCGGTCGGCGGCCGCCGGCGGCCAGCGAGCCGGCGTGCTCTTCGGCCGCGAGCGCATCGGCCTGACGAACGAAGAGGTCGCGGTGTGCGACGCCCTGGTCGTTGTGCCGCTCAATCCCGCGTTCAGCTCGCTCAATCTGGCGCAGGCCGTCCTGCTGATCGCCTATGAGTGGCGGATGGCCGGCGACGCGACGCCGGCGCGGCGGCTGGTCGAGCCCGAGGGAGTACCGGCCACCCGCGCCGAGCTCGAGGGCTTCTTCGACCGTCTCGAGGGCTCGCTCGAGACGGCGAATTTCTTTCGCGTCGAGCACATGCGCGCGGTCATGTGGCGCAAGATCCGGGCGATGTTCCTGCGCGCTCAGCTCGCCGAGCGCGAAGTCAAGATCTGGCACGGCATGCTGTCGGCGCTCGAGGGCAAGAAGCTCGGTCCAAGTGACCGCGACGCGCCTGGCTAACCCTCGCCGGAACCTGCGCCGAGCGTCAGCGGCCGTGAGCGCCGGGGACCCGTTCGGTGCGATTGCGTCCGAGGCGCTTGGCGCGGTAGAGCGCCTGGTCGGCCAGCGAAATCAGGGTCGAGACCTCTGTCTCAGGATGCGGCACGAGCGTCGCGACACCGATCGAAACGGTCACGCGCCCCTGCTCGGGCGAGCCCGAGTGTGCGATCTCGAGCTGCTCGATCGAGCGGCGCGCCTCTTCCGCCATCTCCACCGCGTCGTCGACGTCAACGTGACCGAGAACGATGGCGAATTCCTCACCGCCATAGCGCGCCGACAGATCGAGCGCGCGGCGGGACATCGACGCCAGTGTCGAGGCCACCTGGCGTAGACATTGATCGCCGGCCTGATGACCGTAGATATCGTTGAACGCTTTGAAATGGTCGACATCGACCATGAGAATCGACACCGGCTGCGCCTCGCGCGTGCAAATGCGCCAGCACTGCTCGGCGAACTCGACGAAGCGCCGATGATTGGCGATGCCTGTCAAGCTGTCCTCGCGCACCATCCGTTCGAGGTTGAGGTTGGCGGTCTGCAGCTCGGCGGTGCGATCGCGAATCTCGTCCTCCCGCCGTCCGACCATCGCCTCCAGCTCGGCGCGCAGCTCTTCACCCACCGCCAGCGCGTCGCGCAGCCGATCCTGCGCTTCTTCGACGCGAACGGCCATGGACTCGAAGTCTTCGAGCAGCGCGCGTGTCTCGAGAGTGGCTCCGGACTCGGTGTCGACCACGCTTTCGCGATGCGCGCGATCGCCGTCGATCGATCGGCAGACGTCCGAGAGCAGCTGCAGGTCCGTCGCCAGACGCTTTTGCAGCCACAGCGACGCGATGCGCGCGGAAGCGAGGACGGCGACCGCCACGAGAACGCCGACGGAGAGCGCTTCGCGCACCGACGTCATGCCGGCGAATACAGTGAGGGCGAAAAGCGTTGGAAAGGCGACCGCGAGGAGAACGACACGAAACGTCAAGGTCGCCAGACCGAGCCGCCGCGCCGACGCATCATCGCGGGTCGACGTCGACCGGGCGCGCCGGAAGACAGCGGACGCGGAGGCCGCGCCCGGCTGAAATGGTGTCGCGCTGTCTTCGCGCAAAGCGGAATCGCTGGCCATGACCATCGCAAGGGCCGCCTGAACGAGGCGATCAACCCCTTGACGCTGCATCTTATCTCTGCCCGGGATTCCACCAAAAAACGTTCGAACCCGTCTCCGCCGGCCCGCCCGATGCACGCGATCGGCATCCACCGCGGGCTCTTCGGCGCACCGTGAGCACCCTCATCATGCAGACCCGACGCCTCGAGCACTTGGAAACGACTCACGACGACCTGACGCGTCGCCTCGCCGACCCCGAAGTCCTAGGCGATCCGAAGGTGTACCGCGAGACGAACATCGCGCTGGCCGAGATCGCCGGCGTGGTCGGGTTGTGGCGCGAGTATCGCGGGGTGGCCCGAGAGCGCGACGAGCTGGTCGAGATGCTCGGCGGGCTCGATCGCGACGACGACCTGGTCGCTCTCGCCACGGAGGAGAGGCGCACGCTCGACGAGCGTCTCGAGACGCTCGAAGCGGAGATCCGTCGCGAGCTGCTGCCGAAAGATCCGCGCGCAGGCCGCAACGCCGTCCTCGAGATCCGCGCCGGCACGGGCGGCGACGAAGCGACACTCTTCGCCAGCGAGCTCTTCCGCATGTACAGCCGCTACGCGGAGGCCCGAGGCTGGCGGGTCGAGATCCTCGACCTCTCGGAATCCGACGCCGGTGGCGTCAAGGAAGTCGACGCGATCGTCGAGGGAGGCGGCGCATTCGGCCGCCTGCAGCACGAGGCGGGCGTCCACCGCGTGCAGCGCGTGCCGCAAACTGAAGCCTCAGGTCGCATTCACACGTCGGCCGTGACCGTCGCCGTGCTTCCGGAGGCTGAAGAGGTCGAGATCAGGGTCGACGAGAAAGACCTCCGCATCGATCGCTTCTGCGCCTCAGGACCAGGCGGCCAGGGTGTCAACACCACCTACTCGGCCGTCCGACTGACGCATTTGCCCACGGGCCTGGTCGTCAGCTGCCAAGACGAGCGCAGCCAGATCAAGAACAAGGCGAAGGCCCTGCGCGTCCTGAAGTCGCGGCTCCTCCAGGTCGAGGAAGAGAAAGCGCAGGCGGAGCGCTCAGGCGAGCGACGGAAGATGGTGGGCAGCGGTGATCGGTCGGAGAAGATCCGGACCTACAACTTTCCGCAGAACCGCGTCACCGACCACCGG
>JBCBCF010000165.1:0-9815 GCA_038530905.1 Acidobacteriota bacterium
TCCGACCGCCCAAAGCCGCGTCAGGCCGCGCAGCGTGTCGAGACGCGTTCCGCCGCCGCGCAGCAGCTCGGCGATCGTGATCGGGCGTTCCAGCTGACCGTAGACGGCCGCCATCGACGGCTCGAGACCGGGTAGCTGCTCAAGAGCCGGCGTCTTCTGACGCCCGACGTAGCGCTCGGCGGCGCCGCCGAGCAGCGCGAGCATGGCACCTTCGGTGCTGACCCGACCCACCGCCTCGAGCAGGACACATACGGTGGCAATCGGTCCGACGATCTCGATGCCGGCAGGCGGCTCAGAGCGAAGGCGCGCCGCGACGGTCGACTCAGCTTGGAGCATCTGGTCGACCAGCGTGGCAGCTGCCTCCCTCATCTGAGGATCGGCGGCAGGACGCGGCAAGGTCGCGGCGCGCGCCACCACCGCCGCCACCCGCGATGCCAGCGGCCCGTCGCGATCGACGAAAATCTCTCCTTTGCGCAGATACAGCGGCTCCGCCCCCTCGAGGCGCGTTTCGATCACGCCGGAACTGCGCTCGAGATAAGCCTCGCGCAACAGGTCGACAAATGACTCGGGGCGATCCCCGCGACTGGACGATTCAGCCATGCGGCTAGCTCCTGGATCGTGAGCTCGGACGAACGAGGCGTGGAACAAGACGGGAGGGGAGGGGCCTGCGGATTATGCCAGAGGCCGGGCGGTGGGTCAGAGAGAACCCGAGACCTACCCCGCCGCCTCACAGTCAGGAGAGGAGGGACTGGCATCGACCGCGCGGGCGGGATCCCATCCGCTCACCGCATGCCCCCGACGCCGTGGGCGTCGCGCCTTTGATCAAATATGCTTATATGGCATAGTGCAGGAAACATCCCACTGATGCCACCGGATCCCCCTGGTCTTCCGCTTCGGAGGTTCGTCCGATGTCTAACGCTCGCCGCCTCACCCTCGTCGGGTCCACGATCGCCGCGCTCGTCCTGTTTCCATCGACCGTGATCGCGCAGCAGGCACTGTCGGTCGACGGCGACGCGCTCTGGCGGGTCGGTCTGCGGACTCACGCCGGCCAGCTCGTCGCAACGCCCGACGACGACGGCGAAGACTTCTTCTGCGACGCCTCGAGCCGCGCTCCGGACGGGACGATCTTCTGCATCGACGCAGATCGGCTGTTCACAGTCGACCAAACCTCGATCGATGTCGTCGGTCCGCTGCCGGCGGTTTCGACCGGCACCGGCGTCGCCTTCGACTCGGCGGGGCGGCTCTTCTTCGTCGCCACGAACGACGACCTCTTGTGGCAACTCGATCCCGCGACCGGTGCTCCTGTGGACACCGTTCCGCTGACCACCGACATCGTCAGTCTTCAGGCGCTCGCGGCCCTCGATGAGCGGCTCTTCCTCCTCGGAAGCGACTCGACCGGCATCGCCCTCCTGGTCGAGATCGATCCCACGACCGGCATGGCGCTCTCTAGCCGCGACGTCGGAGCGCTGGGCGTCGAAGCGCCGATCGACGCCGCTTTCGACGAGGACGGTGCTCTCTGGGTCTCGGAGATCGAAGGCGCGCAGGTCCTCGGCTTCATCTGCGGCGCCTACGATCGAATCGAACTGGAGCCGCTCGTCGTCGAGGAAACGTGGAGCGGCTGCCTCGCGCTCAACGAAGATCCGCTGCTCATCAACCTCGCCGCCGTCAGCCGAGGACCGGCGACCGACATCCCGACCCTCTCGCACCTGGGCTTGCTCCTCACCATGCTCGCGCTCGGCTTGGCCGGCGGCCTCGTGCTGCACCGACGGCGAGCGTCCACGGCCGGCGAGCGCCGCGGAGGCTGAGAGACAACCCTCGGAACGCGGCAGCGAATCCGGGGATCGCCGTCGACAGCTCGCCCGCTCCATGCCGACTGGGCTTCCCGATGCTCTTGTGACATCATCGTCCCACGACTGATCGTTCGCTTCCGGACCCTGAGCATGACCCCGACCTCTCGCTTCGCCTTGCCGCGCGCTTTCTGCTGGATCGCTCTCTTGGGCATCTTCGCCGCCGCGTTCGCCGCGGACGCAGCGCGCGCTCAAACCGCACTATCGGTCACCACGGACGCCGTCTGGCGCGTCGACCTTCGAACCTACGACGCCGAGCGCATCACCTCGATCCAGAACGCGCCGCCCGCATTCTTCGGCTGCCAGCTTGTGGCCCAGTCATCTGCCGGTCGCCTGCTGTGCGCCGACGTCCTCTCGCTGTGGGCGATCGAGAACGGAACAGTCAATGAGCTGGCACCGCTTCCCAACACCTCGATCTTCAACCCCGGCGGCCTGGCCTTCGACTCGAGGGACCGCCTTTGGTACGTGAGCTGGAACGATGCCGAGCTTTGGCGTCTGGACCCAGCCGATGGTTCGGTTCTCGACGTTCGTTCTCTGGCGCTGCCGCCTGAGACCCTCACCCTGGCGCTGGCCGGCGGACGAGATCGGTTGTTCCTGCTGACCCGAGCGCCGACCGACGATCGGTGGACGCTCGAGACCATCGACCCCGACGACGGGCGCTCGGTGGACCGTTTCGTGCTGCCCGAGACGTTCCCGAACCTCCCCCTGGACGCGGCGACTGACGCGGTCGGCAACCTCTGGGTCTCGGGAAGTCAGCTCGGCGCCGCGCCGCCGAATCTCGCCTATTGGCGGCTGCGGCCCGAACGGCGAGAGGCGATCGAAACCTGGTCGACGTTGAGTCTCGGCGGCGAAAGCTTCGCTCCCCTGACGGACGTCGCCTTCGGAACGTCGGTCGAGATTCCGACGCTTTCACCGCTCGGGCTTGTGCTCGCAACGCTGGCGATCGCCGGCGCCGCGGTCGTCGCGCTCCGGCGGCGGTTCGATCAGCTGGCGTCGACCTCGACCTCGGCTCGACGAAACTCTCCGTAGAGCTGGCGACCGAGCTTCGGGCCGACTGCGTCGATCAGCTCTGCCTCGGAAGCTCGGCGCACGCCCTCGAGGCTGCCGAAGCGAGTCAGCAGCTCGCGACGACGCTTCGGCCCGACGCCAGCGACGTCGTCCAGGCGGCTCCGGAGCGTTGAGGCCTTGCGGCGGCGCCGGTGGCGCGACACCGCAAAACGATGAGACTCGTCTCGGATCTGCTGCAGGAGCTGGAGACCCGGATCGTCGCGCGGCAGACGCATCGGCTGCGGTGTCGCGGGCAGATAGAGCTCCTCGTCACGTTTGGCGAGACCGACGATCGGCGTCTCCTCAACGCCCAGGCGATCGAGGGCCGCCAGGGCAGCGTTGAGCTGACCGCGCCCGCCGTCGATCACGATCAGATCCGGCATCGCGCCCACTTCGTCGAGCACGCGGCGATAGCGCCGCTCGACGGCCTGCTGCATGGCGAAGAAGTCGTCGGGCTGGTCGAGATCCTTGATGTTGAACGAGCGATAGTCGCCCTTGCGCAACTTGCCCGCCTCCCACGCGACGAGCGAAGCGACCGTTTGCGCCCCCTGGAAATGCGAGATGTCGAAGCCCTCGATGCGCTCGGGCGGCCCGTCGAGGCCGAGGTGCTCCCGGAGCGCTCGAGCCGCCAGAGCACCGCGTCCCTCCGCCCGAAACCGGCGGCGGTAGGCCAGCTCCGCGTTGCGCGTGGCGAGTGCCACACGCTGCGCTTTCTGACCGCGTGACGGCAGGCGCACATAGACCTTCTCGCCTTTGCGCTCGGACAGCCAGGCGACGAGCGCCTCCTCACCCTCAACCGGCATGGGCAGATGAATTTCCTTCGGGATGAAGGTGGTGACGTCATAGATCTGCGGCAGAACTTCGGAAAGCAGCGCCGCCGGATCGACCTCGTCACGCCCTTCCCAGAACAGCTCGCGGCGATCGAGAATCTGCCCGCCGCGCATCACGAGCACGGTGAGCGCAACGTTGCCGCCGAGGGCGTAGAGGCCAAAGATGTCGACATCTTCGCCGCGCACCGACGAGATCTTGCGCCGCTGACTGATCTCCTCCACTTCGGCGATCAGATCGCGCAGGCGGGCCGCCTCTTCGAACTCGAGCAGGTCCGACGCCTCGAGCATCTTCGCCTTGAGGTCGCGCAGCAGCTCGTCGTTGCGTCCGCGCAGGAAGAGCCGCGCCTGCTCGACCGCCGCCGTGTACTCGGCATGCGTCGTCAGGTCGTGGACGCAGGGGCCGAGACAGCGGTGCATGTCGTGGTACAGGCACGGACGCGGTAGCGAGCCGTCGATCGCAATGCGACACACGCGAATCTGGAAGAGCTTCTGGACCAACTTGATCGCTTTGCGCGCCAGCCCCGCCGGCAGATAGGGCCCAAAGTACTCGGCACCGTCGTCGACGATCCGGCGGGTGAAGGCCAGGCGCGGATACTCGTCGCGCAGCGTCAGCTTCAGGTAGGGGTAGGTCTTGTCGTCGCGCAGCCGGATGTTGTACCGCGGCTGCTTGGTCTTGATCCAGTTGTTCTCAAGCGCCAGCGCCTCGGCCTCGTTGTCGGCCAGCAGCCAGTCGAGCCGCCGCGCCTCGGCCAGCATGTTGCGCAAACGCAACTCCCCCGGCGGGCGCAGATAGTTGGCCACACGCTTCTTGAGCGACTTCGCTTTGCCGACGTAGAGCGCCTGGCCAGCGGCGTCGCGGAACACGTAAATGCCGGGCCGGTCCTGCAGCCGCCGGATGGCCGCTTCGACATCTGGGTGAATCATCAGTGACTCGGGCGACCTGGGCGGTTCGTCGGAAGCCCGACGGTCCTCTGGGCGTTTCGCGGCACGGAAGTCACGAACCCGCTGCTCCTGAAAAGTCGTCGCTCGACGGCTCCCGATCCGCCGTCAACGGCTTGGGAATCTGCCGTTTCCGCCAGCATCGGCTCGCGCATTTCGCGACGGCGAGCACCATCGTGTCCAAGGCGGGCGCTCGTCGCCATCGCCTTCGAGCCGGTCCGACAGCGCTTGCCGACGTCGGTCATCCCGAGAAGATCTGCAGTTCGCGCAGCTCCTTGAGCTGGTCGCGCAGCGCCGCCGCCTCCTCGAACTCGAGGTTCTTGGCCGCCTGCTTCATCTCTTTCTCGAGCTTCTGAATGCGCTTCGACAGCGGTAGCTCGGCATCTTGCGCAACCTCGGACGGCCGAACGACGCCGGCACGATATTGATCGAGCTGGCCCATCCGCACGAGCGGGTTGTGAACGTCCTTGAGCACCGTGGTCGGTTCGATGCCGTGCTCGGCGTTGTAGGCCTCTTGTTTGACACGCCGGCGCGCGGTCTCGTCCATGGCGCGGCGCATGGAATCGGTTCTGCGATCGGCGTAGAAGATCACCCGACCGTGGACGTTGCGCGCCGCGCGGCCGGCGGTCTGCACGAGGGAGGTCTCGGAGCGCAAGAAGCCTTCTTTGTCAGCGTCGAGCACGGCCACCAGCGCGACCTCGGGAATGTCGAGCCCCTCCCGCAGGAGGTTGATGCCGACCAGCACGTCGAACTCACCTTTTCGCAGGGCGTGGATGATCTCGACCCGCTCGATGGTGTCGATGTCCGAATGCATGTAGCGCACACGCACGCCGAGCTCGGCGAAATATTGCGTCAGCTCTTCGGCCATGCGCTTCGTCAGCGTGGTGACCAGGACCCGCTCGCGGCGCGCAACGACCGTCCGAACCTCCGCCAGGAGATCGTCGACCTGCCCACGCGCCGGTCGCACGTCGATCTCGGGATCGATCAGGCCGGTCGGCCGAATCACCTGCTCGACGAACACACCCTGCGTGCGATCCATCTCCCAGGATCCCGGGGTCGCCGAGACGAAGAGACGCTGACCAGGGCGCCGCTCCCATTCGTCGAAGGTCAGCGGCCGATTGTCGAGCGCCGACGGCAGCCGGAAGCCGTAGTCGACCAGCGTCTGCTTGCGGGCACGATCGCCGTTGAACATGCCGCGCACCTGCGGCACCGTTTGGTGGCTCTCGTCGACCACCAGCAGCATGTCGTCGGGGAAGTAGTCGAGAAGCGTCGGCGGCGGTTCACCGGGCAGGCCGCCCGAAAGATGCCGCGAGTAGTTCTCGATGCCGTGGCAGAAGCCCATCTCGCGCAGCATCTCGAGATCGAACCGGGTGCGCTGCTCGAGGCGCTGACGCTCGAGCAATTTGCCCTGGCGCTCCAGCTCGTCGAGGCGCTCGCCCAGCTCGGCCTCAATGCCCTGAATCGCCCGTTTCATCTGATCCTCAGGCGTCACGTAGTGCGACTTCGGATAGACCGAGACCTTGTCGACCGCCTGCAGCACTTCGCCGCGCAGCGGGTCGAAGCGCACGATGCGCTCGATCTCGTCGCCGAAATATTCGACGCGGATGCCGATGTCTTCATAGGCCGGCAGAATCTCGAGCACGTCGCCGCGCATGCGGAAGCTGCCGTGGAAGAGATCCATATTCGTGCGCTCGTACTGCATGTGCACGAGACCGGCCAGCGCATCGTCGGGACCGCTCTCGTCTCCGAGCTCGAAGAACTGCAGCATGCCGTGAAACGACTCGGGCGACCCGAGGCCGTAGATGCACGACACCGAAGCAACGATCAACACGTCACGGCGCTCGAAGAGCGCCTTCGTGGCGCGCAGGCGTAAGCGATCGATCTCCTCGTTGATCGAGGTCTCCTTCTCGATATAGGTGTCGCTCTGCGGGACGTAGGCCTCGGGTTGGTAGTAGTCGTAGTAAGAGACGAAGTACTCGACCGCGTTGTGCGGGAAGAAGGCCGAGAACTCCTGGTAAAGCTGCGCAGCCAGCGTCTTGTTGTGGGACAGGACGAGGGTCGGGCGATCGAAGGACTCGACGACTTTGGCCACGGTGAAGGTCTTGCCTGAGCCAGTGACGCCGAGCAGCACCTGATCGCGCTCGCCGGCTTCGAGTCCCGTGACGAGTTGCTCGATGGCGGCGGGCTGGTCGCCCTGAGGCGAAAACGGCGAGACAACATCGAACGACATGAGTGGTTCCGCGGAAGTCTCGGTGCGGCATGGCGCCGAGAGGTCAAGAGGAGGCGAGCCGGCCGCCACTGGATCGCCATCCTCGGCCACGATCGTCCGAGCGGCGGGGACTACAATCAGAACATGAGCGACGCTCCCCGCCTTCCTGACGATCCCGAGCAGCGACCGCCGTCCGACGCCTCGACCACCGACGACGGATTCTCCTCCAGAACCGGGCTCGAGCCGCCCACGTCGTTCGCAGAAGGCATCGAGACGCCAGCGTCGTCTGATCCGCCGGCGGAGCGTCCCTCGTCGAGCGGCACCGGCCCGGCCCGCCGGCCGACGCCGATCGACGATGAGCCCGTGCGCGGCATTCGCTGGCGCCGCTATCTGCTCGTCTTGCCGATCGCCACGATCGTCCTCGCGATCGTCACAGGCGTCGTCTTCGCCGCCTCGATCCATCGTCCGCAGGTCGACGATGTCGATCAATTCGTGCCGCGCTTGGTCACCGAGGTCTCGGATCACCGAGGTCAGATCATCGCCAACTACTCGCGCGAGAACCGCGTCATGCTGGAAGAAGACGAGCTGCCGCCGCTTCTGCAGCACGCGATCGTCGCCACCGAAGACGCCAACTTCTTCGAGCACGGAGGCGTCGATGCACTCGGCATCGTGCGCGCGATGATCGCCAACGTGCGAGCCGGTCGGCGGGTCGAGGGTGCCTCCACGATTACGATGCAGCTCGCCCGCACACTCTTCCAGCTCACGCGGGAAAAAAGCTGGTGGCGCAAGATCGAGGAAGCCTTCTTGGCTGTCGAGCTCGAGAAGAGCTACTCGAAGCAGCAAATCCTCACGCTCTATGCCAACCTGGTCAATCTCGGCCACGGCAACTACGGCATGGAAGCTGCCGCGCGCGCCTTTTTCAACAAGTCGGTCGCGCAACTCACCCTGCCCGAAGCGGCGACGCTGGCCGGGATCCCGCAGCGCCCCTCGGCATTCAGCCCGTATCGCGCAGCCGATCTGGTGGTGGAACGGCGCAACTGGGTGCTGCGCCGCATGCTCACCGAGGGCTACATCACTCAACAACAGCACGATGCCGCACGAGCCGAGCCGCTGCTGGTGGTACAGCGCCAAAAGAAAGAGGCGATCGGCCCGTATTTCAGCGAAGACGTCCGCCGACACCTGATCGACACCTACGGTGAGACTCAGCTCTACGATCGCGGCCTGCTGGTCGACACGACCCTCGACCGGCAGATCCAGCGCGCGGCCGAGGAGGCCTTGCGCGACCAGCTCGTCCGCCTCGATCACGCCAAGGGCTGGCGCGGCATCGAGAATCAGCTCGACGCCGAGGATCTCGAGGAGCGAACGCTGCCGTCATGGGGCGGGCAGGACCCGCTGCCGGGCCAATGGATCGAGGGATTGGTGCTCGACGCAGGCTCCGACACCGCGACCGTCAAGATCCGCGATACCAACTACACGCTGGACCGCCGCGGCATCGAGTGGACCGGCAAGCGGCGACCCGACCGTCTCTTGGCGCGCGGCAACGTCGCCTGGTTCCGCTTCGAAGAGGCGGGCGACGATCTGCCGCCGATTCTCCATCTCGAGCAGGAGCCGGAGCTCGAAGGCGCGGTGCTGGTGCTGGAGTCAAAGACCGGCGCCGTGCGCGCCATGGTCGGCGGCTGGAGCTACGAGCGCAACGAGTTCAATCGCGTGACGCAGGCGCGCCGTCAGGTTGGCTCGGCGTTCAAGCCGTTCGTCTTCGCCAAGGCCCTCGAAGACGGCTACACCGCGGCCGACACGCTGTTCGACGGCCCGGTGGTCTTCCCTGGCTCGTCGCCGACCGACGCGTACAGCCCGCGCAACTATTACCGCAAGTACTACGGCATCACGACCGTGCGGCGGGCGATCGAGCAGTCGGTCAACGTCACGTCGGTCAAGATGCTCGACCTGCTCGGTGCTGACGACGTGATCGAGCTCGCACGCCGTTGCGGCATCACCTCGGAGCTGCTTCCCTACCCCAGCCTCGCCCTCGGCGCGGCCGATCTGACGCCGCTCGAGCTGGCGGCGGCCTATGCGGTGTTCGCCAACGGCGGCACCTACGTCGAGCCGTATCTGATCGAAACCGTCACCTCGCGCGACGGCCGGGTCCTCGAATCGCATCTCGCGCGTGCTCACAAGGCGCTCGACGCCACCCACGCATACATCATGATGCAGATGTTGCGCGGCGTCGCCGTGCGTGGCACCGCGGCGTCCGACCTCAACGGCCTCGGCATCGAGACAGGCGGCAAGACCGGCACGACGGACGACTACAGCGACGCCTGGTTCGTCGGCTCCACGCCGCGCTACACGATCCTCACCTGGGTCGGCTACGACCAGACGCGGCCGATCGGCCGCGGCATGACCGGCGCCGCTGCGGCCTTGCCGATCTGGTCTGCGCTCGTGCGCAGCGGTCTCGAGGACGGCTGGCTTCAGCCCGGCGAGACCTTTCCTGCACCGCCGGGGATCGAGACCGCACAAATCGACTCGCGCAGTGGACTGCTTTGGGGGCCAGCCGGCGAGCGCTCGCTGATGGAAACCTTCGTCGAGGGGACCGTGCCCCAGCGGCTCCACGACCCCGAAGCACAGCGAGTCCTGGGCATGCCGTGGTATCTGCAGGAGCCCTTCTACCTGCCGAAGGAGGGGGAGAAGATGCCGGGAGACACCGAGAGCTGGGAAGCGACGCGCGAAAGCTGGTCGCGCTCTGACGGCTGACCTCAGGCAGGGCTCGGCTTTTCGCCGATCAACGCGAAGTCGCGCGCGCCGTAGAGCAACTCGTCGAGCGGATCGCGCAGGCGATTGATCTGATCGGCGAGAGCGTGTTGATCCGCCGGCAGGCTCGCCAAATCGATCTCCGGCAGCCGCGTCTTCTCGTCGAACGGGCGCAAGTCGAGACGATGGACCGGCTCG
>JBCBCF010000166.1:0-9798 GCA_038530905.1 Acidobacteriota bacterium
TTCGGCGACAGCTTAGAGTCTGGGAATCTCGAGGCCTGGGACGACATCGTGCCGGTGCGCGCCAACTGCGCCTGCTATTTCTCGGCCGATTGCGTCAGTGGGACCTTCTGCGACTACGGCCCGGGCAGTTTTTCGACCGAGGATATTTGCACCTGGGTCGACGGAAAGCCGGACGGTGTGCCCGGCGCCGGCTGCAATCTGCCGCATATCGGCGAGTGGGGCGGCGACATCTGCGACGGCGTCTGCGCTCCCTCGGCGCAGGGCTCGGCGCTCGGCATCGAGGATCCCGATCTCCTGCGCCAGGCGGTCGAACTGTGGGGTGACGCGATTCTCGGACCGGCCGAAGACGGCGGCGGCGAGATCGACGGGCAGGTCTTCGGCATCATCGAGGAGCTGCCGCTCTACGGCGCCGAGGCGCCGATGCTGCTCGGACGCCAGGTTGCCGATTTTCTGATCGAGGTCGGCGGAATCGACATCTACGATCACTTCTGCCACTGGGAGCAGCACCCGGGCGAGCCCGATCCGTCGCTGTGGGTCGATCTGTCGGCCTCGCCCTGCCGTGCTGCGGTGCTGCGGCTTGCCGTCGACGCGTTGGTCGCTGAGCTGGACGCGCCGGGTGGCGCGCAGAGAGTCTTCGACGATCTCCCCAGCACGTGCTCTGGCTGGGGCGACTGGATCGGGGATCGCTGCTCGGGCGACGACGCCGCGAAGTGCCTGGCCGAGCGGGCAGCGGACTTGCGCGTTTTCCTGACGACGCCGTCGGCCGACGCGGATCGCATCGATCTCGGCGCCCTGTGGGCGGCCGGCCCGCGGCGCTGAACCGACGCCGAGAAGTGGTGGCCAGGGGTGCCGCACGGAACGGGCCTCGGACCGCCGGGGCCTGTTTGATGGCGCTCGGACTGCTCGGTGGGGTTCCGACGCTCTCGGCCGGCGTCCCGGGTGTCACCGAGCTTGGTGTCCCGCAGGTCAACGAGACCGCGATCGCGGGCGGCTGGCGCTTCCTCGAGGTCGGGCTGCAGGCCGGGCTGGCCGTCGAGCATGGATACGTCGAAGGGACCTCTCTGACGGAGCCCCACCACATGGCGGGTGGTTTGGCGGCTGGCGATCTGGACGGCGATGGCCAGGTCGATCTGATCATTCCGCGCGGGCACGGGCGTCCGGCGGTGCTGCGCAATCTCGGCGGCGGGAGGTTCAAGGATCTCGGTGCCGCCTCCGGTCTCCCGGTGCTCGAGGGTCCGGGGGTCGCGGTCGGGCCGGCGCTCGCCGACGTCGACGGTGATGGGCGGCTCGATCTGCTCCTGGGCGGCATCGCAGGTGCGTCGCCCCGTCTTTGGCGCAATCTCGGCGGCGGACGCTTCGAGGAGATCACCGCGGCGTCGGGCCTCTTCGCCACCGCCGACACCTTCTCGGCCGCGTTCGGAGACATTGATGCGGATGGCGATCTCGACCTGTTTCTGACGCATTGGTCGGGTGTGGTGCCTGGAGGTCTGCCGTCGCCCCACCTTTGGCGGGCCGACGGCGACGGCGGCTTCGCGCCGATCGACTTTTCGGCCGGCATCGCCGACGCCTATCGAGAGCTCGACTGGAGCTTCACGCCCGCCTTCGCGGATCTCGACGGGGACGGCGACCGCGATCTCCTCGTCGCCGGCGACTTCGGCACCAGCCGCGTGTTTCGCAATCTGGGCGACAGCAGGTTCGAGGACGTCACGGATGCGGAAATCGAGGACGAGAACGGCATGGGCTCGGCGCTCGGCGATTTCGACGGCGACGGCGTGCTCGACTGGTTCGTGACCTCGATCTGGGATCCCGACGGCGTCAACGAGAGCAATTGGGGCGTGACGGGCAATCGGCTCTATCGAGGCCGGGGAGACGGTTCGTTTACGAACGAAGCGGTCTCAGCCGGTGTCGACCGCGGCTATTGGGGCTGGGGAACTTGCGCCGCCGACTTCGACCTCGACGGCGATCTCGACCTGTTTCAGGTGAACGGCTTCTCGGTTGCGGCGGCGCTCTCGGACTTCGGCGAGGATCCCTCGCGGCTCTGGCTGAACGACGGCCAGGGGCGCTTCGAGGAGGTCTCAGTGCGTCTCGGGCTCGACGATCGCAGTCAGGGGCGCGGCGTCGCCTGTTTTGATGCGGACAACGATGGCGACATCGACCTCGCGGTCGGCACGAATCGCGATCGCCCTCGGCTGTGGCGCAACGATCTGCCGGCCCCTGCCGGCTGGCTCGGCGTGCGAGCCACCGACGGCGCGAGCCTCGACGGCGCGACCGTGCGCGTTCTCATTCCCGACGGCCGCTCGTCGCGTCACGAGATCGGCGGTCGCAACCAATTCCTCTCCCACGGTCCTCCAGAGCTGCATCTCGGCCTGGGACCCGAAGTCGAGAGCGTCGACCTCGAGATTCGCTGGCGCGACGGCACGCTGGAGACGCAGGCTGCGCTCGCGGTCGACCGCTGGCACGTGCTCGAACCGCCGCCCGGGCTCGCTGAGCCGGTCGGCGGCGCCACGGTCGAAATCCCGACCCTCAGCGCTGTCGCCCAGTGGCTTCTCGCGCTGGGTCTGACCGTCCTCGCACTCCGGCGGTTGCGGCGGCCTGCCGATGCGTCCGGGTCGAGTCGTTGAGTTCAACCTCTCCCGAGATTGCGAGGACCGGAGGCGACGGAGCCTTTGACCCCCAACCAGCGAGATCAGGTCGCAGCTGCTGGGAAGACATCGGTGCGATGATGCAGGCGGCCATCTGGCATCACGGGATCGATCACATTTCTCTTGTCGGGTCGAGTGAACGTTCGTTGGCAGACGAGGGCATCGACAGCCTGGGTCGGCTTCTTGTGGATCGCTTCCCGCGGAGGATCGGGCGGATTGGGACGACTCCCGATTCTGGCGTCGAGCCGCCGGTCCTTGTTCCAGCAGCTCGTCTTGGCTAGCATCGCGACAAGTCAGTGAGTCAATGCTGCCGGCGATTCGAGTTCCGATTCGGTCTGCTTGGCAGCCGTCGAGCGGCGAGAGGTGTCGACGCGACGACGTCTGTAGGTTCTTGCCCTGTTGGAGACCGATGACGCTCGAGCGAGCGCGCCGAGGACAGGGCATGGACGTCGACGTTCGAGGACGATGGTTCTCGCGAGACTCGGGAGACTGGTTCTCGTGAGACTCGGGAAATGAGATTGGTTCTCGTAAGACTCGGGAAATAGGGAGAGCGCGCATGGGAAGATCGACGGTCATCTCATTGGGTCTAGTGGCGCTTCTGCTCCTGGCATTCCTTTGCGCCACTCTGCATCGGGCTTCGATCGAATCGGACCTGCTCACGCGCGCGTCGGCGAGTCTCGCTGAGGCGGGGTTCGAGGGTCTCGAGTTGACCGCCGAGGGTCGCGATTTGACGCTGAGCGGTTCCGTCGTCTCAGGGGAGGAGCGACAGCAGGCTCTTGACGCTGCCAAGGTCGACGGCGTGCGAGTGGCGATCGACGATCTGCAGGAGGTTGCCGAACCGCCGACCCCTTCGATCGGCACCGCCTGGCGAATCGACGCTGCGCAGGGGAGCGACGGCGTGCTGGCCTGGTCTGGCCTGCTCGCCCCGACCGGTCTGCAGCAGCTCGAGGTCGAAACCGCTCAGGTCTTCGATCCCGCCCCGTCGCGCTTTGCGATCGACGCGGGCGAGGCCCCGTCGGCACTGTGGACGCCGGAGCAGTGGGACGCGATTCGGGCCGCGCTGCCGTTCCTCGCGACCATCCCGAACTCGGCGCTCTCCGCCTCGCCCGGCCGATTGGTTCTGCGCGGCGCGCCGGATTCATTGACTCAGGCGCAGGCCGTGCGAAACGCGCTGCTCCCGCGTCTGCCGGCGGGCATGGCTCTCGATGTCGAGTGGCAGCGCCTCTGGCGACCCGAAGAGCTGAGGCTGGAGCTGGCTGCTCAGGAAGGCGCCTGGGATCTGTCTGGCCTGGTGCCGCGCGGCTCAGCCGAAGGTTGGGTCACGCGGGTGCGGGGTGCCGGTTTCGAGCCGCTCACCGACGGTCTCATCGAGGCTGATCTCGAGGCCCCGGAAGGGTTCGGTGGCCCGTTCGGAGCGGCGCTGGGATCGCTCGCCGGTCTGCCCGGTGGCCGCCTCGTGGAATCGAGCGGCGGTCTCGACTTCTCGGGACTCTCCGACGATGCGGCGTTGGCGGTGCGGCTGCGGCAGGCGGTGGAAGCATCGCTGCCGGAGGGCGTCGACCTCAGGTTTTCTGTCGCGCCTAAGCTCGAATCCGCCGACTGTGAGAAGCAGCTCCGGCGGGAGCTCGAGGCCGAGAAGATTCTGTTCGCCTCCGGTTCGGCCGCGCTCGATCCGCGAAGTGACGCCCTATTGCGCCGCCTGTCCTCAACGCTGCAGCGCTGTCCGGGCGCGGCGGTGCGCATCGAAGGCCATACGGACAGCGACGGCGACGACGCGTTCAACCTGCGTCTCAGCGATCGGCGCGCGGCGGCCGTCGAGCAGCGCATGGTAGCGCTCGGCGTCGATCCGTTGCGTCTCGTTGCCGAGGGCTTCGGGGAGACGCGTCCAATCGCGGCCGGCGACTCCGCGGCCGCGAAACGCCAGAATCGTCGCATCGACTTCCGACTGCAAGAGGATGCCTGAATGCTCTACTTGATCGGCCAGATTTTCATCTGCCTGCTCATCGCCGCGCTGCTGGGAGGTCTGATCGGTTGGTGGCTGCGCGGGATCCGATGCCGCCAGGCCACCGAAGAGCTGCGCGCGACGCTGCACGAGGACTTCGAGAGTGAGCGCGTCGGCCTCCTCGGTGAGATCGACGCAGCGGCGTCCAGGATCGATGTTGTGGCGTCGGAGCTGACCGAGGCGACGACCGCGCTTGAAGAGCGCGAGTCGGAGCTGGCGGCCGCTCACGAGGCGCATGAGTCGGCACTCGCTGCGGCTGGGCAGAAGCAGGAAGCGGCGCTGAAGGCAGCGTTGGACGAACTCGAGGCATCGTTGGGAGCCGAGCATGCATCCGCGCTCTCCGCTGCCCAAGAAGAGCACGAGGCGTCGCTCAAGAGCGCTCTCGAGGAACGAGAGACCGTCTTGAAGGCGGCGCAGACGTTGGCCTTGACGACGGCGGGGAATGAGCACGAAGCTTCGTTGAAGCTAGCCCTCGAGGAACGAGAGGGATCGCTGGCTGCCGAGCATTCGGAAGCACTTGAGGCTGCGCGAGCAGAGCATGATGCGTCGCTGAGGGCTGCTCTCGAGGAGCGAGAGGCATCGCTTGCCGCCGCGCACGCGTCGGCTCTGGACTCTCTCCGGCAGGAGCATGAGTCGGCTCTCGAGGTCGCTCTCGCGGAGCAAAAAGACGCCCAGGCGTCGGTCGTGGCGGGCTCTGCTGATGAGATCGACAGCCTCCGCGCCGAGATCGACAGCCTACGTCTCCAGCTCGACGCCTGTCAGAATGCCCGGACTGACCTTCAGGCTCAGGTCTCGGCAGCCGCCGGCGGCGCGGCGCTCGGGCTCCTCTCGAACGTCAAAGCAGAGAAACCGGAGGCGCCAGACGATCTCAAGGTCGTCGAAGGCATCGGTCCGAAGATCGAGCGCCTGCTCAACGACGATGGAGTCTGGACATGGGAGGCGCTGGCCGTCGCGGCCGTCGAGCGTCTGCAGAGGATCCTCGACGATGCCGGCCCGCGGTATCGAGTTCACGACCCTGCGACCTGGCCGCGGCAGGCTCGGCTGGCGGCCGACGGACAGTGGCAGGAGCTCGAAGAGTGGCAGGATCGCTTGAAGGGAGGCCGCGAGCGCTGAGACGACGCTGCGGGGTAGCGCTCAGCCGCCTCCGTAGAGCGTCCACGACGCGTGCAGCCAGGCGAGGTTGAGAGCGGCGATCCAGCTCCACGAGGCCCGGACGAGCGAGCGACTCGGTCGAAACCTGACGACACCGTGCATCATGGCGAGGATCCACGGCAGCCACGCCCAGAGGTACCAGCCACCGACGGCGCCCCAGACGCCGAAGAGATGGCGCTTGCCGATCGAGAATGCGATGAAGCCGGCCGCCGCGACGCTGCAGGCGATGAGGTGAGGCATTTCGCGACCCAGATTCGCAAAGTCAAGCCGTCGCTCGAGCTCGATCGATCGGACCCACCCGATCGCAACGACCAATCCGAGCGCCAGGATCCACAGCGGCGGCCGGAACACGCTCCAGCCGCCCAGCCAAACGGCGGTCTTCAAGAAGGTGAGGGCGCTATGCCCGATGCCGAGGACGACCGTGGCGGCCGAATCGACGGCTGTCGGCTGCGTGTTGAGCTCCAGGGTCCCGCCCCAGCGCCAGCCGCGGAGTGATTGCACGACCAGCACAAGGCTCGCGACCCCGGCGGAGACCGCCGCGTTCAGCCGGCGGCCGCGCTGCCACCAGCTCAAGATCGCGAATGCCAGCACCGGAGCTGCCGTCATCTTGATCCACGAGCCGAGGCCGACGACCACTGCGCTCCAGAGCCCGGGCTCCCGCCTCTGGAGAAGCCAGCAGGTGCCGGCACACCAGGCGAACAGTGCGACATCGTTGGAGACCCGAATCAGGGACTCGGCGGCTCCAGGCAAGAGCAGCAGTGCGAGAGCCGTGAGATACCAGGAGTCGTCGAAGGTTCGGCGCATCAGCAGCAGCCCGACGGCGACCAGGCCGAGAGCGCACAGGCGCAGGATCAGGAGCTGACGCTCGGGCGGCCAGCTCGAAGAGATCGCCAGGCTCGCGAGCGCGTAGGCCAGCGGCGGCTGATGATCCTGATAGTTGTCGACGGGTGCTGCGGCGAAATCCGTCCGACTGGTCAGCGCGTTCCACGCAGCCCGCTCGCTCGCGAAGGCAGGGCAGCCAAACGCTCGCTGTAGGTCCGGGCCGCAGGGATGGTGCCGGATCGACGCGACGATGGACCCAGGGACGCGGTCGGAGCCCGCGCCGCCGCCATCGGACCGAGCCGTCGCCGCCTGCACGACGCGAGCGAGGTGGAACGGCTCGTCCGGTCCCTCCCAGACGGGGAGGTAGAGGCCATGGGCCAGCAGAACGAAGAGGACGGCGATCGACGCGGCCGTGGAGCGGTTCATTGGCGAGGACGTTGTGGCCGGAGCCCGGTCACGGTGCAAGTCTTGTCAGCAGGTAGTTTAGCGGCCAGCGCCATCCTGCTGGACGACTGAGAGCTGCACCGAGCGACCTTCGGGCCGGTGTCAAATGATGCCGGCCCGCCTCCGCAGGCTTCTCTCGGAAGGTGGAACGGAAAGGCAAGTCTTTGATAGCTGACCGTAAATATGGGAAACTTGGGATCATGAAAACGACGCTTGAGATTCCCGACGAAGTGTTTCGCCAAAGCAAGGCTGCTGCCGCGATGCGTGGGGAGAGCCTCAAGGACTTTGTTACGGAGTCTCTGCGTATCCGGCTCGCGGAAACGAGCTCGAACGCGCCGGCTAGATCGGGCTGGCGGCAGGTGTTCGGCCAGGCCGAACCTGATGAGGTCGCGGCGGTCGACGCAATCGTCGCAGAAGAGTTTGGGACGGTCGACCCGGACGACTGGCGATGATTCTCGACACCAATGCCGTGTCCGCTCTGTTAAGCGGCGCACCGGCATTGTCCGAGCGGCTTGCAGACGCCGATCGTCATCACCTTCCGGTGATCGTGGTCGGCGAGTATCGCTACGGCCTCATGCGGTCACGGCATCGTCGTCATCTCGGGTTGCTCCTCGACTGTCTGGTCAGAGAGTCCATCGTTCTGCGAATCGACGAGACCACGGCTCAGTCCTATGCCGAAGTGCGCGACGAGTTGCGCACGCGCGGTCGCCCCATTCCCGAGAATGACGTCTGGATCGCAGCGCTGGCTCGCCAGCACGACGAGCCCGTCATCAGCCGTGACAAGCATTTCGAAGCAGTGCAAGGCCTCCGCGTGGTCAGCTGGTAGCCGTCCGCGATTCGCGGTTCCGTCGACGCAGCTTGCGTCGTCGATCTAGACCAAGCTCGCAGGGCGATCCGCGCAAACTCGCCCTGCTTGGACTCAACCCTAAGGTCATTCTCACCACCCGACGCCGGCAGGTCGAGAGCGGGTCGGGCCTCGGTAGATGTCGCAACCCAATGGTTCGCGGTCGACCGCACCGAAACCGGGTGCCAAACCCTCGAAGCGTTGGCCTTTCCGCTAGGCTATGTGCCCGTTGTGGTCGTGCCGCCATTCGGCGCCTGGAGCGCAGCGGCCTAGATGCAGGCCGATGGTCATCCAACTCGGGACCAGAAACTCATCTGGGGTGCCTGATGAAGCGTGCCCATTGGCTTGACCGGACGTCTCATGCAGGCCGGTGGTTCTCCCGAGCTGGGACCACCAATTCTTGTCTGCCTGATCTGGGAACAGCCCTTCGACGTCCTCGAGACGGCCAAGATCGAGATCACCGATCAACGGGCCTGCCAAGCCTTCGGTTGGGTCCGCTGAATTCAGGCCGTTGGGCCGCAGCAGCCTGGAGTGGATGCCCCGCAGTGAACGGACTCTTCATTACTTCGTACTCTCCCCCGAGCATTGGAATGATTGGCGCGAACGGCGCCACGTCCTGCCCTGGGATCGCACTTCCATCGAGCGAAGGGGCCTTTTCCTACTTTTTTCGCCCTGCTCTGGAAAGGGCTCCCTCGCTATTTTGGTTTGCACGGAACTATATAAACCCACCCTTCATGAATCTCTGGCTCCAGAGTGATGAGGGGGAGCAAGAATTCGACGCGCACCAGATTGAGGTTGCTGTCGCTGAAGAGCAGCAGGAGTCCGACGCCAGCGGAGATGGCCTGCTGTTCCGCCCGCCGGTCCTTCCAGCTTGGGCGAATCATGTGCCGGACGACTGGTGCGAGATTCATGGCCTGTCGGGCCCTGAAACCGAAGCCCTCGAGATTGCGCGAGCTTTTCGTCGAGTCCAAGCTCACTCGGGGTTCAAGAACCCTCATGCCGATGTGTGGCCTACCTACGAACTGGTTGAGAACCACGCGGTCCTTGCGTTCTACTGCATCGACGGATTCTCGTGGGAAATCTACTCCCAAGATCCGCACCTGCTTGCGCTCACTCGCAGACATGTTGAATCGTGCGGACCTTCTGTCATCGAAGACGCTTTATTGGCTACCCGTGAGGAAGACCGGTTCGGGAAACATGCCACGCCACGTCCGAGCACGAACGACTCTGGCAGTTGATCGCTTGTCGTAGTGCCGCCCATGGAACCATTGCAATGGCTCAGACCAACTGTTTCGCGGCTGCAACGGCTGCTGAACTCTAGCGGCAGGAGGTCAGTCGATGGCTGAAGCTGAGTTCGAGGGAGAACTCTGGATCGGAGCGCCAGCCTGGCCCGCGGAGTCCAACGTCGAGTCGGTGGGTCGCTTCGATCCCTGGAAAGGCCTTGCGCTCAGCGACTTTCAAATCGCGGGACTCCTTTGCCACCATCAGAAGTTTTACGGCCTCAAGTTTCAGGTTCCGACGTCCGATCCACTGGCCGTCCTTTCCTTCAGTTATCTCGGATCTCACCTGCCGGGCGTAGGAAATCCAGAGATGGCAACTCCCCTCGAGGAAATCCTCGAGCTTCGCAGTCGTCTTGCAGAGATCGATCTCGTGCTCGATCCCGTGCACTACGCGAGGTTTGCGGAGGCCTACCTTCCAGTGACGGCCGAGAGCGCGTGGCGCTACGCAATCGCCCGCCGTCTCCCCATCTTCGAACGCCCACATCGGCGCATCTTGGAGACGACAAGGCGTCTTGACTATCTCGGGCTGGACGCAACGTGGGAGGCTGCGGCAGCGTATCTCAAGGCTTATTGGGAGCACGTCGAGGCTGAGTGCGAGCCAGATCGTCGCTT
>JBCBCF010000167.1:0-9728 GCA_038530905.1 Acidobacteriota bacterium
CGGCGCGAACACCTCGCGCTCGTGCACAACCTCGGCGGCATGAGCGTCGTCGACGCGCAGGAGGGTCGGTGCGAAGAAGTATCCACGTCCCGGATCGGCGCCGACGCCGTCGACCCGCGCGCCGCCGCGCACGAGCGTCGCGACCTCGCGCAGCTCGGCCACGCCGTGCTCGGCGTCGGCGAGCTGGCCGGCGGAGGCGAGCGGCCCCATCGTCACCGTCTCTTCCGACGGGTCGCCGACCACGATGTCGGCAAGCGCCGCCTCGAGCGCCTCGCTCACCGCGTCGAGGGCATCGCGCGGCACCAGGATGCGGCGCACCGCGGTGCACTTCTGACCGGTCTTCTGCCGCATCTCGCGCACGACATCCTTCAGGAACGTCGTCCAGACCTCAGACTCGACCTCGACGCCCGGCGCCAGGACGGCCGCGTTGAGGCTGTCGGCCTCGACGTTGACCCGCGTGTTGTGGCGTCGCAGAGCACCGCGATCGCGCAGGGTCGCGGCGGTCGCCGCCGAGCCGGTGAACGCGAGCACGTCTTGCGGCCCCAAGCGGTCGATCAGATCGCCGGTCGAGCCGCAGACGAGCTGCAGGGCGCCCTCCGGCAGGACCCCCGCCTCGAGCGCCATCTCCACCGCGCGCTGCGCCACCAAGGCCGTCGCCGTCGCCGGCTTGACGATCATCGGCACGCCGGCGGCAAGCGCGCAGGCTGCCTTCTCGGCGAACCCCCAGACCGGGAAGTTGAAGGCGTTGATCGCCAGCGCGACGCCTCGCCGCGGCACCCACAGGTGGCGGCCGTGGAAGGAGTCGTCGCGCCACAGGCGGATGCCCTCACCGTCGAGCAGCGAGGCGCGCTCGCCGAAGCCGAGCGCGACGTTGCCGTAGTAGGCGAGCGTGCCCGAGCCACCGTCAACGTCGAACGCGCCGTCGGGCGTCGTCGCACCGCCATTGCGCCGCGACAGCTCGAGCAGCTCGTCGCGACCAGCGCGGAGCGCTTTCGACAGCGCGCGCAGCATCCCCGCCCGCTTGGCAAACGTCGTCGCGCGCAGCGCCGGGCCGCCGACCTCGCGCGCATGAGCGATCACCTCGGCAAAATCGACGCCGTCGGTCGACACTTCGGCGATCGGCTCCTCGGTGCTTGGATCGAAGATCGGCCGGCCGCTCTCCGGGGCGTGCCAGCGGCCGGCGACGAAGCTGCGCAGCGCCGTCACGAAGCGTCGCCCGAGCCGCCGTCGTCCGCCGCCTCGGCGGCGGCACCGACGCGGGTCGCGGTCTCGATCACCACCGTCTCGGCCGGCACGTCGCGCATCCCGGCGCGGGTCGTGGTCTTCACGCCGGCGATCGCATCGACGACCTCCATGCCCTCGAGCACGCGACCAAACACCGTGTAGCCCCAGCCGCGGGTGGTCTTCGACTGGAAGTTGAGGTACGAGTTGTCGACCAGGTTGACGAAGAATTGCGCGGTCGCGCTGTGCGGATCGTTGGTGCGCGCCATGGCGAGCGTGCCGCGATCGTTGAGCAGGCCGTTATCCGCCTCGTTCTGCACCGGCGCGCGCGTCGACTTCTTGCGCAGATCGGCATCGAAGCCACCGCCCTGGATCATGAAGCCGGGAATCACGCGATGGAAGACGGTGCCGGCGTAGAAGCCATCATCGACGTAGGAGAGCACGTTCTCGACCGTCTGCGGCGCCGCCTCCGGGTAGAGCTCCACCAGGATGTCGCCGTGATTGGTGGTGAACAGCACGCGCGGCGCGTCGCTCGACTCGGCGGAGGCGTTGGAAGCGGCGAGCGCGGACAACAGCGTCACGCCGAGGAAGTGTCGCATCGTCAATAACCTCATGCTTTCGATCGTCCGTGAGAGAAGGGTTCTTCGGGAATCGGCACCCTACCGAAGCGGTCGGCAGCGCGCAATTGCGGCCGCTTGCCCGTGCATCAACGCGACGAAGCACCGTCATCCGGCGCCGCGTCCTCGGCGGTCTGCGCCACGTGGATGAGCGCATCCCCTTGGTGAACCATCGGGTTGACCGTCAACCCCATGACCAGGCCCGAGGTTGGAGCGCGCAAGACGGTGCCGCGGGTCGGAAACGGATCGGTGATGACGCCGACCTCCTGGCCGGACTCGACCCGGGCGCCGAGGTCGAGGTCCGTGTTGAAAACGCCGCTGCGCTTGGCGCGGATCCATCGCGTCTCGGTGCCGACGACCGACGGCGATGCCTCCGCCACCTCGCTCGGCCACATCTCGAGGGTCCGCAGCACCCGCAGGACGCCGGCGACGCCAGCATCGATGGCGAAGCGGTTGAAGCGCAGGGGCTCGCCGGCCTCGTAGACCAGGATCGGCACGCCCCGCTTCGCCGCCAGCGCACGCAGGGAACCCCGCGGTGGGCCGGCTCGATAGACCAGCGGCGCGCCGAAGGCCAAGGCTAGCCGCCAGGATTCCGGATCGTCCTGGTTGGTGCGAATGTGAGGCAGATTCGTGCGCCCCGGACCGGCGGTGTGTAAGTCGATCCCGACGTCGGACCCCTCGACCACTCGGTCGACGAAGAGGCGCGCCAGCCGCGACGCCAGGCTGCCGCGGCGGCTGCCCGGAAAGCTGCGATTGAGGTCGCGTCGATCCGGCAGATATCGACTGCTGTGAATCAGCCCGTAGAGGTTGACGACCGGCACCGCCAAGATCGTGCCCGACAGACGTTTCGGGTCGATCGAGCGAACGACATCACGGATGATTCGGATGCCGTTCAGCTCGTCGCCATGAATCGCGGCGTTGATCCACACGCGCGGACCCGGCCGCGCTCCGCGCAGAACGACGACGGTCAGATCCAGGTCCGTGCCGGTGAAAAGGCGCGCCACCGGCAGCGGCACGCGAACGCGCTTGCCCGGGGCCACTTTGGTGCCGCCGATCTTGAACGCGCCCCAGCTGCTGCGCCGAGAGGCCGTCACGCCGGCGCCTCCCGGCGCGTCGCAGGCGGGTCGGGCCCGGCTGACTCGAGACCGGCGGGGGTGGCCTTGGCTGCCCGCGCCTGCCGACGCCGGCGCAAGCGCTTCTCGATCATCTCGATGATCTTTCCCGCGACGTCCACGCCGGTCGAGGTCTCGATGCCTTCGAGACCGGGCGAAGAGTTGACCTCAAGCACGAGCGGCCCTTGATTCGAGCGGATGATGTCGACACCGGCCACCGCCAGGCCGAGCTTCTTCGCCGACCGCATGGCGGTCGAGCGCTCTGCCGGCGTCAGCTTGATCTTCGACGCCGTGCCGCCGCGGTGCAGGTTGGAGCGGAAGTCGCCGGGCGGCCCCTGTCGCTTCATCGCCGCGACCACCCTGCCGTCGACCACGAAAGCACGGAGGTCGGCACCGCCCGCTTCTTCGAGGAATTCCTGCACCAACATGTTGGCATCGAGATTCCGAAACGCGGCGATCACGGACTCGGCCGCTTTGTCCGTCTCGGCGAGGACGACACCGATGCCTTGCGTGCCCTCGAGCAGCTTGATGACCAGCGGCGCGCGACCGACAGTGTCGATGAGACCGTCGATGTCCTTCGTCGAGTGCGCGAAGCCGGTGACCGGCAGACCGACGCCGGCCCGAGCGAGGAGCTGCATCGAGCGCAACTTGTCGCGCGCACGAACGATCGCCTGGCTCTCGACGGCTGAGAAGACGCCCATCATCTCGAATTGCCGCACAACGGCAGTGCCATAGAACGTATGCGAGGCACCGATGCGCGGCACGATGGCGTCGAAGCTCAGCTCCTGGCCGCCGTAGATAACGGTCGGGTGACGCGACGCCACCTTCATATAGCAGCGCAGATAGTCGACGACGGTGACCTCGTGGCCGCGCTCTTCACCCGCCGCGACCAGACGCTCGGTCGAGTACAGCTTTCGGTTGCGGGACAGGATTCCGATTTTCATCGAGAGCCCTCTCGTGAATCGAGGCGACGCGGGTCGAGCGTTGGGGCGGACCGTCTCGTGTCAGAAAGCTGCGGTGACGAGGATGTCACGCATCCGGGGGCGGTGGGCCCGGTCGGCCGAGCAGGAATGAGCGACCGCTATCGACCAGATACCTGCCGCGCAGCGCACGGCGGCCGAGGAGCATGCGGAAGCCCATCAGGTCCCGCCGCACGAGCGTGACATCGGTGGAGAACGTGTCGGTGCCGAGCCGCACACGAACCCGGATCACGGGCCGCTCGCCGAGCTCGCCGGTCGACGGCCGCACGAGCCGACGGCCGACCAACGGAACCTCCACCCGACGACGCTGCCTCGTGTCGTGCTGCAGCGGGTGCACGGAGAAACGGATCCAGCGGGTCGCCGGATCTTCGGCGCGCTCGAAGACCTCCAGATCGAACGCGTGCAGAGTCGAGGACCGCGCGCCGGTGTCGACTTTGGCCTTGATCCGCTCGATTCCGAGGTCGGGAATCGCCAGCCACTCGCGCCAGCCGATCCGCACGGGCGGGCCTGCCTTCCGTTGGCTCAGGGCGCGTTCCCCAGCGGCGGAGCGATCATTCGGCAGCCATCACGACGGCGCCGCCAGGCGTCCAGTGCCGGCCCAATCCGTGATCTCTGTGGCGGAACGGCGCGCGTCGCGGGTTCGCAATCAGGCGCCGGCGCCGGCCTCCGGCTCTTCCGCGGTGGCGGCGGATGAAGCTTCGGCGGCCGCCGGGTCCTCGACCGAGGTGTCGCCCGCTACCGGAGGTCGAGACGGCACCGATCCACCGGCGGCACCTGAAGCAGCGCGGCGGTAGCCGAGCCACAGCACGGCCTGCGCCGAGCCGGTGATCGGCACCGCGACTTCGACTGTCTCGTCCGGCCCGCTGCGTCGAATCGGCTCCGCCGCGGCCAGCGCCCAGCTCGCTTCGGTGCCGATGCGGCCGGTGGCGATCAACTTGCGATCGCTCGACACGAGGACGCGTCCGGTCGGCTCGAGAACGTGCACGAACGAAAGATGCGGCAGGAAGAGAAGCTCGACCACCGCGCGATCCACCGCCTCCACCTCGCCGCGGTCGATCGCCGGTCGAATCGCCGCCGCGAAGGCTCGACCCACCGCCTGCGCCTCGCTGCCGAGCGCTCCGGCTAGCTCGGCCCGGAGCTCCGAGATCTGGCGCTGCTTCTGCGCTTCGATCTCGGCGCTGCGTTCGTCGAGACGCGAGCGCCAGCGCCCTTCGTTCCAGGTCCAAGCGCCCCAGCCAACGAGGCCGATCAGAGCGAGGATCAGGACTTCCCACATCAGGCGTCGCAGGCTGGCAGCACGTTGGGATGACATGGCGGCTATCCTACTTCGGTGCCTGCGGCGCCCTTGCCGCGCTGCGGCGTGGGATACTGGGCGAAAGGAGCCACCGATGCCGACGACCCTTCCTCGCAACCATTCGCAGCCCGCCGACGCCCCTCCCACCAGCGCCACCCCGGCCGACGAAACGGCGAGCGCGTCTCTGCCCACGCCCGCCGACTCGAGCCAAGCCGAGATCGACGCCGCACTCTCCGATCTCGTTCATCACGCCCGCGATTGGGCCCGGCTCGGGATCCCTGAGCGACGCGCCGTCCTACGCGAGCTGCGGCGCGACGTCCTCGAGGCGGCGCCGGCCTGGGCCGAGGCCTGCCGTCGCGCCGAAGGGTTGCCGCCGACCGGCGCCGGCGAGAAATGGCTGAGCGGCCCGTACATGGTCGCCCGCAACCTGCGACTCCTCGATGCCTCGCTGGCCGACATCGACCGCCTCGGCGCACCTCGGCCCGCCGGGCATCCTCGACGTCGCGCCGACGGCCGGCTGGCGGTGCCCGTCTTCCCGGCAAGCACGTCCGACCGCCTGTTCTACCCGGGTGTCGAGGCCGAAGTGTGGATCGAGGGCGAGGTGGCGCCCGAAGACCTCGCCGACCACCAGGCGGGTGCCTACCGCGAGCCGACCGCTGCCGCCGGCGGCGTCGCACTGGTGCTCGGCGCCGGCAACGTCTCCTCCATCGGACCGATGGACTTGCTCTCCAAGCTTTTCGTGGAGAACCAGGTCGTCGCGCTCAAGATGCACCCGGTAAACGCCTTCCTCGGCCCGATCTTCGCCCAGGCGTTCGGTGTCCTGATCGACCGTGGCGCTCTTCGCATCCTCTACGGCGGCGCCGACGTCGGCGACCTGCTGTGTCGTCACGAAGCGGTGGACGAGATTCACGTCACGGGCTCCGACGCAACGGTCGAGGCGATCGTGTTCGGCCCGGGCGAGGAGGGACGACGCAACAAGGCGGCCGGCACGCGACGCAATCCGAAGCCCATCTCGAGCGAGTTGGGCAACGTGTCGCCGGTCATCGTGGTGCCGGGACCATGGTCGCCCGACGACCTCGACTGGCAGGGCGAGAACCTGGCGTCGATGTTGGTCAACAACGCCGGCTTCAACTGCAACGCGGCGCGCGTTTTGGTGCAGCACGCCGGCTGGGAGCACCGCGACACCCTGCTCGACGCAGTGCGCCACCATCTCGCGGCGACGCCGACCCGTCGCGCCTACTATCCGGGCGCCGCCGAGCGGCATGCCGACTTCGTCGCCGCCCATCCCGACGCCGAAACCTTCGGCGAGGCGGGGAACGGCGAGCTGCCATGGACGCTCATCGCCGACGTGTCGCCGCAGACGGACAACGAGATCTGCTTTCGCCGCGAGGCGTTCTGCGGCGTCATCGCCGAGACCGCGCTCGACGCGCCGAGCGTCGAGCAATTCCTCGAGCGGGCCGTGGACTTTTGCAACCAGCGGCTGTGGGGCACGCTCAACGCCACGATCCTCGTGCATCCGCTCTCGCTCGCCGACCGACGGGTGGCCGCCGCCTTCGAAAGCGCCGTCGCTCGGCTGCGCTACGGCACGGTGGCGGTCAACTGCTGGGCGGCGGTCGGCTACGGGCTGGTATCGACGCCTTGGGGCGCCTATCCCGGCCACACGCTCGACGACATCCAGAGCGGCACCGGCTTCGTGCACAACACGTTGATGCTCGAGAACGTCGAGAAGGCGGTGGTGCGGGCGCCGTTTCGCATGACGCCGAAACCGCCCTGGTTCGCCAGCCATCGCACCGTCACGGATCTGGCCCGAAGCATCACGGAATTCGAAAGCGAGCCGTCGCCGGGCCGGCTGCCGAGCGTCTTCTGGCCGGCGCTGCGCGCCTGAGCCTGCGTGAGCCTCCGTTCGACGTCGATGGCGGCCTCAGGCCGTGGGTCGCAGGGGCTCCCCTGGCTGCGCTCCGGCGCCTATTGGGCCGCCTGGGCGGTCCTCGGCCTTCTTTTCGCAGCGCCGATTCTCTTGCAGCCGGCACTCGGAGGCGGCGAGGTTGCCTGGAGTTATGCCCTTTCTGAGCTGCTCCGCTGGCCGCTCTGGGGGTTGCTGACGCCGCTTCTGTGGCTGCTCGCGCGGCGCGCCCCGCTGGCGCGCCAGACCGTGTGGCCGAATCTGGCGATCAACCTGCTTGGCATCGGTGCCACGACGCTTCTCTACGCGGTGCTCGAGATGCTCAAGCGCCACCTGATCGTGACGGGGTTCTTGGTCGCGCGCGGCGGCACGGCCCGCGACGTCACCTTCGCCGACTGGCAGCGGATGATCTATTGGGGCATCGAGTACCACGCGCTGACCTGCCTATCGATCGCTGCGGTGATTCACGCGTTCCGCTACTACGACGAGCTGCGCGAGCGAGAGCTGAAGGGCTCGCGCCTCGAGGCGCAGCTGGTCTCCGCGCGGCTCGACATGCTCAAGATGCAGCTCCATCCGCACTTTCTCTTCAACACGCTGAACGCCGTCTCGGCGCTCATGCATCGCGATGTCGAAGCAGCCGACAAGATGATCGCCGAGCTGTCGAGCTTCTTGCGCCTGTCGCTCGAAACCGACGATCGCCACCTCGTGCCGCTGCGCCACGAGCTCGACTTTCTCGAACGCTATCTCGCGATCGAGAAGATCCGCTTTCGGGATCGGCTGCAGGTGAACATCGACATCCCGCGCGACTGCCTCGACGCGATGGTGCCGCGGCTCGTCCTCCAGCCGCTGGCTGAGAACGCCTTCAAGCACGGCTTCGCTTCGATGTCGGCGGCGGGGCGACTCGAAATCGCCGCCCGGCGCCATTTCGATCGCCTCGAGCTGCGACTCGCCGACGACGGTCCGGGGCTCGGACCGCGGCGCTCGACCCCCGAGCGAGAGGGGGTCGGCCTCGGCAACACCCGCGCGCGCCTCGAGCAGCTCTACGGCGACGACGCGCGGCTCGAGCTGCGCGACGCGGCACTCGGTGGTCTCGAGGTCTATATCGAGCTGCCCTTCGAGACCACCTCGCGGGCTCCGGCCGACGCCGCCGTGGCACCGCTTCGTCCCGGGGAACGGACGGCTGATCCCGCGACGCGCGCGGCGGGCCGAGCGGCCCGATAGCTTCCATCCATCGCGGGGCGAGACGCGGCATCCGCCGCACGCGACCCCCGGGCGCCTCGACTGCTGGCGGGAGTAGAAAAGGCGTCGAGCCGGTTCGTCACTGAAACATCGTGTGGACGTGGCGGGCCGGCTCCGTCTTATTGGAGGCAGCTTCCTCCAAACCTCCATGAACAAAGGCCCTCGCGCTATGATGCGAGCGTGCCTACCGCCTCTTTACCGCTTCTCTTCGAGTCTTCGACACTCGCGCCCGCTGCCGTGCTCGCCGCGGTCGCCCTCGCCTTCGGCTGGCTGATCGGCGCGCGGCGCAGCCGCCGCGCGCGCCGCGAGGCCCACGCCCTGCGTCTGACGCTGGCCGAAGAGCGCGCGCGGCACGACGCCGCGGTCGAGAAGCTGGCCTGGACCGAGCGGCGCCAAGCCGAGATGCACGAGCGGTTCCGAGGCGTCGCTGCGGAAGTGCTGGAGCAGAGTCGGGACGACGCGACCCGCCGCACCGACGAGCGACTCGACCGGCTCCTCTCCCCGATGTCTCGGACGCTCGCCGAGCTCGACCGCCAGGTCCGTGGGCTCGAGACCACGCGCCGCGGCGCCTACGATGGTCTCTTGCGCGAAATCGAGCTGCTGCGCGACGCGCACCGGCTCCTGCGCGAGGAGGCCCAGGGGCTTCGTCGAGCGCTCGGCGCGCCGGGCGCTCGCGGCCGCTGGGGGGAGGTCCAGCTGCGGCGGCTGGTCGAGATGGCGGGCATGGCGCCGAACGTCGATTTCGTCGAACAAGCAGCGGGCCGTTCCGGCACGCGGCCCGATCTTGTCGTGCGTCTGGCCGACGGCGGCTGCCTGCCAATCGACGCCAAGACCCCGCTCGGGGACTACCTGCGACTGGCCGGCGCGGACGATGCCGCGGAGCGCCGAGGGATCCTCGACGCCCACGCGCGCGCCCTGCGCCGCCGCATGCTCGAGCTGGCGGCCAAAGAGTATTGGCGCGAGCTCGAGGGTGCCCCGGACTTCGTCGTGATGTTCCTGCCGCACGACGGTGCCCTCGCCGCCGCCTTCGAACGGGATCCCGACTTCTTCGACCATGCCGTTGCCCGGCGGGTTCTGCCGGCAACGCCGGTGACGCTTCTGGCGCTGCTCAAGTCGGTCGCCCTCGGCTGGCGCCAGCATCGCCTCGCCGAAGGCGCGGCGCGCATCGCCGACACCGGCCGTGAGCTGCACGCGCGGCTCGGGCCGTTCGTCGACCATCTGCGCCGGCTCGGCGACCACCTCGGCGGCTCGGTCGAGGCCTACAACGGCGCCATCGGTTCGATGGAGCGTCGGCTGCTGCCTGTCCTCCGGCGTCTCGAGGATGACGCTGCCACCGCCACCCGCCTCGAACCCCCCGCGCGG